>NZ_JBFAZX010000001.1:312388-823358 GCF_040689395.1 Dactylosporangium sp. NPDC051484 | reverse complement strand
CAAACTCTCCAACAAAATCTACGTTGGTGAATCAATCACCCGGCAACAAACATGTTGTCACCAAAGGAATCCCAGACACAAACCTCTACGAGGCCCATGCCACGGGGTAATAATCATTTGGCACTGGCTTAACAAGCACCCTGTTGAGTTCTCAAACAACCAACACACACCGCCGAGGTTTGCGATCGCTCGCTTGCCTCACCCGGGGCAACTTCTCTACTTTACCAGTTCGCTCTCCGTTGTCAAGCTCGTTGTCCGAACTTTCTCACTGAGAGCGGTTTTCCCGAGCATAGCAAGCTCGCCGTTTCCGGCGATCTTGCTTCGGGAGATCCGGTCGCACCGGCCGGCTTCGAGGTTTGTCACCCGCTTGCCCGCCCGGCTCGCCACCGGCTTTACTACCTTACCAGCCCGGTTCGTCCTGTCAAGTTCGCGTTTTCCGCTAGTCGACCTTCTGAGCCGTTTCTCCCGCGCACGCCAACCGCGCCGTTTCCGGCGCCAGACCTGCTCGGGATTTCGGTAGGCCGGCCGGCTCTTTCGAACCCGCCCGGTGCCCTACCGGCTGGAGTACCTTACCTGGCCGGCTTCGCGTTCGCCAACTCGCGCTCCCGCACCACCCAGTGGTTCCAATCCGACAAACTGGCCGTTTCCGCCCAGTCCCTCGGACCTGCAGAACCATACGGACCCGGCCAGGCCCGAGTCAAATCGGGCTACAGCCGGCGGTTCGCCAGGCTCGGCAGCGTCTCACGGATCTCGTCGAGCCGCGCGAGGTCGAGCTCGGCGAACGTCACGCCGACGACGTCCGGCGCCTGGGCGACGACAGTCCCCCACGGGTCGATGACCATGCTCCGCCCGAAGCACGTGCGATCGGGATCGTGGTTGCCGATCTGTCCGGCGGCGAGCACGTAGCACTGGTTCTCGATGGCCCGGGCGCGCAGCAGGACCTCCCAGTGGTCGCGGCCGGTGTGCAACATGAAGGCCGCCGGCACCGCGAGCACGTTCGCGCCCTCGATCGCCAACCTGCGGTACAACTCGGGGAACCGAAGGTCATAACAGATCGATAGCCCCAGTCGGATCCGCTCGACATCGACGATCTCCGGCGAGTCGCCGGGGGCGACCGTGGCCGACTCCTGGTATGAGACGCGGCCGGGGATCTCGACGTCATAGAGGTGGATCTTGCGATAGGTCGCGGCGAGGGCGCCGGATCGATCGAAGACGAGTGTTGTGTTGTAGGTGTGCTCGGCATCCGGGCCCGTCTCGTGGAACGACCCCGCGTGCACCCACATCCCGAGCTCCCGCGCGGCATCGGCGAAGAACGCGGCGAACTCACCGTCGATGGGCTCGGGCTTGGGCGCCGAACGCCCGCGGCCCAGGTAGTCGACATATTCGGGGAGCACCGCCAGGTCCGCTCCCCCGTCGGCGGCCCGCTGCAGCAGCGATCGGGCGACCCGGAGGTTCTCGGCCCGATCGTCGCGGGCGTTGAGCTGACACATCGCTACGCGCATACCGGCCAGCCTACGTTCAGCCAGCGGCGAGCACGAGGGCCGCGGCGACCAGCCACGACGGGCGGCCACGGCCCGATCGGCCGCGACGGCGCATCCGCTCGTCGCCGATGGCCATGGCGAGTGTCACGGCGACGCTGAGTACCCCGTTACGCACGGCGAACGGATAGAGCGTGTGGAAGACCCCGGACGGCAGCGCGCGGGAGGCTCGGGCGCCGTCGCGCGGCCCCGACGAGCGCCAGGGCCGAAGGGAGCCGATCGAGGACGGGCCCGGGCAGCAGCGGTACCGCGGCAGACGACTTCACTGCCCTGGCACGCCGGGAATCCGTTGCGTGGACGCAGAGCGACCCGGGACGCTGTGTCCCGGGTCGCCTTATGAACGCTTGCGTCGGGGTCGGCGTCAGGCCGACTTCTCCTCGCGGTCCGCGCGACGGCGGCCGACGCGGTGGCCGGCGAGGTCC
The DNA here is from genome assembly GCF_040689395.1 of Dactylosporangium sp. NPDC051484. NCBI lineage: Bacteria > Bacillati > Actinomycetota > Actinomycetes > Micromonosporales > Micromonosporaceae > Dactylosporangium > Dactylosporangium sp. NPDC051484. The sequence goes on along the minus strand of NZ_JBFAZX010000001.1, from coordinate 821,398 downwards.
CGCGGCACGAGCGTCGGGATGACCTTCTCCAGGACGACCTCGCGGGTGATCAGCACCCGGGCGATGTTCGGGTTGCTCGGCACCTCATACATCACGGAGAGGAGCACCTCCTCCATGATCGCCCGCAGGCCGCGAGCGCCGGTGCCACGCAGGATGGCCTGGTCGGCGATCGAGTCGAGGGCCTCCGGCGCGAACTCAAGCTCGACGCCGTCGAGCTCGAACAGGCGCTGATACTGCCGGACCAGCGCGTTGCGGGGCTCGGTAAGGATCTTGACCAGCGCGTCACGGTCGAGGCTCTTGACGCTCGTGATCACCGGCAGACGCCCGATGAACTCGGGGATCAGGCCGAACTTGAGCATGTCCTCGGGCATGACGTCGGAGAACGCGTCGTCGGCCGTCCGGTCGGTGATGGAGCGCAGGTTGGCGCCGAAGCCGGTGCCGCCCTTGCCGACCCGCTGCTGCACGATCCGGTCCAGGCCCGCGAAGGCGCCGCCGCAGATGAACAGCACGTTGGACGTGTCGATCTGGATGAACTCCTGGTGCGGGTGCTTGCGCCCGCCCTGCGGCGGGACGTTGGCGACCGTGCCCTCGATGATCTTCAACAGCGCCTGCTGCACGCCCTCACCGGAGACGTCCCTCGTGATCGACGGATTCTCCGACTTGCGGGCGATCTTGTCGACCTCGTCGATGTAGACGATCCCGGTCTCGGCCCGGCGGATGTCGTAGTCGGCGGCCTGGATCAGCTTCAGGAGGATGTTCTCGACGTCCTCGCCGACGTATCCCGCCTCGGTGAGCGCCGTGGCGTCGGCGATCGCGAACGGCACGTTGAGCATGCGCGCGAGCGTCTGGGCCAGGTGCGTCTTGCCGCAGCCCGTGGGGCCAATGAGCAGGATGTTGGACTTCGCCAGCTCGACACCGTCGCCGCCGGCGTTGCTACCGCTCTCCGCCTGGACCCGTTTGTAGTGGTTGTAGACCGCCACCGCGAGGGCCTTCTTGGCCTGGTCCTGGCCGACCACGTATTGATCGAGGAAGGCGCAGATCTCCATCGGCTTGGGCAACTCGTCGAACTTGACGTCGCCGGACTCCGCGAGCTCTTCCTCGATGATCTCGTTGCAGAGATCAATGCACTCGTCGCAGATGTAGACGCCGGGGCCGGCGATCAGCTTCTTCACCTGCTTCTGCGACTTGCCACAGAAGGAGCACTTCAGTAGGTCGCCACCGTCGCCGATCCGTGCCACCTACGATCTCCCTGCCTTCGGCCGGAACCTGCGTCCGGATCACATCCTCTGCCGCACGGGGGCGACTGGCGCCCACGCTGGCTACTGCCTCGACGTTACCTGGTGGTCGCCCGTATTCCGACCCCCTACGCGGGGGTGTCTTTCCCGCCGGGCGCCCGATGGGGCATTTTCTCGCGTGAAGTCGGGAACCCCATCGGCTCGCCGAACCAGGGAGGTTGGGCGAGCCGATGAGAGTGTTGCCCGGCGCGTCAGCTGCCCGACGCCACCAGGCTGGACTTCTTGCGGCTGACCAGGATGTTGTCGACCAGGCCGTACTCCTTGGCCTCATCGGCCGTCAGGATCTTGTCCCGATCGATGTCCTTACGGACCTTCTCCACCGGCTGGCCGCTGTGGCGCGACACCATCTCCTCGAGCTGGGTGCGCATCCGCATGATCTCCCGGGCCTGGATCTCGATGTCCGAGCCCTGACCGTAGCCGCCCTCGGTGGCCGGCTGGTGGATGATGATGCGCGAGTTGGGCAGCGCGAGGCGCTTGCCCGGCGTGCCCGCCGCGAGCAGCACCGCGGCCGCACTCGCCGCCTGGCCCAGGCACACGGTCTGGATGTCCGGCCGGACATAGGTCATCGTGTCGTAGATCGCCGTCATGGCCGTGAACGAGCCACCCGGCGAGTTGATGTAGATGATGATGTCGCGGTCCGGCTCGTTGCTCTCCAGCGTCAGCAGCTGCGCCATCACGTCGTTGGCCGACGCGTCGTCGATCTGCACGCCGAGGAAGATGATCCGATCCTCGAACAGCTTGTTGTACGGGTTGGTCTCCTTGATGCCATACGACGTCCGCTCGACATACGACGGCAGGATGTAACGGTTGTGCACCTCGCGCAGCGCCGGGGGCAGGCTCAGATCGGTCATGGCTTCGCTCCTCAGGCCAGTGTTCCGGCGCCTTCCGGAGCCTGCTGGGCCCCGGTGATCACCTTGTCGATGAAGCCGTAGTCCCGCGCCTCATCGGCGGTGAACCAGCGGTCACGGTCGGAGTCGGCCTCGATTTGCTCGAGCGACTGCCCCGTGTGGAACGACACCCGCTCCTGGAACATCCGCTTGGTGTAGAGCATCTGCTCGGCCTGGATGGCGATGTCGGAGGCCGTGCCCCCGATGCCGCCGGACGGCTGGTGCATCATGATCCGCGCGTGCGGCAGCGCCATGCGCTTGCCCGGCGCGCCGGCGCACAACAGCAGCTGGCCCATCGAGGCGGCCATGCCCATCGCAACAGTCGCCACGTCGTTCGAGACGAACTGCATGATGTCGTAAATCGCCATGCCCGAGTAGACGGAGCCACCGGGCGAGTTGATGTACAGCCAGATGTCCCGCTCCTCGTCCTCGGCGGCGAGCAACAGCATCTGGGCGCAGATCCGGTTGGCAACCTGATCGTTGACCTCGCTGCCCAGGAAGATGATCCGTTCCTTGAGCAGCCGGTTGAACACCGAGTCGTCGAGCGTCAGGCTCGTGTCCGCGCCCCGACCGCGCCCGCTGGGCGCGGGACTGACTGGCGACGCTGGAATATGCAGGTCGGTCATGGCAGCCCTTCGCAAGAGTCTTGTACTTGCCGACCCTAACCGGTGCGGGGAGCGGCGGCTTCCTGTGCTGACCGCATTTCGCTATGAGCGCACCGTGGTGAAGGCCGGGGCTTTTGCCCCGGCCTTCAACATTAGTGGTCGTGGCCCTCGTGGTCGCCGTGATCGTGACCTTCGTGGCCGTCGGCGGGTCCGCGCAGGTCGTCGAGGCTCAGCGTGTTGCCGTCGCTGTCGACGATCTTCACCCGCTCCAGCACCACGCCGAGCGCCTTGCCGCGGCGCACGTCACCGAAGACCGCGCCGGCCACGCCGGCCTTGACCAGCTGGTCGTAGTACTGCTGGGGACCCATGCCCGCCCGCTGCGCCCGGTGCACGATCTCGTGCCCGAACTCGTCGTCGCTGACCTGGATGTCCTCGGCGTCGGCCAGGGTGTCGAGCACCAGCTGGACCTTCACGCCCTCGACGGCCGCCTCGTTGAGCTCGGCGTCGAGCTCCTCCTCGGTCTTGCCCTCGGTCTGCAGGTAGTCGTCGAACGACGCGCCGATGCGCTGCAGCTGGTCGTTCATCGACTCCTTGCGCGACTCGACCTCCTCCTTCACCACGCCCTCGGGGGCGGGGACGTCGGTCGCCTCGATGACCGCCTTGAGGGCGAGGTCACGGGCCGAATACAGCTGCTCCATCCGCTTCACCCGGGTGAGCCGGGTGCGCAGGTCGTCCTTGAGCTCGTCCAGGGTGTCGAACTCGCTCGCCAGCTGGGCGAACTCGTCGTCGACATCGGGCAGCTGCTTGTCCTTCACCGACTTCACGGTGACCGACACCTCGGCGTCGCGGCCCTCGAAGTCGCCGCCGACCAGCTGCGTGGTGAACGTGGTCGAGTCGCCGGCGCCCAGGCCGACCAGCACGTCGTCGAGGCCCGGCACGAGCTGGCCGCTGCCGACCTCGTGCGAGACGTTGGTCGCGCTGCCGCCCGGCACCTCTTCGCCGTCGACGGTCGCGACCAGGTCGATCTGGACGTAGTCGCCGGTCACGGCTGTGCGCTCGACGGTCTTCAGCGTGGCGAACCGGTCGCGCAGCCCCTTGAGCTGCTCCTCGACGTCCTCGTCGCTCACGACCAGCGCGTCGACGCTCACCTGGATGTCGCTCAGGTCAGGCAGGGTGATCTCCGGCCGCACGTCCACCTCGGCCGTGAACTTCAACGGCTGGCCATCGGCGAACTCGGTGATATCCACCTCGGGCCGCCCCAGCGTCTTGACCTCGTGCTCGCGCACCGCGGCCAGGATCTGGGTCGGGATGACCTCCTGCACGGCCTCGTTGAGGACCGCACCGCGCCCCACCCGCTGGTCGATGACCGCCGAGGGCACCTTGCCGCGACGGAACCCGGGGATGTTGACCTGCGAGCCGATCTCGCGATAGGCCTTCTTGAGGCTCGGCTCCAGCTCGGCGAACGGCACCTCGATTTCGAGCCGCACGCGAGTCGGGCTCAGGGTCTCGACGGTGCTCTTCACAGAACTTTCTCCCTCGTTGCTACGACTGTGTGGACTGACAGCTGCGCTCTGACGTGTTCCCGGTCGGGGTGGCGGGATTTGAACCCACGGCCCCTCGCTCCCAAAGCGAGTGCGCTACCAAACTGCGCTACACCCCGGTGGTGTGCGTCGGCAAGTGTATGCGCTCCGCTGGGCAGCGCGCCGCTCGGTATGCCGGTGTCGCACACTGCGGACCCCGAGCATGACGCCGGGGAGCTGAGTTCGGTACGCTAGACGCGCACCCGGTGCCCCGGGCGCATGCGGGCGTAGCTCAATGGCAGAGCTTCAGTCTTCCAAACTGACGGTGTGAGTTCGATTCTCATCGCCCGCTCTTCACCCTTCTTCGCAGGTCAGACCACCTGTCTCTAGGGTTGGCCAATGTCGGTCTTACTCGGCGTGCCAGTGCGCGACGCCTTCTTTGCCGGCCATCCAGCTGTCCTGATCAAGGCCGGACCGCCCGCTCACCTGACGAAGGATGTCCGCTTCGTCAGGTAATCCGCTGTATTCACACGAATGGACTTGATCCCGTCCAGGGCTGATTCCATCCTCACCACGACGCTACGCCCCGGGCAGGGGGGACAGGCAAGATCGTCAACGAGTCCCCGGGGTACGGCCGGGACATGCTCACCCACCCGGTCACCTCGACCAGGTCACCCGCCCAGGCCAGTGCCGTGTTCGATGCGATCGGCGCAGAACGGACTTTCCGCCGGCCGGTCGGCGCGCAGCATTCTCGGAATGATCGATGGAGCCGAGACTCGCCAACAGGGCGAGACATTGAAGGCGTTCCTCCGCAGGGGCACAGTTATCGGCCTCGGCCTGGTCGCACTCGCCGGCCTAACGGTCTACCTCACGTCCCGCAGCGATGAGCGCACCGTGCGCGACCTGTGCACGACGGCAGTCCGCGCGCAAGCCAACGTTCCGGACGCCTCGACGGCAAGGGTCGAGTCCGTTGACCGCACGACCGACGACGGCTTGCTCATCAAGACAAAGGTCGGCGGTCAGCTCTTCACGTGCCGGGTCACCCGCGAACCGATCGACGACCACTGGGAAGTGGCGAGCGTTTCCAGGGCTTGAGCCGCTCTCGCCTCAGGAGACCGTGACCCACTTGGCGTCCGATGGGACGCCGTCCTTGTTGATGACGAACAGCATGTACGGGCCGGGAGGCATCAGGGCGGGGGACGACGGGAGCGTCACCGTCACAGCGCCCGATGAGGGCTTGAAGTCCAGGATCAGGGAGCGCTGCTCCGTGTTGAGCATGTGGGTGGCGGCGCTCGGGCGGATCAGGCGGACCGCGGCGACGTCGTCCGGTGCGCCCGTTGTGTACGTGGCCTGCTGGCCCGCGCTCAAGATTGTCGGGCCATCGCCGATCGACGGGCGAGGGCCGTGGAAGAGGTACGGCGGCGTGTAAATCTCCAGGCGCTGCTCGAACGTGCCGGAGATGGTGTTCTTCCTGTCGCGGAAGAGCGGGTCCGAGCCGACCGTGAGCACCCGGCCGTCGGGGAGCAGGACGGCGGCGCTGTGGTAGTTGCGGCCAACGTGGGGGTCGGCGGCGTACGTGAGCGTGTTGGTGTCCGGGTGGTAGATCCGCGCGGTGTGGTTGTCGCTGTCGAAGCGGCCGCGGTAGTCGGACGAGCCGTTCGTGATCAGCACGGTGTCGTCCGGCAGTTGGACCAGGTTCGGGTAGCGTGTGCCCTCCGGCAGGCTCGGGCCCGCCTCGAAGCGCGGGTTGTCGCCGTTGAGCCTGACGATGTCGATGCGGCCGGTCGACCGCGAGGACTCGCCGATCCCGCCACCGCCGACGACCATCACGGTCTGGTTCTGCACCGGGCCGGCCCAGGCCGACATGCTGGTCTCCAGCGCGTCGGGGTCGCGGATGCCGGGCACCTTCTGGAAGCTGTTGTCGGTGAGGTTCCACAGGCCGGGATCGCGGCCCTTGTCGGCGGGGCCGTAGCCGGCGTTCGAGCCGGAGTAGAAGAGCACGCCGTCGCGGGCGGTCTGGAACAGTGCCGGGTAGGTCGGGAAGTACATGTTCAGGTCCTTGCGGACCGTCCACGTCCTCGTCTTCGGGTCGAAGACCTCGTTCTGCGAGCCGTCGACGACCTGACCGCTGCCGTCGAGGCCGGAGACGGCCAGAACTGAGCCGTCGGGCAGGCCGGTCAGGGTCGGATACCAGCGCTTCTCGTGCATGTCGGCGACGCGCTCGTACTGCTCGGTGACCGGGTTGAACTCGTAGGCCTCCTTGCGGCCCTGGTAGTCCTGCTTGTCCATGGTGATCTTCTCGGCCAGGGCGTAGAGGTTTTGGCGGTCGGTGCCGGTGAGGTCCTCGAACTCGTACTGCCCGTGATGGTCGACCACGTATTCCTTGCCGTCGGCGGCGGCGTCGACCCAGACCCGCGCCTCGCCGGCCGTGACGACGACGCCGGGCTTCTCGCCCGGGTAGCGCGGCGGGTGAACGACCTTGGTCGCGGCCGGGACGGTGACGTCGTCGCCGAGAAGGTACTTGTGCCCGTTCGCCCCGACGAGGACCGTGCCCTTGGGGAACGCGCGCGGCGCATCGGGCGACTCGTTCTTCACGGTCGCCGTGCCGCCCGCGCGCTTGACGTCGGCCTTGAGCACCTCGTATCGCAGGGTGCCGCCGGCCACGAGCAGCTTGCCGTCGGGCAGGTAGGCGTGCCCGACGCAGAACAGGTCGGTCGGCGTGGGCACCAGCCTCGTCTGACCGGAGACCGGGTCGAAGACCAGCGTCTTGAACGTGCCCGCCTGGAACTGCTCGCGGTCGTTACCCGAGCCGGCGATGAGCAGGATCCGGCCCGACGGGAGCAGCGCCGCGTGGATCGCGTTGACCCGCTGGCTCTTGGGCAGCTCGACGACCTGCCAGTAGCCGTTGGCGTACTTGTACTCCAGGCTATTGATCTTGCGCTCGTGGAGCCAGTCGACGGTGGCCGAGTACAGCGGAGGAACGTTGGCCGCGCCGAGCACGACGCCGGCGACGGCGGGCAGGAGGATCTTGCGGGGAATCCAGTGCGGCACGAACAACGGGGGGGCCTCTTCCGACTGCGACAGCAGGCGTCAGCCACCGTAAAGGGCAGGTGGATGGGCGATACATCCGTCGTCCGGCCCCTTCGCGCACCGAACGAAGGGCTACCCAGCGTTCAACTCGTTGGCGAACGGCGACCAGGCCGGGTCAGTTCCTCGCGCGGCACCCAGCCTCGGCGGATGATCTGCAGGTCGCGCTCGGCGGCGGCGAGGTCGGCCTCGGTCGGGCGGGCCGCGTCGCGGGCGCGCATCGCCGACGACACGCTCACCTGGGACGCGCCGCCGCCCACCAGGCCGCGCAGGCCGCGCTCGGACACGACCTCCTCGTGATGATGATGGTGATGAGGCGCGTCGTGCTGGTGCTGGTGATGGTGGTGGTCGTCGTGATGGTCGTCCTCATGGACCGGCTCGGGGGCGGCCGGCTCGGGGTCGTGCACGTTCGCGGTCATCGCGAACGTGCCCGACAGCTCCGCCAGGTGGTGCGGCGAGGGGCGGGGCACGGGCTTGGGGGCGACGGCCCCGGCACCGGTCTCAGTCCTGGCGTCGCGGTCGACCTGGGCCTGCACCTCAGCCTGGACCTGGGCCCGGATCTCGGTCTGGGCCTCGGGGACGGCGTCCGGAACGGCCGGATCGAGGGCGACATCCGCCGAGTGCGGCGGGGCCGGCGCGGGAGCGGGTGGGGTCACCGGCTGATGTTGCCGCATGCGGCGCCTCCGGCGCTGGATCCCACCCATGCGCCCGACAGTACCGCCTCCGGCCCCGCCGACCGATGGATCAGAAGATTTCGATCGAGTTCGGCGCGACGGGCCAGCCGAAAGCGGTACTCGTCGCGGCCACGGCCCCCGGGCGGTGTTCCCGGATACGGCCGGCCCGGTGCAGGGCGCCGAGCGGAGTCCCGCCCAGGTACGCGGCGCCCAGGTCGGCGACGTCCAGGCTGAAGTCGGGCTCACCGTCGGCCCGGGTGCAGGTCACCAGCGCTCCTCCGGCGCCGGCGCGCAGGCGCCATCGGCCCGCGTTCGCCTCGAGCAGGCCGTCGGTGACCTCGAACACGACGTCGACCGGGGCCGCGTAGCGCCGGGTGGTCAGCGCGCGGTGCAGGTCGATGATGCGCACCCAGAGCCCGTCGCCGACCTTGCCGCCGAGCCGGCGCGGCTCGTCGACCAGGTAGAACAGCGGCTCGTCGACGCTGCCGTGGCCCTGCACCAGGGTGCGGGACAGGTCGATGCGCAGCAGGAAGCGGTAGAGCTCGGCATACGCGGTGGGCGTGGCGGCGACCACCTCTGTGACGTTGACCTGCTGCTTCGGGCCGTCGTCGTCCCAGCCGGGCGTCATGCGGTAGCGGGCGTAGCCGTCCACGACGCCGTCCGGGTTTTCGAAAAGCACCGCGCGCTCCGCGGTGCGCCCCTCCCGACTGGCCGGCGGGTCGCTGGTGAGGTGCTTCCACCAGGTCTCGTTGCGGCTCGACCAGCCCGGGCGGACCGGGAGCACCCGGGAGTACACCTGGGAAAATTCCGCGACGGCGTCGGCGGGAACCGCGGCGCGCAGGTTGCCCGGCGCGGGCGGCGCTTGCACCGACACCTCGCGCCGGTCGGCGCGGATGGTCACGTTCTGCGACGCTAGGCCGTAGCCGAAGCGCTGGTAGATGCGCCCCTCGGAGGCCCACAGCACGGCGACGGCCTCCGGCGCGGTGCGCAGCTGCTCGGTGATCATGCGGCGCAGCAGCCCGCGGCGGGTGTGCGTGGCGCTCACGGCGACGCCGGTGACGTGCGCCGCCGGCAGCACGCCACCCGGCACGGCGAGATCGCGGGTGAGGATCCCGGCGGTGCCCACCAGCTGCCCGCCGTGCTCGACGACGTGGGTCCGGGCCGGCTCGACGACGGTGCGGACGCTGTCGGCGGGGTCGGGGGCGATGGGGGCACCGAACGCGTCACGGATCAGGCGGGCCAGCGCGTCGAAGTCGCCGTCGGTCGCGGTGCGCAGCAGATACTCGCTCATCCCGTCGTGTCTACCTCGTGACCGCCACTGAGCGCGACCGATTTGCGCTCTCGTTACTCTCGAAACCGTATGGGGGCGACATTTGCTGGGGGGAGTTGCACGATGACGCAGGGTGCGTTGCTGGACCTGGTCTGCGGTCCCGCGAGCCCTTTGCCGGAGACGTTCCAGCGGTATCGGCTGGTGGCTCACCTGGGCTCCGGCGGGCAGGCGGACGTCTACCGCGCCGTGCGCATCTGCGGCGGCGTGACCTCGGCGCCGATGACGGTCAAGGTCTTCCGCGTCGACCCGCAGCGGCCGATCGCCGACGAGCTGCGGTCGTGGGACAAGGGCGACGCGGCGCTCATGGACCTCAACAACCGGGGCGTTCCGGGCATCTGCCGGCGCGCCGACGGCTTCTACGGCCCGCCGCCGCACCGCCCGGGCGAGCGCCCGGCGCCCGGCGACGCGGTGCCGTATCAGGTGTACGACTATCTGCACGGCGTCAACCTGCGCGAATACGTGGCGCAGCGGTCGGGCGCCGCCGCGGGAGGGCGCCGGCTCAACGCCGTCTCGGCGTTGAAGACCCTGGCCGTGGTACTGCGGCATCTGCACGACCCGCACGAGAGTGGCGCGACGCCGGTGCTGCACATGGACGTGAAGCCGTCCAACGTGATGGTGCTCGCCACCGGCGAGATACGCCTGATCGACTTCACCGGCGCGCGGTACTTCCGCGAGGAGGAGATCACCCAGATCGCCTACACGCCGGAGTCGGGCGGCCCGGAGGCGTTCGGCGGCGTGAAGCACGTCGGCCCGGCGTACGACGTGCACGGCTACGGCGCGGTGGCGTACTTCATGGTCACCGGCGCCTACCCCCGCGTCGACGGCCGCAGCGACCAGCACGGCCCGCCCGACGCCTCGCCGCCGCAGTGGAACGTGCTGCGCCGCCACCCGCTGCTGGAGGGCATCCCGGCGCTGCGCGACCACCTGCACGCGCCGCTGGCCGACCGGCCCGCCGACCGCCCGCAGACCCGGGAGCTGCAGTCCTGGCTGAACGGCCTGGCCGAGCTGGTCCGCCGGGCCGTCGCCAGTGGCAGCCTGCCCGACGTCGGCTGCGACTGGCACGAGACCGAGACGGCCGATACCGGCCGCGCGGTCGGCCGGGCCCGCCCGTCGATCAGCGGCACGGAGACCGACGCGTACCAGCGCATCGAGCGCCTGGAGCGGGAGCTGGTCGCGCTGCGTTCGGCGGCCTCACCGGTCAACTCGGCCACGGCGTTCCAGCCGGTTTTGAGCCGGCCTGTCTCGGCGCCGCCGGCCTTCGTGCCACCGATGTCGGCCCAACCGATGTCGACCCAGCCGATGTCGGGGGTGCCCGTCTCGCCCGGCGGGGTTGCGGTCAACGCCGAGGGCGTGCCGCAGATGCGCGGCCGGGCCAAGGTCATCCAGCGGCCGGCGCCCGACCCGACCGGCATGTTGCCCGTCGAGCCGGAGGAGGACCGCCACCCGCGGTACACGCCGCCACCCGGCGAGCGCGCCCGCCAGCTGAAGATCGGCTGGGAGTTCACCGGCACCGGCGCGGCCATCGCCTTCATCTGCTGGGGGCTGTGGGCGCTCAGTAGCGCGGGCAGCCTGACCGGCCCGTTCATCGCGTTCCTGGTCGTCCTCGTCGTCGCCGTCGGCGTGTTCGCCCTGGTCCGCCTGCTCGGCCGGCTCGTCATCGAGCAGCGCCTCGGCCGCCCCCGCCGCACGGCCAAGGGCGCCCACGCGCTCACCGGGCTGTTCCTGGCCGCGGCCGGCATCGCCTACCTACGTGAGGTGGGCTGGTTCATCTCCTTCTACAACTGGGTGAAGGACCTCATCTGGTGAGACGGTGGCGCCGCCGGCGGCCGTCCGCCGGAGACCTCGAGGGGCTGGTCAACTTCCGCGACCTCGGCGGCCTGCCCGCGGACGGCGGCATCGTACGACCCGGCGTGCTGTTCCGCAGCGACTCGCTCGCCTACGCGACGCCGGCCGACGCCGAACGCCTGGTGCACAACCTCGGCCTGTCCACGGTGATCGACCTGCGCGGCGAGTACGAGGTCGAGCGGCTCGGCCGTGGCCCGTTGTCCAGGGCGGGGATCGGGTACTACTCGGCGCCGATCGCCGACGTCAGCGGCGCCGCCGACCTCGTCGGGCACTATGTGGCAATGCTCACGGAGAAGGGCCCGGTGCTGGCCTGCACGGTGCGCCACCTGACCCGCCCCGGCACCCTTCCGGCGGTCTTCCACTGCGAGGCCGGCTGCGACCGCACCGGCGTGCTGGCCGCGGTGGTCCTGGGCCTGCTCGGCGTGCCGGAGGACACGATCGCGGCCGACTACGCCGCGACGGCGGCCGCTATGCCGACGATCCACGAGCGGATGGCCGTGGTCGTGGATCGCCTGGGGCTGCCGCCGCGGCCCGCGTCGCTGCCGGTGTGGGAGCCCGAGGCCGCGCTCATGATCCGGACGCTTGAGCTGGTGCGCGAGCGGTGGGGCGACATGCGGGGGTGGGCGCGCGAGTACGGGTTGAGCGCCCACGAGCTGTCCGCGCTGCGCGCCGACCTCGTCATAGCCGGTTGATCGGACCGCCCCGGCACCCAGCGTGCGCCGCGGAGATTTCCGTCGTTCGTGTCGGGCGACCCCCGGCCGTACAGTTGGGCGGGTGCGCTCGCTGGCGGAGCTGATCTCCGACGACCGGTCCGCCTGGGCCGAGATCGAGGCCGCCGTCACCGGCTCCCCGTATGCCGTCGAGATCCTGCCGACCGACCCCGACCGGGCCGCCTCCTGCCTGCACCGGCTGCAGGTCGGCACCACGTCCTGGCTCGGCGCCCTGGTGTACGGCAGCGGCGGCCTGGTGGTCGACGGCGGCTGGCTGCGGGTCTTCGGGTCCGGCGACCCGCGGCGTCGGCTCGCCGACATCCACACGGTGAACGAGGTGTTCGAGCCCGCCGGGCTGCTCGTCGCGCAGGACATCATGGGCGGCGAGTTCGTGTGGCGCCAGGGCGAGTCGGGCAGCGAGTCGGCTCAGGTGCCGACGATCCACTACTTCGCGCCGGACACCTTGCGCTGGGAGGACCTCACTCTCGGCTACACCGACTGGCTGTACGCCATGCTGGCCGGCGCCGTCGACCAGTTCTACCTCAGCTGGCGCTGGCCCGGCTGGCGCGACGAGGTGGCGGCCTGCCCGCTCGACGCGGGCATCCACACCTGGCCGCCGCTGTACTCCAAGGAGGGCAAGGACATCGAAAGCTCGAGCCGGCAGCCGATGCCGATGCGCGAGCTCGTCGGCGCGAAGCACGACATGGCCGACCAGCTCGGCGCATGAGACTCGCCCGCACCGCGGCAACCTGCCGCAGCAGCGCTACCTCAACGCCCGCGCCGCTCTCCTGGAAGAATCCGGATGATCGGGCACCGGCGGGCACGTACCGGACGTTTTCGCAGGTCAATTCCTTGATCACGGCGACTTTCGTACGTATGTTCGGCTAAGGTCGTGCGTCATGGAGATCACCACCTGCCCCGCCACGAAGACGACCACCACCGCCACCGGCGACGTGGCGGTCCGCTGCGCGAAACCCGCCGGCCACGTCGAGTCGGGAGACCCCCGGCACGAGGCTCGGCTCGGCGCCTTCCCCGTCCGCTGGCAGGAATCGCAAGCTGGAAGGTGAACCCGCCGCCCGGTTCCGCCAGGCCGATCGGCGACACCTGCGAACGGGCGCGAGCGGTCAGGTCGAGCGGTCAGGTCGAGCGCTGGGCCAGGTCCAGGGCGTACTCGGGCCACCATTGGCCGGCCGGGGGCTCGCCGGGGCGGCAGGCACCGTCGGACTCACCGGGCCGCTTGATCCACAGCAGGGCGTCCACGCGTGGGTCGCCGGTGTCCGTGGTCGGGGGCATGCCCAGCAGGCGGCCCGGCGGGTTGCACCACCGCGGGCCGCCGTCCACGTCGCCGGCGGTTTCCACCTCGCCCGCGCCGTTGCGGCTGGTGTCGATCACGAAGTGCGGCTTGCTGGGGACGGCACTGGAGACCTGCTTGCCGTACGCCACGTTGTCCGGCGTACTGACGAAGTTGGACACGTTGAGGGAGAAGCCGTCGGCGTGGGCGATCCCGGAGCGCCGCAGCGCTTCGGCCAGCCTGTGCACGTCGGTGATCCACCTCGGGTGGCCCGCGTCGAGGTAGACCACCGCCGAGCCGGTCGCCTTGAGCACCTGGACGGCGTCGGACAGCAGTTCGTACCGCGACTCGCTCTCGCAACCGTCGATGGCGTGCGGGATCGCGTCCGGCTCCAGGATGATCGCGACCGGCCGGCCCCGCACGCCGCTCGCGAACGCCCGAATCCACGATCGGTACTCGTCCGGTGACGCGGCGCCGCCGGACGAGTAACTGCCGCAGTCACGATGCGGGATGTTGTACGCCACCAGGACAGGCAACTGCCCCTGCGCCGCGGCGCAGCCCAGCACGGCGTCGACCTGCGCACCGACGGAACCGGCGCCGCCGCCGACCCACTGGGCCACCGGACGGTCCGAGATCCTGCGCAAGGCGGCGGCATCGGCCGTGCGCTGCCGGCTCCCCCAGTCCGCCACCTGCTGCGCCGCCGGTCCACTGGGCTCGACGAAGAACGGACGGGCGGCGAGCGGATTCCCGGCGACCGGCCGGGTGGGTGCCGACGACGCCGTGCAGTCGCGGTAGGCGGCCAAATCGGCCGGACCGGCCGAACCGGTCGACTCCGGCGGCTCGGCCCTGTCGCATCCGCTCAGCACCGCCAGCGCGAACGCGAGCACCACCGAACCCATCCGCGCTCCGCCACCCGCCACGACGTTCGCCACCACGGGAGGGTATCCCAGCGCATCACCCTCGCCGGGTTACCAGCATCACGGCCGAGGTGGGCAACCCCTTGCGTGACTTATGCTCTCTGGCGGTCAGACGGGGGGAAGCCGCACCTGCGGCGTAACGCAGCGAGAGGACCCCGTGACGGAGCCATTCGAGATTCCCGTGTATGGCCGGTCCTGGGCGCGACTGGAGACCTACAGCCGGCTCGCCGGCCCGCTGACCCCGCCGCCCGCCAACGAGCCGTACCGGGTGCGTTACCGTCCGCAGCGCAAGGTCGACGGCCGGTCCCGGGTGGCCGGCTCGGTGCTGATCGCGCTGCTCAACATCTGCTTCGAGGTGTTCTTCTGCGTCTGGCTGCTGCAGCCCGCGCACTTCGCGCAGACCAACCCGGGGCCGACGGCCAAGGCGGCCGGGATCGCGAACGCGTTCGTGATCGTCACCATCGCCATCGTCGAGCTGCTGCGGCTGATCAACGTGCTGTCCCTGTCGCTGGCCTCGATCACCGCCCGCGACCCGATCCCGGTGACCCCCGACCCGCGGCTGCGGCTGGCGCTCCTGACCACGATCGTGCCCAGCAAGGAGCCGATCGCGGTGGTCCGCGACACGCTGCGGGCGGCCAAGCGCATCCGCCACCGCGGCGTGTTCGACATCTGGCTGCTCGACGAGGGCGATGACGACGACGTCAAGGCCATGTGCGAGGAGCTCGGCATCCGGCACTTCACGCGCAAGGGCAGCCGGCGGTACAACCGACCGAAGGGGCCGTTCCGGGCCAAGACCAAGCACGGCAACTACAACGCGTGGGTAGACGCGCACGGCGAGGACTACGATGTGCTGCTCGCCGTCGACCCCGACCACGTGCCGCTGGCCAACTTCGCCGAGCGGATCGTCGGCTACTTCCGCGACCCCGACGTGGCGTACGCGATCGGCCCGCAGTGCTACAAGAACGGCGAGGCCTTCGTGACCCGGGCCGCGGAGTCGCAGCAGTTCCCGTTCCACAGCGTCATCCAGCGGGCGGCCAATCGCTACGGCACGTCGATGCTGGTCGGCACCAACAACGCCATCCGGATCTCGGCGCTGCGCAGCATCGGCGGGCTCAGCGACTCGATCACCGAGGACATGGCGACCGGCCTGATGCTGCACACGACCCGCAACCCGCAGACCGGGCGCCGGTGGAAGTCGGTGTACACCCCGGACGTGCTCTCCGCCGGCGAGGGGCCATCGAGCTGGAACGACTACTTCAGCCAGCAGCGGCGCTGGTCGCGCGGCACGTTCGAGATCCTCGTCCGGATGTACTGGCGGCGGTTCTGGCGGCTGTCACCCGGCGGCATGCTGCACTACACGCTGATCACGACGTTCTACCCGTCGATGGCGATCGGCTGGCTGCTGGGCATCGCCAACGCGATCCTGTTCCTGGCCCTCGGCGTCAGCGGCATGACGATCTCGCCGCAGCTGTGGTTCGCGCTGTACACCGACGCCACCGCCTTCTCGCTGTGGCTGTACATCAACAACCGGCAGTACAACGTCAGCCCCTACGAGCCGCCGGACTCCCGCGGCTTCAAGGGCATGCTGATGTCGATCATCGCCGCGCCGATCTACGCGGTGCAGCTGGTCAGCACGATCCTCCGGCGGCCGACCCGGTTCGTGGTCACGCCGAAGGGCGAGAGCAGCAGCCGTGACGGTCTGCGCACGTTCCGCAACCATCTCGGCTGGCTGGTGCTGCTGGCGGCCACGATCGTGGTGTCGTTCGCGCGCGGCTACGCGGCGCCCGCCTCGCTGCTGTGGCCGTCCCTCGGGCTCGTGGTGTGCCTGCTACCGCTGATCCTGTGGCGGCTCGACGCACGGCTGGTGCGCGACCAGGCCTGGGCCCTGAGCAGGGAACAGGAGGCGGACCGGCTACGGCGGCCGGTGCCGCAGGCAGGCACGCCCGAGCACGCCGGCGACATCACCATGGAGATCCCGAGGGCACTGCTGCGGGAACGCCTCGCGGCCCGGCAGGCCGGGCATCCGCTCGAGGACGTCGGCGCGACGATCATCATGCCGAAGATCGCCGACGTCCCCGCGCAACGCAAGGCGCCCCCGCCCGAGTACGGCGAGCGCTAGGGCAGCGGCGGCAGGGTGTGGGAGGTCTCATACTCCAGCACCTGCGCGATGCGCCGGACGTGCCGCTCGTTGCCGGAGAACTCCGTGCGCAGGAACGCCGTCACGAGCGTGGTGGCCTCCTCCAGCGTGTGCTGGCGCGCACCGATGGCGACGACGTTGGCGTTGTTGTGCTCCCGGGCCAGCTGGGCGGTGTCGACGTTCCACGCCAGGGCGGCCCGGACACCGGGCACCTTGTTCGCGGCGATCTGCTCGCCGTTGCCCGAGCCGCCGATGACCACGCCCAGGCTGTCCGGATCGGCGACCACCCGCGCGCCCGTGTGGAAACAGAACGCCGGGTAGTCGTCGTCGGGGTCGTACTTCGCCGGACCGACGTCCACAACCTCGTAGCCCAGCGGCCCGAGGGCGCTGACCAGGTGCTCTTTCAGCTCATATCCGGCGTGATCGGAACCAACGTAGACGCGCATACCCGGCAGTCTGTCAGAGCCGGACCAGGCCCAAGCACGAACCCACCAGCAACCCGCCGCCCAGCAGCAGCAACCCGAACACCCAGCCGGCCGTCGCGCCCGGGTTCAGCCGCCAGATGCGGCGGCGGTCCCAGACGACAGCGGCCCCGGCGAACGCGCCGATGCCACAGGCGGCGATCATCGCCGCGATGAAGATCTGCAATGACATGTGCACACCCCAGGCCCGGAAGGTCAGCGGCCTAGTGTGTATCACGATCGGGTGACTAGAACGAATCGAGCTGCGCGACGACCAGACCGGCCCTCGCCTTCGGCGTGAACCAGGTGCTCTTGCGCGGCATCTTCTGGCGGGCCAGGTTGACCGCCACGAAGTCCTCGACGGTCACCGGCGCGATGAGCACGGCCAGCTCGGCCCGGCCGGCGTCGACCTCACCGCGCAGCCACTCGGCCGGGTAGTCGCCGCCGACGTACGTGATCCGCTTGTCGCCCGGCTCCAGGCCGAGGGCCTCGGCGAACAGCCGCCGCTCGACGAGGGCGTGGTCGAGGTTGTCCACGACGTTCGCCCCTTCGACCCGGGGCAGGGCGGCCGACCAGGCGCCGTCGCGGGTGTACAGGTGCACGCGGCCGCCGGTGGCCGGCACGCCGGCCGGGCCGGTCAGCGGTCGCAGGTCGAGGCCTTCCAGCTGGCCCGGCAGTTCCGAGACGAGCCGGTTGTACGGCTGGATCGCCACCGACTCCGGGGTGGTGATGACGGCCAGGAATCGCGTGTAGCCGGCGGTCTGCGCGGCGAGGCTGCGGTGGTTTCCGTCGGCGACGACGAGCTCGCCGCCGCCGGCCAGCGCCAGCAGCCGGTCGCGGGTGGCGCCGGCGCCGACGGCCCAGACCTCGTGGGCGCGGCCGGACGGGTCGAGGTCGGTGACGGCGGGGCTACCCGCTTCGGCGACGGCCTGCGCCAGCGCCGCGTGCAGGGCCTCGCCGCGGGCGGTCTGCAGCAGCAGGACGGGCGAGAGCAGGTGGCCGGTGGCCTCGGCGAGCGCGACCCGCTCGCGGACCTTCTCGATGAACACGTCCTCGTTGCGGATCACCGCACCGGGCTCGTCGGCGCTGGTCGAGATCTGGTCGGTGTCGACCATGCACCACAGGCCGTAGGCGCGGGCGCCATCGGACGCGGTGATCCGGTAGAGCACCACGACGTCCGAGGCGGGGGCGTAGTGGCCCTCCTCCTTCGCCGCGCGCAGCCGCTCGACCGCGTCGGGCAGGCAGTCCAGGAACGGGCGGCCGATGCTCTGCGGGGCCCGGTGCGGCATCTCCACGGCCAGGGCGCTGGCGGGGTTCGCGGCGATGATCGCGGTGATCTCCGCGTCGTCGGCGAACTCGTCGTAGTTCTGCGCTCCGGTCCCTCCGGTGGAGAGCCAGGCGTGGGCGATCGGGTGCGCAACCGTCATGAGGCAAACGCTATAGGTCAGCCGACCCGGGCCGCGGCACGGGGGACCGCCCGTCCCGCAGTGCGGCTGCGCGCGCCGCGGGACAGCCCCGAAGCGCACACCACGACGGGTGGGGCGAGCAGCGCGCTCACCTCGTCGGGCAGCTCGGGCAGTTCGTCCTTCCAGGTCCGCTCCTGGACGCTCCAGCAGGTCTCGGTCATCGCGTCGGCCTCTCCCAGAGGGTGTCTGTCGCGAATTGCAACGCCACCCGTTCGCGCCGGTGTCGCACCGGCTGTGCGTTTCCAGGAAACGGCACGCGCCATCCGAAGGAGCGGTTCTGTCGCGCAGATGCCTGCTCGGTCAGGGTGTCCCGGACGTCGCGAGGGAGAACGCCGAGCGGACCCGGCGGGTCACGACCCGCTCGGCGAAGAAGGACAGGAACGGCACGGTGCCGGCCAGCAGCACCAACACCGTGAACGGAAGCCGCCAGCGCGCCCGGCGGGCCAGGTCGGCGGCGAGCACCAGGTAGAGCATGTACAGGAAGCCATGCGCCGGCCCGACCAGGGCGACGATCGTCTCGTCGTCGGTGGTGTACTTCAGCACAGTGCCCACCGTGAGCACAATCAGCAGCACGCCGACGATCCAGGCGACGACCCGGTAGCGGGTGAGTGCGGGGTTGAGGTTCATCTGGTTCATCCCTGGTGTCGGTCTCGTCCGTCTCTGGCCGGTCAGGTCATCCCGGAAAGTCGCTCGGACGGCGGTCGGGGTCGGCCGCGAGCCAGGCGAGCATCCGGTTGTACTGCGCGAGCTCCGGATCATCCTCGTCGCTCACCGCCGGCGCGGCGGGTGCCCGGCTCACCGGCGGGCGCAGCGGCGGGCGCAGCGGCTGCGGAGCCGCCCGGGGCGTGCTCCCGCCCCGGGCGTCGCGGATCGCGCGCACCCACAGGAAGACCACGAAAAGCGCGAAGAGCGGCCACTGGACGGTATACGCCCAGCTGAGCACATTGCCGGCGGTGGCCCGCTGATACTGCCAGCGACCCGCGAACAGGCAGACGGCCACCCCGGCGAGCGCCAGGGTGTGGCCGAGCACCCACCGGGGTGTGAAGAACCGCCGCACGAGTAGGCAGGCTACTCCTAACGCACCTCAGTCGAAGATGGGCCCCAGCTCACGGGTGCGCTTGATCTCGTAGAAGCCGGGCGTGCCGGCGACCAGCAGCGTGCCGTCCCACAGGCGACCGGCCGCCTCACCCCGTGGCTTGGGGGTGACGACGGGCCCGAAGAACGCGATGATCTTGCCGTCCGGCCCCGGCACGTGGATGACCGGCGTGCCCACGTCCATCCCCACCGGGTTCATCCCGGCGAAGTGGCTCTCGCGCAGCTTCTCGTCATACTCGGTCGACTCGGCGAACTCGGCGAGATCCGCCGGAAGGCCGGCCTCGGCGAGGGCCGAGCGGTAGAGCTCGTCGGAGAGCTCCTGCTTCTCGTGGTGGATGCGGGTGCCGAGCGCGGTGTAAAACGGACGAAGCACCTCATTGCCGAACTTCTGCTCGGCGGCGATCGCCACGCGAACCGGCCCCCAACCCTTTGCCAGACCCTCCTTGTATCGCTCGGGAAGGTCGTCACGGCCCTCGTTCAGGATCGACAGGCTCATGACATGGAAACGCACGTGCACGGGGCGGACCTGCTCCACCTCCAGCAGCCAGCGGGAAGTGATCCAGGCCCACGGGCAGCGCGGGTCGAACCACATGTCGGCGATGACGCGGTCTTCGGCCATGACGGTGACCACCTCACTAGTGAAAGAGTCGGAAATCAGTTCCGATCCTTACGCAGCCCTCCCGGTGCGTACCACTTCACACGTGAGTGACCTGGGCCACTCCCCCAGTGTCCTCCGGGAACATGGAACACTCGGTGTGACGCCGTCGACGGGGACGGCCACAGCGAAACGACAGGAGACGACACGTGGCCGGTGTACGCAACCTACGCCAGGTCGAAGCCGTCGAGCGGGCCCGCCTGCTCGACGTCACGGCGTATGACATCAGCCTCGACCTGACCGATGGCGCCGGAAATCCCGGGGAAGGCACGTTCCGGTCGACCACCGAGGTGCGGTTCACCTGCCGGGAGCCGGGCGCCGCCACCTTCATCGAGGTCGCCGCGGCGACCCTGCGCGGCGCGACGCTCAACGGCGAACCCGTCGACATCGGTGGCTGGTCGACGGAGGGCGGGCTGGCGCTGCCGGGGCTGCGGGCCGACAACGTGCTCGTCGTGGACGCCGACTTCGCGTACTCCACGACCGGCCAGGGCCTGCACCGCAGCGTCGACCCCGTGGACAAGGAGGTGTATCTCTACAGCCAGTTCGAGACGGCCGACGCGCAGCGCGCCTTCGCCTGCTTCGACCAGCCGGACCTCAAGGCGGCGTTCACCTTCCGCGTGACGGCGCCGGCGCACTGGAAGGTCATCTCCAACATGCCGCTGGGGCGGCAGGACGGCCTCGTGCGACACTTCACGCCCACGCCGCCGATGAGCACCTACATCACGGCCGTGTGCGCCGGGCCCTACCACGAGGTCCGCGAGACGCACGACGGCATTGACCTGGGCGTCTTCTGCCGGCAGTCCATGAAGCAGTATCTCGACGCCGACGAGATCAACCTGGTCACGAAGCAGGGCTTCGACTTCTTCCACGAAGAGTTCGGCATCCGCTACCCGCTGCCGAAGTACGACCAGGTGTACTCCCCCGAGTTCAACGCCGGCGCGATGGAGAACTTCGGCTGCGTGGTCCACGCCGAGCAGCACTACATCTTCCGCTCGCCGGTCACCGACTTCGAGTACGAGCAGCGGGCCAACACGATCCTGCACGAGCTGGCCCACATGTGGTTCGGCGACCTGGTCACCATGCGCTGGTGGGACGACCTGTGGCTCAACGAGTCGTTCGCGGAGTGGGCCAGCCACTGGTGCAACACCCACGCGACCCGCTTCTCCGACGCCTGGACGACGTTCCTGTCGGTGCGCAAGAACTGGGGCTACCGGCAGGACCAGCTGTCCTCGACCCACCCGGTGTACACCGAGATGCCCGACGTCGAGGCGGTCGAGGTCAACTTCGACGGCATCACCTACGCCAAGGGCGCCAGCGTCATCAAGCAACTGGTCGCCTACGTCGGCATCGACGCGTTCCGCAGCGGCCTGCGCGCCTACTTCCAGCAGCACCAGTGGGGCAACGCCACGTTCGACGACCTGCTCACCGCGCTGGAGAGCGCCAGCGGCAAGGAGCTGCGCAAGTTCGCCGCGCAGTGGCTGGAGACCGCCCAGGTCAACACCCTGCGGCCGGAGCTGTCGATCGCGGCGGACGGCACGTATGAGCGGGTCGTGGTGCGCCAGGAGGCACCGGCGGCCTACCCGACGCTGCGCACCCACCGCATCGGCATCGGCCTCTACGACCTCGTCGACGGCGGCCTCGTGCGCCGGGAGCTGATCGAGGCCGACGTCGACGGCGAGCGGACCGAGATCACCACGCTGGCCGGACGCCGCGCCGCCGACGTGCTGCTGCTCAACGACGACGACCTCACCTACGCCAAGCTGCGACTGGACCCGCGCTCGATGGCCACGGTGGTCGACCACATCGACGGGCTGGACAACTCGCTGGCCCGCGCGCTGGTCTGGTCGGCGTCCTGGGACATGGTCCGCGACGCCGAGCTGGCCGCCCGCGACTACGTGCGTCTCGTCGCCGTCGGCCTGCCGGCCGAGAAGGACATCAACCTCGTCACGGCCACCATCCGGCAGGCGCAGTCGGCACTGGTCTTCTACACCGACCCGGCCTGGGCGCCGCAGGGCTGGGCGCAGCTGGCCGGCACGGCGCGCGAGGCGCTGCTCTCGGCCGAGCCGGGCAGCGGCTTCCAGCTCGCGTGGGCCCGCTCGTTCGCGGCCGCCGCACGCAGCGAGGCCGACCTGGCCGTGCTGTCCGGCTGGCTACGGGGCGAGGACGTGCCGACCGGCCTGACCATCCAGGCCGACCTGCGCTGGGGCATCCTGCACGCGCTCATCGCGGGCGGTGCCGCCGACCCGGCCGAGATCGAGGCCGAGCTCGACCGGGACCGCACGGCCAGCGGTGAGCGGCAGGCCGCGCTGGCCCGGGCCCTGGTGCCGACCGCCGAGGCGAAGGCCGAGACGTGGCGCCGGATCACCGAGGACCACTCGCTGCCCAACTGGCTGCAGCGCTCGCTGCTGCAGGGCTTCCAGCACTCGACGCAGGCGGAGCTGACCGCGCCGTATGTGCCCGCCTACTTCGACGCGCTGCTGCCGGTGTGGGAGAACCGCGACAGCGAGCCGGCGGCCGAGTTCGTCGAGCTGGGCTACCCGGCGTACCAGGTGAGCCAGGACACCATCGCGCGGACCGAGGCCTGGCTGGCCACGCCCGGCAGGCCGGCCCCGCTGCGCCGCCTGGTGGGCGAGGGCCGCGACGGCATCGTGCGGGCCCTGAAGGCCCGCGCCAAGGACGCCGAGGCGGCCTGAGAGCGAAAGAAAGCGGCGCGCGTCCCGGACGGGGCGCGCGCCGCTTCGCGTCTGCGCTGGGTCAGTGCCGGCCGGCGTGGTCGGCGAGCTGAGCCAGGCCGGAGACCAGGCCGCCGGCGAGGTCGCCGCCACCGAAGGCCGCGGCCATCGACAGGGCCGCGAGCTTGGCCGCACGGTCCGGCAGCCGGCGCCGGGCCTCGCCACCGGTGACGATCTCGAGCTGGCGCTGGTTCGGGGAGAGCGCGATGAGCACGGAGTGCGGCGGGTCGGCCAGCTGGCCGTGCAGCTTCTCCGTGTAGGCGCGGACCGGCTCCTCGAGGTCGCCGACGTAGATGCTGAACGTCAGCCCGGTCGACGAGTCGGCCAGGCGTAGCGCCTCGTCGAGACGCAGCAGCTGGCGCGTGGTGAACGGGCCGTTGAGGACTTCGGGCTGGCCCCTGTGGGCAGCCGGGTTACCACCGGTCACTTGCGCCTCCGATGACATGCGGCTGGGCCTTGTCGCCGGACCACTCGGTCACGGTGGAGGCATCGCCGCCTGTGGTCAGTTCCGCTCGCCGCGCACCGGTGAGCTCGCGGGCGTTCGCCGCCTTGGCCAGCTGCTCGGGCGCGGAGAGGAACCAGACGGGCGTGAACTCGAACGGCCGTCCGGGCCGGTAGCGCTTGCTACGGCGGGAACCTCCCGCGTAGACGGCGCCCGCGATGAGCAGGATGACCGCTACCGGAATCCCGGCGAAGATCAGCGTCGTCTCGATGATGGACAAGCTCAACGCCCCCAGGCGTCGAAGGGACTAAAAGACCGGCTTCACGTTAGCGGGCGGTCATGACCAGCCGATTGCCGGGGGTGTCCGACCAGATCTACGCCACGGCGAAGCCTCGTAACGACATGCCCGTCACCGGCATGGGCCTCCCATGCCAGTATGCCGAGACACGTGAGTGGCCTCACACCGCGGGTGGACCCGCCCGGAAGCTCAGGCGGCCTGCGGGAGCTCGTCGCCCGGCAGGTCGAGCCAGTCGGCCCAGCGCGGGTCGGGGGTGCGGTGGCCGAGCACCCGCCACGCGACGCCTTTCGGCGCGATGGGGCTGGTATACAAACGCCAGCCGAGTTCGGCTGGCGTTTTGTCACCCTTGGTGTGGTTGCAGCGGGCGCAGGCGGCGACGACGTTCTCCCAGGCGTGCCGCCCGCCCCGGCTGCGTGGCATCACGTGGTCGATGGTCTCGGCCGGGCCGCGGCAGTAGGCGCAACGCCATCCGTCGCGGGCGAATATGCCGCGTCGGGAGAGGCCTATGTGTGTGCGATACGGCACCCGGACGTAGCGGGTGAGCCGGACCACAGAGGGGACCGGCAGCTCGTCCGTCGCACTGTGGAGGATCCCGTCACCGTCGGCGACGCACACGGCCTTCGACGTCAGGACCAGGATGGTGGCACGTCTGACAGACACGACACACAGCGGCTCGTAGGTGGCGTTGAGTACCAGCGCACCCGATACTCGTGCGGGTCGTATGTCAGGCATCGCCGTCCCCCTAGTTACGTGAAGCGAAGTCTCCCTGGAAATGGCCATGAGTGGTCCCGTCACGGGCCCACCGGCAGTGGTCCGTGGGCTAATCGTCCCCGATAGATCCTCGGATTGCACGTACTATTTGCGGCCGGCGGGTGAACCTTCACCCGCTCCCCTCGGACCTTTGTGCGGGCTTATCCCGGTTCGCACCGGTTTGCTGCTAGGAGCTTCGTGATCAGCCCTCTGGCGATGCCCCTCGAAACGCCCAACCCCGAACCGAGCTGCGCGGACAAGAGCGGCTTGTGCGATTTCATCTGGGACCAGACGAAGAACAAGTGGCTCGCCGAGAGTAGCTACTGGGTGATCGTCAAGCCGGTGACAATCGTGATCATCATATTGGTGGCGTTCGTCATCCGGGCACTCATCCACCGGGCCGTCGACCGGCTGATCAAGCACACGATATCCGACAACGAATCGGGTGGCTCGCTGCTGCGGCCGCTGCGTAACCGGCTACCCGGCGCACTCGCGCTGCCCAACGGACTCGCGCTGCCCTCCGAGCGGCGCATCCAGCGCGCCCGGGCGCTCGGCTCGGTGCTGCGCAGTATCGCCTCCGTGGTGGTTTTCACGATCGCGACGATGCTGGTGCTCGGCGAGATCGGGATCAACCTCGGTCCGCTGCTGGCCAGCGCCGGCATCGCCGGCCTCGCGATCGGCTTCGGCGCGCAGAACCTGGTCAAGGACTTCATCGCCGGCCTGTTCATGCTCCTGGAGGATCAGTACGGCGTGGGCGACGTGGTCGACGTCGGCGCGACGACAGGGACGGTCGAGGCGGTCGGACTGCGGATCACCACGATCCGCGACGGCGCGGGCGTGGTCTGGTACGTGCGCAACGGCGAGATCGTCCGCGTGGGCAACAAGAGCCAGGGCTGGGCCGTGGTGAACGTCGACGTGCCGGTCGGGTTCGTCTCCATCGAGCAGGCGACCGCCGTGCTGCGCGAGGCGGCCGACGCGTTCGCCGAGGACCCGGACTTCGCCGAGGACTTCATGGACCCGCCGAAGGTGCTCGGCGTCGAGCAGCTCACCGCCGACGGCGCGGTGCTGCGCACCACCGTCAAGACGTCGAACGAGGCGCAGTGGCGGGTCGGCCGCGAGCTACGCCGCCGGCTCTCCGAGGCGCTGGAGCGGGCCGGTATCGCCGCCCACCTCACCGCGGCGCGCATGTACATCCGCCCGGGCTCCGAAGGCGACGAGACCGGGCCGGTCGGGCCGGCGAGACGAACCGGCCCCGCCTGACCGACCCGTCGTGTGGCATCGACCCCCCAGCCGGAGGTGGCTCAACATCCAATAGATATGGCCATATAGCCCGCACTGCAACGAACGGAGGAACTTGACCGATCTAGCGGCCATCTGTGATCAACCCAGAGGGTAGGGTCGCGCGTCGGGTGGTCAGTCGGTTATCGTCCGTTCGTTCAGGTGCATCGCTGCACAGTATCCCGGTCTGCCACTGTTAGCCCCTCTTGGTGGTGGAATGACCGGTTCGGCCGCGCCCGCGAACGTTTACGCCGTCGTGACCGAGGGAAGGGGGCTCCGCCGGTGTCCGACCCCGACGAGTCCGCCCAGCGCCCTGCCACCGTCCGCGAGACACTCGCCAACCGCGAGTTCGCCGCCGTCTTCGTAGCCCAGACCCAGTCGGTCCTCGGCGACAACGTGGCCCGGGCCGCCATCGTCGCCGTGGTCTACGGCCAGACGCACTCGGCGGTCCTCTCGGGCGCCGCGTTCGCCGTGAGCTACCTGCCGTGGCTCGGCTTTGGCGCGCTGCTGTCGGCCTGGGCGGAGCGCCATCCGTATCGCCGCACCATGATCGGCTGCGACGTCATCCGCGCCGGGATCATGCTCGTGCTGGCCGCCTTTCCCCACGCGCCCGCCGGGGTGCTCATCGCGCTGCTGTTCGGCAACGCGCTGCTGAGCCCGCCGTTCGACAGCTCCCGCTCGGCACTGCTGCCGCGGCTGCTGCAGGGAGAGCAGTATGTCACCGGCATCACGCTGAGCCGCACCGCCGCCCAGATGGCGCTGATCGGCGGTTACGCCCTCGGCGCCGTGCTGGTCGCCGTCGACGACTCCGCCGCGCTGCTGTTCAACGGGGTCACGTTCGCGATCTCCGCGGTGCTCGTCGCCGTGGTGGTCAAGGAGCGGGCGCCGAGCCTGAAGGTGGAGCAGCGCACCAACCTGGTGCGCGAGGCCATCGACGGCTACCGGGTCGTGTTCCGCTCGCCGGTCATGCGGGCCATCGCGCTGATCGTCTTCTGCGGGGTCTGCTTCGGCGTGGTGCCCGAGGGCCTCGCCGCGGCGTGGGCCGCCCACCTCACCGGGCGCGCCGACCCCTTCACGTTCGGCACGATCATGATCGCCGCCGCGTGCGGCTTCGTGTTCGGCAGCGCGCTGGTGACCTGGCTGCTACGGCCCCAGCGGCGGATCGCGTTGATCCGGCCGGTGGCGATCATCACGCCGCTGTCGCTCGTGCCGGCACTGTTCGACCCGGGGCTGGTCGTCGTCGTGATCATGACGGTGCTCTCGGGGGCGTCACTGGCCATCACGCTGCCGGCCAGCAACGGGCTGTTCGTGCAGGTCCTGCCGCCGTCGTTCCGGGCCCGCGCGTTCGGCGTCATGCAGAGCGGCGTGCACCTGCTGCAGGGCGCCGCGATCGTCTTCACCGGCTGGCTGGCGACCTACTTCCCGCTGCCGGACGTGGTGGGGTATTTCGGGATCAGCGGCGTCGCCGCCATGGTGCTCATCATCGCCGCCTGGCCGGCGCGGGCCACCATCGCCGACGCGATCGCGGTCAACAAGGTCCAGGTCGCGGCCGAGCAGCGCGCCGCCGAGCGCCGCGACGGCATCGACGACCTCGGCGAGGTCACCATCGACCTGGGCCGCGCCCCGCTGCCGCCCCGCCGGCGTCCCTCGCCCGGGCCGTCGGTGCGCCGGGAGCCGTCGATGCCCGACCCGGCGGAGCGCACGGTCGACCTTAGCGAGCGCACCGCTGAGATCGGTGGCCTCCCGCCGCCACCGCCCTCTCAGGCCGCGCGGCATAGTTGATGGTGTGACGTCCCCCAACAACTTCTACGAGCTCGTCGGCGGCGAGCCGACCTTCCGCAAGCTCGTCGACGAGTTCTACGCCGGCGTGGCCGAGGACCCGATCCTCCGGCCGCTGTACCCGGAGGAGGACCTCGGCCCGGCCAACGAGCGGTTCCGGCTGTTCCTGATCCAGTACTGGGGCGGCCCGGGCACCTACTCGGAGCAGCGCGGCCATCCCCGGCTACGGATGCGGCACGCGCCCTTCGAGATCGCCTCGGCCGAGCGCGACGCGTGGCTGCGGCAGATGCGCCGGGCCGTCGACGCGATCCAGCTCGCGCCCGAGCACGAGGCGGTGCTGTGGGAGTATCTCGAGCGCGCCGCCCACTTCATGGTCAACGCCGACGATCCGAACTAATCAGACTGTCCGGCCATTGACGCAGTGGCGGTGGGCGAGGACTTCACGACCGTGACCGACGCCACGCGCAAGGTGCGGCAAGACGACCGGGCCCGGGGCCGTGTCCCGGCCCGATTCCCCTACCAGTCCCCTACAACGCGTCAGGCCCCCTCCTTGGAGGGGGCCTGACCTGCTGATACGGAGATCAGCCAATGGGGTGACTGATGGGATTTGAACCCACGACACCCGGGACCACAACCCGGTGCTCTGCCAACTGAGCTACAGCCACCATGAACTCGCCCGCTAATAGTAGGGCATGGGGGGCGGGATCCGTCGACAGGGTTACGCCTCGTTCGTGTCGCCTTCCCGGCTCAGCTCGGCGGCGATGGCCTTCGCGGTGTCGACGTCGGGCCCGGGCAGCGGCACGAACAGCGTGCGCCGGTAGTACTCGAGCTCGCGGATGCTCTCGCGGATGTCGGCCAGGGCGCGGTGGGCGAGTCCCTTCGGCGGCTGGCCGAAGTACACCCGCGGATACCACCGCCGGCACAGCTCCTTGATGGAGGACACGTCGATCATCCGGTAGTGGAGGTGGTTGTCGAGGCGCGGCATGTCGCGGGCGAGGAAGCCGCGGTCGGTCGCGATCGAGTTGCCGCACAGCGGGGCGGTGCGCGGGTCGCGCACGTGCTCCGTGACGTACGACATGATCATGTCCTCGGCCTCGGCCACGGTCACGGTGGAGGCGCGCACGGCCTCGGTGAGGCCCGACTTGCCGTGCATGTCACGGACGACCTCGAGCATCCCGTCGAGCGCGGCGTCGTCGGCGTGGATCACCACGTCGACGCCCTCGCCAAGCACGTTGAGATCTGGGTCGGTCACCAGCGCCGCAACTTCGATCAGCGCGTCCTTCCCCAGATCCAGCCCCGTCATCTCACAGTCGATC
The DNA here is from genome assembly GCF_040689395.1 of Dactylosporangium sp. NPDC051484. Lineage (NCBI taxonomy): Bacteria > Bacillati > Actinomycetota > Actinomycetes > Micromonosporales > Micromonosporaceae > Dactylosporangium > Dactylosporangium sp. NPDC051484. The sequence goes on along the minus strand of NZ_JBFAZX010000001.1, from coordinate 792,828 downwards.
CAGACCAAAAGATCACCCACACCGGACAGCCTAGTGTTCATCTGGCCGACTTCTCACTCCTCGATCGGCGTAATCGCCAGTACTGCGCGTTGTCGTTACCAACGCCACAGAGCCGCTGTGGCGCGGCTCACGCGGCCGGGGACGTCGTCCCCGGCCCGCGCGCGGCGTCCCCGGCGGGCTCGCGCAGCGCGACCGGGCCCAGGTGAACTGCCGTTCGATGGCCGGCATGGCGGGCAGCGGGGGCAGCTCAATCGGGCCGTCCCTGTCGAGCCCTGTCGAGCTCGACGTCCTTCGGCGCGGGCCGGCCGAGCTCGCACTCGGTAGGCAGGACCGGCTCCCTCGGCTCGGTTGTCACATTGTCGGTTTTCGGACCCGGTGCGCTGGTCCGGGAGCCGGGATCGCTCAGGATCTGACGGGCACCTGCACCGTGACCGTGGTCTGGTTGAGATCGTCGACGCGGGCCGTGAACTTGAACTCCCACGTGCCCGCCGAGACGAGCGAGATCTGCCCCACCGCGTGGTCGTCGGAGAGGGCGAGGGTCGGCACGGTGAGGGGCTCGATGCCCTTGGCCGGCAGGGCCGCGGTCGCCTTCCACTCGACCACCGTCTGGGGTCCGGAGCCGTCGGGCTTGAAGGCGTACAGGTGAATGGAGTTCTGCCCGACCGTGGCCGGCGAGATCTCGACCTGGAGCTTGAGCAGGCTGGTCGAGACGGTGCTGTCGAACGGCCCGGACGGGACGTCGCTCCGCGCGCTGCGCGCCGGGCTGGTCTGCACCAGCACCGAGGTGAGCGCCAGGACGACGACGGCGACGGCGACCTCGATCAGGACCGCGGTGCGCAGTCGCTTCCGACCGCGCTCCTCCGCCCCGGGTTGATCCACTTCGGTACGCCGGCCAACCTCCTCCCCGCCCCTTTCCGCCGCTTCAAAACCTTCGAGCTCTCCGCGTTCCAGCACTTCGGCGGGTTCCAGCGCTTCGGCGCCGTCCAGTGCCTCGGCGCCGTCCGCCGCTCGCGTACCGATCGCCGCAGGTGCCGTTCCGGATATTTCCGAAATGTCGCTTCTGTCGGTCACAACCGGGCTCGGCGCGAAGCGGCTGTTCGTCAGGCGGCGGGAGTACGCGGCCACAAACACCACGATGGCGAGCAGCGCCACCTTGGCGATCACCAATTGGCCGTACGACGTGCCCGTGAGCGCGTCGATCGTGCCGATCTCCACGAGCGCCTGCGCGGTGCCCGCCAGCACCAGCACCGTGATCGCGAAGAGCGCCCATCCGGACCACACCGGGACGATCGCGGCGAGCTCCCGCGTGTTCGCGCGGCGCAGCAGGAACCCGAACAGCATGACCAGCCCGCCGAGCCAAATCGACATGGCCGCGAGGTGGGCGGCGTCGGCGACCACGGTCAGGGTCGGCACCGGCGACGCGCTGGGGTGCCCGGAGATCGGCCAGGTGGCCAGCCCGACCACGCCGAGGATGATCAACAGCGTCTGGTCGACCTTGCCCGCGCGCCCCGCGATCACCGGGCGCAGCAGCACCGCGGCGGCGAGGACCACGCCGAGCCGCACGAGGTGCGCCGCGCCGAACGGGGTGCCCAGCACGTCGCGGGTCGCCGCGCCGGTGACGTCGAAGAGCGTCGTGCCGGCGGTGTAGGGGATCTGAAGGTACAACTCCAGGATCGTGCTCACCGCGAGCAGCCCGGCGCCCGTCTGCGCCAGCCGGCCCGGGTCGCGGGCGGGGAGCCGGCGCGGCCAGAGGGCGAACAGGATCAGCACCGGGCCGACGAGCAGCACCAGGCCGGCGTAGCCGAGGAAGCGCGCGACCGACATGGTGTTCTTGACCACGGCGTCGGTCTGGACCGAGGAGCCGGCGTCGTCGGCGTTCGGGGTCGCGGAGACCTGGCCGAAGGAGAAGCTGTAGCCGCCGCTGACGGGATGGCTGTCGGCCGAGATGACCCGATAGCTGACCAGATAGGTGCCCTTGGGCCCGCTCGGCTTCAGCGGGATGACCAGCTCCGTGTCGCGCACGGCGGGCTTGCCGGTGTCGGCCCGGTTGCCGTCCGGGCCGGTGATCCGAATCTTGTCGGTGACGAGACGCACTGGCTCGCTGAAGGTCAGCGTGACCTCGCCGGGTAGCCGGTCGAGGACCGTGCCGGCGACGGGCGCGGACTGCTCAAGGGTGGCGTGCGCGCTGGCGGGCGCGGCGGGCAACACGAGGATGGCCAGGGCGCCGAGGAGCATCGCCAGCGGCACGGACCATCTGCGTCGGGTCATGCCGTCATGATTTCGCGCCCGTCATTCCCGGGTGGTCGCGGGTCGGCCACCAAAAGTTCCCAACAACCGTAAGTAGCAATCCACGTACGCGGCGCCATGTGCCCCCTCGACCCCGACCCGCACGCGATAGAGTCCAGTGATGACGACGACGCGCCTCGAGCCGGGCGACACCGCCCCCGAGTTCACGCTGCAGACGGACCGGGACGAGCCCCTGTCGCTCGCCGACCTTCGCGGTCGCAAGGTCGTCCTCTATGCCTACCCCGCCGCGATGACGCCGGGTTGCACCAAGCAGGCGTGTGACTTTCGCGACAACCTCGCCTCGCTGCAGGCGGCCGGCTACGAGGTCGTCGGCATCTCGCCGGACTCCCCCGCGAAGTTGGCCCAGTTCCGCGAGCGCGACGCGATCACGTTCCCGCTCGTCTCCGACCCCGACCGCTCGGTGCTGCGCGCCTACGGCGCCTATGGCGAGAAGCAGAACTACGGCCGCACGGTGCTCGGCGTGATCCGCTCCACCTTCGTGATCGACGAAAAGGGGACCATCGAGCGGGCTCTTTACAACGTGCGGGCGACCGGACACGTGGCGAAGCTTCGCAAGGATCTCGGCCTGGACTGAGCGGAGACGCCCCCGGGCCCGATCCGGCCGAAACGGTTCGTGCCCAGGCACCCGTCAGGCGAACGATGTCCGGGGCCACGGTCGAAGCTTGGGACGAGATGTTCGACCGCCCCGGCCAGCCGCGAGCGGCGCCCGCGACTACGACGACGTTCCGCCGCCGCGTGGGGGGTGCCACGGCGCGCCGAGCAGACACCTCGGCGTCACGGTGGAGCTCATGCGGCCGGACTGAGTATTGTGTCTCTCGGTTACAGGGGCCGTAGCCCAATGGCAGAGGCACACGGTTTAGGTCCGTGCCAGTGTGAGTTCGACTCTCACCGGCCCCACAGGCTGGACGCATCCTGCTCGCACGTCTCTCGGCGTGCTTACCGGGAGGCTGCGGGATGCCTCGCACAGGCTCCTCCGCTCCCCCCATCGCGGTGGTCACGGGTTCTTCAAACGTCGCCGGTGTGCGCGATCGGGCGGCACACCGAGGCCCGGTGGACGGATACTCCACCGGGCCTCATCATGTCTTCTCCGGCCGCGCTCGGCTTCTGGCCCTGGCACGCCCTTGCTTGGTTCCGGCACGTTTCGACGCTGTCGCAGCGTGCCGTCTCGGGGTGGCTCGTCCCGTAGAACGAACCACCCCGCCGGGACGGCTATCCGATCAGCTTCCAGAGATCCTTCGGATCACCCGGCACCTGACCACACGCCCGCCCCTTTCTGGCCATACGCCTTTACCTACTTGCGCACGACGAGAGCCGGGGCCTGAACAGACCCGGCCGGCAGTGAAGGCACCGAAGCCGACACCTGGTAGGTCCCCGACTTCAGCGACGGATGAACCGAGATCTTGCCGGAGATGGCGCCGAACGCATTCGCCACGAGCACAACGCTCACCTTGTCGAGCGAGACGGTCACCGGCTCGCCGGCGACGAAGCCGGACCCGGTCACAGCGACCACGTCACCGGACTTGGCCTCGCTGGCCGCCAGCTGCACGGCCGGGGCGTCGCCTGCGACCGCGAAGATCCGCTGGCCGGTGCCGGCCGTCGGGAACGTGATCGAGGTGACCTTCCAGCCCGCGGGGGCGACGTACGGCTTGGTCGCGAAGATGTACGCGCCCGCGTCGTTGGCCGTCTCGACGGCGAGGCGGTGCGGCGTCCACGCGACGACGCTGTTGTCGTACTGCGGCTGCAGCGTCCCGTTGCGAACGTCGCCGACCGCCGACGGCAGGACCCAGTTCGAGAAGGCCACGGGGTAGGTGGCCTCGGCGACATTGGTGCCATCGGTGATCTGCAGCGTCGCCTGGACGGTCGTGTTCCCGGTGTAGGCCGCGCCAACAAGCGAGAACGTCGAGGTGGGACGCTCGAGCTGGATGGTCTGGTTCGCGGCCGGCTGGTAGGCCTCGGCGTACCCGACGGGCGCGTTGGGCCACACGACGGACAGGGGCACGCCACTGGCGGTGAAGTGCTTGACCGCGCCGGGGGCGAGACCCACGGCGGCGAGCTCCTTGCGGTCGTAGGTGTTGGTGGTGGTGTTGTTCCCCATGTTGGTGCCGTTGCCACCGGACCACGTGATGCCGCTCTGGCCGTCGAACGAGCCCTTGAGGGCGTCATAGAGGGCGGTGCCCGTGACGGTCTTGCTGGCCTCGAGCGACCCTGGCTTGACGACCCGGAGAATGGCCTTCTCAGAGGTCGACGATCCGTTCGAGGTCACGGTCACAGTCGCCTGGTAGTAGCCCGAAGGCACGTGGGGAGCGACGGTGATGGACAGGGGCACACTGACGCGGCCCTGAGCGTCGAAGTGCTGGGTCGGAACCGAAGCGACGACGATGCCCGGGTTCGAGGTGGTGACGGCGACGTGGAGCGCCTGGGCCTTCGAGCCGATGCGCTGGATGTCGACCTTGGTGGTGCCGGTTGCGCCAGGCTGCAGCTCGACGGCGCCGAACGTCGGCGAGCCGACGGTGTTGACGTTGAGCGAGACGGGCTTGGAGCTCTCCTGCCACGACGGCGGGAGGTCGGAGTTGCCGGTGCCCCACGCGTTGGGCGTGGAAGCGACGGTGAAGTCGATCGTGGTGTCCTTGGACACGGTCTTCCAGTCGAACCAGGACTTGGTCGACGACGCACCGTTGATCTTAACGTTGTTGATGTACCGCTTGCCCGCCTGAGCGCCGGGGGCGTTGATGGTCAGCGTGCGACCGTTGCCGAGCTTGATGACCGACTTGTCGAAAATCGGGGTGTTGAAGTTCACGGCCGACGCGCCGGAGGTCTCGGGGTACATACCCAGCGCCGCCCACACGTAAAGGTTGGCGAGGGCACCGAGGTCGTCGTTGCCGGGCTCGGAACCCGCCGGCTTGTAGCCGAACAGGGTGCTCGTGATCTTGTCGACCACTTCGGCCGTCTTGTCGGGGCGGCCCAGGTAGTTGTAGACCCACGGCACACCGAAGTTCGGCTCGTTGTCGAGGTTCATGTAGGGCACGTTGGCGCCGGCACCACGGACCAGGCCGGTCGACAGGAACTTGTCGAGCCGCTCGGTCGCGGCCTCCTTACCGCCCATGGCGGTGATCAGGCCGGCGAGGTTGTGCGGCACCATCCACAGGTACTGCTCGGCGTTGCCCTCCTCGAAGCCCTGCTGGCCGAGGTCGTAGACGTTACCGCGGTAACCGAACGAAGCCGGGTACTGCAGGCGCGGGTCGGACTCCGGGTAGCGGCCGTTGACGTCGCGCGGCTGGATGCCGTCCGCCGTCGGGTTCCACAGGTTCTGCCACCACTGGGCCCGCTCGTAGAACTGCTTGGCGGTGGCGGTGCGGCCCCTGGCCTGGGCGAGCTCGGCGACGGAGAAGTCGGCGATCGCGTATTCGAGCGTGTAGGACGCGCCCGTGACCACGTGGTCCGCCTGGAAAGGCCGCAGCTGCGGGGCGTACTTGTACTCGTTGTAGTAGTCGGCACCGGGCCGCTGCATGATCGGCCAGCGGGTGTTCGTCATGCCGTTGGTGTTACCGGCGCCAGTGTTGGTGCCGCCGGTGAACTTGCCGGCCTTACTGCCGATCGAGTTCTCGAGCATGATGTCGATCGCGCGGTCGACATTCCAGTCGCGCGCACCGAAGTGCCACGTGAACGCCAGCAGCGGTGCGACGCTGTCCCCGTTCATCTGGTTAGTCGAGGTGTTGGCAACCGCCCACCGGGGGAAGGAACCCATCTGCTCGGCCGCATTGACCAGGGACTGAGCCTGGTCGGAGGCGACATCCGGCCAGATGGCTGCCTGGAAGGGGGTCAGGGCCCGATAGGTGTCCCAGTCGGAGATCATCGTGTACTGGCGCCGGGTCCGCCCGTTTGCCCCGGGGCTCTCCGAGACGTTGTGGACCTTCGGCGTCGACTCGAACCCGAGGTACTCACCGTTGACGTCACTGTGGGTGGCCGGGTGAGTGATCGAGTGGTAGAGCGCGGTGTAGAAGGTGCGCAGGTAGTCGTCCGACTGGCCCTCAACCGGCGCGGAGACCTGAACCTTGCTCAACTCGGTGTTCCACGCCGCACGGTTGGCCGTCCGGACATCGTCGAACGTCCGCGTGTTGGGCATCTCGGTGTTCAGGTTGAGCACGGCGTTCGCCGTCGAGGTGTAGGAGATCGCCATGCGGGCGCGGATGACCTGCGTCCCGTCCGGGAACGTGAAGTAGCCACCGGTCTGGGTGTTCGCGCTGGTGGAGACATGCGTACGCCCGGCCTGAGCGGCCTGCCCGTTGACCCAGGTGCCGAAGCCGGCCCAGGGCTGCTCGAAACGCAGCGCGTAGTACAGGTTGTGCTGCTGGCCCTTGCGGCAGAAGTTCCCGACCAGGGCCCGAGCCGTGATCAGCCCGGTCGCCGGGTCGACCGTCATCTCCGAGTTGTAGGAGGACGTCGACCAGGCGGTCTGGTTGGTCCGCAGGAACACCTTCGGCGCCGGCGTGTCGGCCGGGAAGGTGAACTGAGCGATACCGGCACGGGTGGAGGCGCTCAGCTCGGTGGTGATCAACCGACCGGCGGCATTCGTCCCGTTCATGGTCGAGGTGTCGCGGGCGGTCGCCTTGTAGTAGCCCGTCTCCCCGGTCTCCGGGAATTCGGTGCGGCTCAGCGAGATCTTCTGGGCCCACGGTGCCGCGGTGTTCGACGTGGCCGTGAGGTTGTCGTAGCTGGTGGGAAGGATCGGGAAGTCACCGCCCATGCCACAGCCCTGAGAGGCGTGGGTCATGCCGAACCCGATGACGTGGTTCTGGTTGTACTTGTAACCGGCGCCGCTGGGGCCGTTGGTGCTCTGAACGTTGCCCCCGCTGGCGGTGTCCGGTGAGAACTGAACCATGCCGAAGGGCATGGCCGGACCCGGGAACGAGTTGGTCGCGCCCTGCGTGCCGGCGAGCGTGTGGACGTACTGAGCGGGGTTGGTGACGAGGGGTTCGGCCGCCATCGCCGACGGCACCGCCACGAATCCCGAAGTGGCGACCAGCGCCACGACGCTTGGGATGGCAAGACGCGGAAGGCGTCTGCCTATCCCTGGACTGACTAACTTCATCTGTTGCCGGTCTCCTGATCTGTGAAGCCGAGCCGGGGTATTAGCTCGATTCGTTGACGTCGCCCGGTCGAGGTATGGAGCCATCCGCTCGACGGGGCGTACACCTTGGCTCGGTGTCGGCGTTCTACTGACTGCTGCGCCAGGCCGGCGAGACCCGCGCGCGCCGCAGCCAGGCCGTTCACCCAGCCACGGTTGAGCCAGCGCCGCTTGGCGACCGCCCCGAACCAGTCCGGGTTGTGGGCATTGCCAAGCTGCACGGACTGCAGAGGTGGACCCAGACCACCTCTACACGATCATCAATACTTCTCGCAGAAGGTCGGCGACTGGACGGCCGCCGGCCGCGAGCCCGATCAGGACGGCGAGGTCCTGATCTTCACCATTTCGGGCCGGGAATGGATACACCCGCCGACGTGGTCCGTCGAGGCGTGGCCAGGGGCGGACCGGTGACCGCTGGCCACCAGTGGGTCGCACACGGCCGGTCGGACCGACCTACCCTGAGGCGCACACGCACCATGAGGACTGCCCCCCCTTACTAATGACAGCGCTGTCATTGGTTTGGTTAGGAAGCTTGGCAGGCCGCGCGTATGCCGTCAAGGGGCCGAAAGTCCCGGTAGTCGGCTACGACGTTCGCATCGGCGCGGCATAAGGCACTCGGTGCAGCCGTCCGCACGGCGTCAGCGCCCGCAAACGTGACGGGATCTCGAACCGGACGAGCCGACGCGAACCCGACCCGCGGCTTCCGTCACCGTTCGGGTTATGGCAATCTGATCGACCAAGCGGAGTTCCTGGTATGGGTTGTCCGGAGTGACAAACCCCTATGCCGGAACTCGGCCTCTCCCTCGATCAACACGCACCCTTGCCAGCTCGCTGCCCAGAGCGCCTGGCCGAGCGGCGTTGGCACTAGCCCATGCGGTGGGCCCGTCTGAGGACAATGAGTGGTGTGACAAACCAACCTGCTGGACAGGCAGATGCGACCCGACGCCCGACGCTTACGCACGTCGCCGAGCTCGCGGGAGTCAGCCTGAAGACCGCCTCGCGGGCACTCGGAGGTGAGCCCCACGTCAGCGCCGCCAAGCGCGAGCGGGTGTTCGCCGCAGCCCAGCAGCTCGGCTACCAGCGCAACGCCGCGGCGAGCCTGCTCGCGCGCGGGCAGTTGTTCGACTCCGTCGGTCTGATCACCAGCGACCTGGCCAACCCCTTCTACCCCGCCCTGGCGAAGGGACTCGAAGACGAACTGCGCACGGGCGGCCTGCTGCTCACGGTGGCCAACTCAGGCGAGTCGCCCGAGGTCGAGTGGTCGCTGGCGCGCAATCTCGCCGACCACCAGACGAAGGCGGTGATCGTCGCGTCGGCGATGGCTGACCACACGGTCTACCGGGAGCTCCAGGATCGCGGCATGCCAGTGATCTTCGTCGACCGCCCAGCGCAGCATCTGGATGCCGACGCTGTCGTATTCGACAACGTTGGTGGCGGACGTGCCGCCGCTCTGCACCTGCTCTCCGCGGGGCACCGGCGCATCGCCTTCATCGGTGACTACGACTGGCTGCCGACCCACCGTGACCGCCTCGCCGGAATGGCCGGCGCGCTCGAGGCGGCCGGGGTGACGGACTGGCGTCGGTGGCTGCGTACCGGCGCGCACGACGTGGCCGCCGCCCGGGCCCGCGTAGCCGAGCTGCTCGACACCCCGGACCCGCCTACGGCCTTCTTCGCGGGCAACAACAGGGCGTTGCTCGGCGTCGTGGAGGAACTCGTCTATCGCGCCCCGGACCCGCTGCCCGCCGTCGTCGGCTTCGACAATGTTGAATGGGCCAGGGTGCTCGGCGTGACGGTCGTAGCCGACGATCCCGAGGAGATGGGGCGGCAGGCGGGCCGGCTGGCCCTGGCCCGGCTCGCGGACCGGGACCGGCCGGTTGAGACCGTCGTGCTGCCCACGACCCTCGTCTCGCACGGGTCGGGTGAGCGGCGCGCGCCGGTCCCGGCCTGACGAGGGCTTGGCACCGCTGCGCCCGACCGTGTTCGGCGCCGGCCTGCTGCCGTACTTTCCGGCCAGGCTTCACGCACCGTAACGATCTCCCGATCGGGCGGGCGGTCGCGCCGGCGCGTCGAACGTGATCGCGTGGGCGACGCGGAGACCGAACGACGCCGCACTCCCGCGCACCTAACGCCACCCTGGATACAGTGACGGTAATCGTTCCCGGCCGTCGATGTAGGAACCGATATTCGGCGCCAGGACCGGTGTTTCATGCCCCGGAACGCCCTGGTCGACCCGAACTCTGCCGAACCGCTCCGCCCGGCAAGGACTCGGACCCGCCCGCTCCGCGCGTTATCCGACCTGCTGCGCGCCTGCGGCCGCCACGGCGGGAAGACAGACGGTCCGGCGGCAGGGACCGCTACTGACAGTGATCGACGGGACTGCGCTCTCGGTCCCCGACGCGCCCGCTACCCGAAGCAGCGAGGTAACCACGGCGGGACCGGCTGGCCCCCTAGCGCCATCTTCGTGCCGTAGGTCGAGCACGGCTTTCGACGCGTCGGTCTAGCGCGCGGACAGCCGCATCCGGTTGAGCGCGGCCATGGCCTCTTCCGGCTCATCGACGCTGACCGTGAACTGCCGCCCACCGAAGTCGAACGTCAACGCCGGCCCGGACCGTACGATGACGGCCCGCCCACGCCCGGGCACCCACGTCCACCCCCACCGCTGCCCGATGCTCCACCGCACGTCGACCGTACGCACGTCGTGCACCATGCGCAGCGGCACCGCGATGGACGGCATCGGCAGCAACCCGTGCCGAATCCGCACGTTGTACATGCTGATCTGCACGCCGACGTGCGCCATCGCCCCCGCCCATAGGAGCGCCGCCAGCCCGGCCAAGAAGAGCAGCACCGTCAGCGCGAGCCGCTTGGGATGCTCGAACGGCTCGCCTGGCGCCCCGAGATACCCCGCGGCGAAACACACCACGGCAGCCCCCACTCCGGCGCCGGCACGCCGGTACCCCATGGCCTGCCCGGCCCATAACAGAAACGACACGCGCGTTGTTCTACCAGGAGCCTCACCCGGCTGACCTCCACACGCCGCGTGACGGTCCACACCCTTCGATCTCACTGTCTTGCACTCCGCCGCCCCACCTCCCTTGACCACTACAAACGCGGCCCGAACTCCCACCCGCACAGCTCAGTCAGCAGCTGTCCGATGCCGGTCAGTCCCGTCGACCACGGCAACTCAAGCCACGCTGAGCAACATCTACAGACGGATCGCCCTCCGCAACACCAACCACCAACCACGCGGCCTACAGCCGCGGCAGTCAAGGCTTCAGAGGACCGCGACCTCGTCCCCGATCGCGATCTTCCCGCGCACGTCCGGGATGAGGTTGAGGCCGAACATCAGCCCGCCCGGGAACCGTCGATGCCGGCCGAGCACCCGAAGCGGCTGCTCGCCCTTCTCACCCGTCTCGGGGTCAATGGTGGTCAGCACACACCGGCTGCAGGGCTTCGGCACCCGAAACGCGACATCACCGATGACGACCCGCCGGCCGATCCAGTCGTCCTCCGCCCAGGCCGGGGCTCCGGCGACGACGACGTTGGGCCTGAAGCGTGTCATCGCGATCGGCTCGTCGCCGTCCTCGGCCAACCAGTCGTTCACCGCATATAGGGATGCCTCGTTGGCCAGCAGCAACGGATAGTCGTCGGCGAAGCTCACACGGTCGTCCGGGTTGCCGAACTCCGGGTTGATAGTTCGCCGCGTCGGATCGTCGAGATAGAACAACCGAGCCGACCGCCCGATCACCTGAGATACCCACTGGTCCACGACGTCCCCAGCAGATGTCGCGGCGATCCACTGATGAAAATGCCTGACCTCCGCCGTGGCCCCAGACGGAAAAGGCACTTCGAGCCGAACCGCCCCCTGCGCTTGGAGCACAAGACCGCGATCGTCGCAGCGCGGCCGAATCCTCCCCATTGCCGGCCAGACCCGCTGCGTGATGAGCTTGGCCTCGTCGTCGACGACGATCCAGCGCCGGTCCCCCGCCAGGCCCCATGGCTCCACTTCGGCAGCTTTCGCCTCGACGCGATAGCAGCTCTTGATCGGGTAGGTCGCCAAATAGCTCAGCCGCACCCTCAAAGCGTCGCATGTCATCCTCCCTTCCCGCCAACAGTCTGAATGACTCCATGCGGTTGACGCAACCATGAAAGCCGACTTACAGTCGAGCCATGACCCCATCTGCGCGCCAGCGGATTCTCGACCTCTTCGACGGGCAGCGCCTGACACCTGTGCAGCGCCGCATTGCGCGCATCCTGGTCGAGCACGCCGGTCAGGCCGGCTATCTCTCCAGCGGCGACCTGGCCACCCTCGCCGGCGTCAGCCAGCCCTCGGTGACCAGGTTCGCCACGGCGCTGGGGTTCGAGGGCTATCCGGCACTGCGCGACCAGTTGCGGGTGACGATCGACGGCTACCGGCACGGCCCGTCCACAATGGACGACACCGTCGACACCGAGCCGGTCAGCCAGTTCGAGCAGGCGCTCAGCGATGAGGCCACCAACCTGCAGAGGCTCTCCGACACCCTGCGCGACACCGGGCCGCTGACCGAAGCCGGCCGCCTGCTCATGCAGAGCCGCCCGCTGCCGGTGCTCGGCATGCGGGCGGCCGGGGCGCTCGCTGGAGCCTTCGTCTATTTCGCCGCCAAGGTGCACCCGGATGTCCGGTTGCTCCACGAGCAGGGCAGCTTGTTCGCTGATCGCCTGGAACAGGCACGCGCGGCCGGTGCGGTTGCCATGCTGGCGTTCGTGCTGCCCCGATATCCCCGCGAGGCGATCGACGCACTGCGCGAGGCGCGGGCCTGCGGGCTTCGTGTGGTCACCGTGACGGACTCGCCGGTCAGCCCCGCCGCCGCCGAGTCGGACGTGGTGCTGCCCGCTCCGGTCGGATCACGGCTGGTGTTCGACCTGCACACCGCGCCGATGGCCATGGTGACGATCCTGCTACAGGCAATGTGCGACTCCGCGCCTGCCGAGACTCAGGAGCGGCTTGAGGCGTTCGAGCGCTCCACCGCCACCCGTCAGATATTCCTGCCCTAGCCGAGGAGAATCATGGAAGTAGTCCGTGCCCCTCGAGGCACCCAGTTGACGGCGCGAGGCTGGCAACAGGAAGCGGCCCTGCGCATGCTCATGAACAACCTCGATCCTGACGTCGCGGAGCGGCCGCAGGACCTCGTCGTCTACGGCGGCACGGGCAAGGCGGCGCGCGACTGGCCGTCGTTCCAGGCACTGGTTCGCACGCTCACGACGCTGGCACCCGACGAGACGATGCTGGTCCAGTCCGGCCGTCCGGTCGGCGTGCTTCAGACGCACGAGTGGGCCCCACGGGTGCTGATCGCCAACTCCAACCTGGTCGGCGACTGGGCCACTTGGCCGGAGTTCCGGCGGTTGGAGGCGCTCGGCCTGACGATGTATGGGCAGATGACCGCCGGGTCGTGGATCTACATCGGCACGCAGGGAATCCTGCAGGGCACCTACGAGACGTTCGCGGCGGTGGCCGAGAAGCGATTCGGCGGGACGCTCGCCGGCACGCTGACCGTCACCGCCGGTTGTGGCGGCATGGGCGGCGCACAGCCACTCGCGGTGACGATGAACGGCGGCGCATGCCTGATCATCGACGTCGACCGGGCGCGGCTCGAGCGCCGGGTCGCCACCCGCTATCTCGACGTCATCGCCGACTCTCTTGAGGACGGAGTCCGGCTCGCGGTAGAGGCCAAGATCGCCCGTCGGGCGCTGTCGGTCGGGGTCGTCGGCAACGCCGCTGTGCTGCTGCCAGAGCTGCTGCGGATGGGCGTGGCGGTCGACATCGTGACCGACCAGACCTCGGCACACGACCCGCTCTCCTACGTGCCGAGCGGCATCGCGCTCGAGGACGCGGCGGACTACGCGGCGAAGAAGCCCGAGGAATACACGGAGCGGGCCCGGCATTCGATGGCGCGCCACGTCGAGGCGATGGTCGGGTTCCTCGATGGCGGTGCGGAGGTGTTCGACTATGGCAACTCGATCCGCGGCGAGGCACAGCTCGGCGGATTCGATCGGGCGTTCGCGTTCCCGGGGTTTGTCCCGGCGTATATCCGACCGCTCTTCTGTCAGGGCAAGGGACCGTTCCGGTGGGCGGCGCTATCGGGCAACCCCGCCGACATAGCCGCGACCGACCAGGCGATCCTCGACCTCTTCCCGGAGAACGAGTCCCTGCGCCGCTGGATCACCATGGCGCAGGAGCGGGTCGCGTATCAGGGCCTCCCGGCCAGGATCTGCTGGCTCGGCCAGGGTGAGCGCGACCGCGCTGGCCTGCGGTTCAACGAGATGGTCGCCGACGGCACACTGGAGGCGCCGATCGTCATCGGGCGCGACCATCTCGACACCGGATCGGTCGCCTCGCCATATCGCGAGACCGAGGCGATGCGCGACGGCTCCGACGCGATCGCCGACTGGCCGCTGCTCAACGCCCTGGTCAACACGGCGTCGGGCGCGTCCTGGGTGTCGATCCATCACGGTGGCGGCGTCGGGATCGGGCGCTCGATCCACGCCGGCCAGGTCTCGGTCGCCGACGGCACCGACCTCGCCGCGCAGAAGCTGGCGCGGGTGCTGACCAACGATCCGGCGATGGGCGTGCTGCGACACGTTGACGCCGGATACGAGGACGCGGCCAAGGTCGCCGGGGTCGCCGGGCTTCGGGTGCCGATGCGGGAGCAGTCATGATGAGCGCGGAGCGGTTCGCCGCGCTGTGGGAGTCGCTGAGCCCGATCGGAAGGGTCAGCGAAGACGGCGGATACGTGCGCCATTCGTGGACCGACACCGACCTGGCCTGCCGGGAGTGGTTCGTCGAAGAGGCGCTGGATCGAGACCTGGAAGTCGAGATCGACCGCAACGGCAACACATGGGCGTGGTGGGGCGAGCCCAATGGCGAGGGCGCGGTCGTCACTGGCAGCCACCTCGACTCCGTGCCGCACGGCGGGGCCTATGACGGCCCCCTGGGCGTGGTGTCCGGGCTGCTCGCCATCGACCGGCTTCGCGAGCGCGGAGTGACGCCGTCCCGGCCGGTCGCGGTGGTCGTGTTCGCCGAGGAGGAAGGGGCACGGTTCGGCGTGCCGTGTCTGGGGTCTCGGCTCCTCACCGGCTCCTACGACCCGGCCAAGGCGCTTCGCCTGCGCGATCGGGAGGGCACGTGGCTCGCCGAGGCGATCGGCCGCGCGGGGCTCGACCCCGACCGGCTCGGCCCCGATCCGGAACGGCTGGCGCGCATCGGGGCCTTCGTCGAGCTCCACGTCGAGCAGGGTCGGGCCCTCGACCACCTCGACGCGCCGGTGGGAGTGGCGAGCGCGATCTGGCCGCACGGTCGATACCGGTTCGACTTCACCGGCGAAGGTAACCACGCCGGCACGACCCGGATGGCGGACCGGCACGATCCGATGCTCACCCTCGCCTACACCGTGCTGGCGACCGACGAGGCGGCCCGAGCCCACGGCGCGCATGCGACCGTCGGGCGGGTCGACGTCGCGCCCAATGCCACCAACGCGATCGCCGCTCGCGCCTCCGCCTGGCTGGACGCCCGAGCCGCCGACGCTGACACGCTGCAGAAGCTCGTCGAGTCGATCCATCAGCGGGCCGAGGAGCGCGCCCGGCACGACGGGACCCACGTGTCGATGGCCGCCGAGTCGCTGACCGACGAAGTCGGGTTCAACGGTGACGTCAGCCGACTCGCCGTGCTGGAGCTGGGCGCGCCGGTGCTGCCGACCGGCGCCGGGCACGACGCCGGGGTGCTGGCCGGACACGTCGACACGGCGATGCTGTTCGTTCGCAACCCGACGGGCATCTCGCACGCGCCACAGGAGTCGGCCTCCGACACCGACTGCGCCATCGGGGTAGAGAAGCTCACCGATTTGCTGGAACGGCTATGTCAGTGACGCGCTACCACTGCGCACACGCCTGGCTGCCGACCGGCGTCGAGAACGACGTGCTGGTCGAGATCGGCGGCGGCCGGTTCGTTGCGGTGCGCCCGCGGACGCCGGTCGACGCGCCGGAGGCCGCCGACGCGGTGCGGCTCGCGGGCATCACGCTGCCGGGGCTGGCCAACGCCCACTCGCACGCGTTCCACCGCGCGCTGCGCGGACGCACGCAACGGGGCCGCGGCACGTTCTGGACGTGGCGAGAGCAGATGTATGCGGTGGCGGGAGCACTCGACCCGGACTCCTACCACGCGCTGGCGGTCGCCGTGTACGCCGAGATGGCGCTCGCCGGCATCACCTGCGTCGGCGAGTTCCACTACCTGCACCACGGCCCGGGTGGGGTGAGGTATGCGGATCCGAACGCGATGGGCGAGGCGCTCATCGCGGCGGCCGCGGATGCCGGGATCCGGATCACGCTGCTCGACACGCTGTACATGACGGCGGGGGTCGACGGACGGCCGCTGGAAGGAGTACAGCTGCGCTTCGGCGACGGATCGGTCGACGCGTGGTCGAACCGGGTGGATCGGCTTCGGGGCCGCCCACACGCGCGGATCGGCGCGGCTGCGCACAGCGTCCGGGCCGTGCCGGCCGACGCTCTGGCCGAGCTCTCGGCGCGCACCGACGGCGTGCCGACGCACATACACCTCTCCGAACAGCGCGCGGAGAACGAGGCCTGCCTGGCCGTCCACGGCTGCACACCGACCGAGCTGCTCGCCGACCGGGGGCTGCTGGGCTCGCGGTTGACGGCGGTGCACGCCACCCACCTGACCGACGCAGACCGGGCGGAGCTCGGCGACAGCGGCACCGGCGTGTGCTTCTGCCCGACCACCGAACGGGACCTCGCCGATGGCATCGGCCATGCCCGGGCGCTCGCCGACGCGGGCAGCCCGCTGAGCCTGGGCAGCGACAGCCATGCGGTCGTCGACCTGTTCGAGGAGGCGCGCGGTGTCGAGATGCATGAGCGCCTCCACACCGAGCACCGAGGACACTTCACCGCCGCCGAATTGATCGACGTCGCAACGGTCGCCGGGCACGCCGCGCTCGGCTGGTCGCACAGCGGAACCATCGCCGTCGGCGCGCGAGCCGACCTGGTCACCGTGGCACTCGACTCGCCTCGCACCGCCGGCTGCGACCCGGCGGCGATCGGGTTCGCGGCCACCGCCGCCGACGTCCGCCACGTCGTCGTGGACGGGCGCGTCGTCGTTCGCGATGGAGTCCACGTCGCCGTGTCCGACGTCGGATCGGCCCTGGCCCGCGCGCTGGGGGACATCTCGGCGGAGTCGACCGGCTACCACGCCGCACAGGGTGATCGGCCGGCCGCTGCCGACGTTTCCTCGACGATGGCGAACGCCAACCAGAAGACCGGCGAGACGACCGGGGCGGTCTCGACGGACGTCGGTGGCGGGCGGATCGGGGCGATGCGATGAGGTCGCTGCTGGTCACCAACATCGGCGAGCTGGTCACCGCGGACCCGGCCTGGGGCGAAGGGCCGCTCGGCATTCGGCGCAACGCCGCCCTCGTCATCGACGACCGGCGGGTCGAGTGGATCGGGCGGGCGACGGATGCGCCGGCCGCCGACGCGCGCCTCGACGCGGACGGCGCGGCGGTGGTGCCCGGATTCGTCGACAGCCACTCGCACCTGGTGTTCGCGGGCGACCGTTCGGCCGAGTTCGCGGCGCGGATGGGTGGTCAGCCGTATACCGGGGGCGGCATCCGCACCACTGTCGGCGCGACGCGTGCCGCCGACAACGAGCAGTTGCGCACAAATGTCGCCCGGCTGCGCAACGAGGCGCTGCGGCAGGGCACCACGACGATGGAGATCAAGTCCGGTTACGGGCTGAGCGTGGCCGACGAGGCTCGCTCGCTGCGGATCGCCCGGGAGTTCAGCGTCGAAACCACGTTCCTCGGGGCGCATGTGGTGCCGACGGAGTACACCGATCGGACCGACGACTACGTCAGCCTGGTCTGCGGGCCGATGCTCACCGCGGCGCGGGGTGCCGGGGCTCGTTGGATCGACGTGTTCTGCGAGCGGGGCGCGTTCGACGCCGACCATTCCCGGGCGATCCTGACCGTGGGCGCCGATGCTGGACTGGGTATACGCGTGCACGCCAATCAGCTGAGCGAGGGGCCCGGCGTCCAGCTTGCCGTCGAGCTCAACGCCGCCTCGGCCGATCACTGCACCCACCTGTCCGCGGCGGATATCGCGGCGCTCGCGGGGTCGGCCACCGTCGCGACGCTGCTGCCCGGCGCGGAGTTCTCGACCCGATCGCCCTATCCGCCGGCGCGTGCGCTGATCGACGCCGGGGCGACCGTCGCGCTGGCCACCGACTGCAATCCTGGCTCGTCGTACACCACGTCGATGCCGTTCTGCATCGCGCTTGCCGTGCGTGAGATGGCGATGACGCCGGCCGAGGCCGTGCTCGCCGCCACCCGCGGTGGGGCGGCCGCGCTGCGCCGCAGCGACATCGGGCATCTCACCGTCGGGGCGCGCGGCGACCTCGTCGTGCTCGATGCCCCCTCCTATGTGCACCTGGCCTACCGGCCCGGGGTGCCGTTGACAACAACCGTCGTGCTCAATGGGGAGCTGGTTTGATCACCATCACCGCCTCTGGAATCACCCCTGACGACCTCATCGCGGTCGCCCGGGCCAACGCGCGGGTAACCCTCGCGCAGGACGCGCTCGACGCGATGCGGGCGAGCCGGTCCATCGTCGACGGGATCGAGCGTGACGGGCGCCCGGTCTACGGGGTGTCGACCGGCTTCGGGGCGCTCGCCAACACGTTCATCGCGCCGCAGCGGCGGGCGGAACTACAACACGCGCTGATCCGGTCACACGCGGCGGGCGTTGGGGCGCCGATGCCGCGCGAGGTCGTCCGGGCGATGATGCTGCTGCGCATCCGCTCGCTGGCGAGGGGCCGCTCCGGGGTCCGGCCCGAGGTCGCGCAGGCGCTCGTCGAACTCCTGAACTCGGACATCACCCCCTGGGTGCCGGAGCACGGCTCGCTCGGCGCGTCGGGCGACCTGGCGCCGCTCGCGCACTGCGCTCTGGTGCTCATCGGCGAGGGCTGGGTCCTGACGAAGGACGGCACCCGGATCAGTGCGCTCGAAGCGGGCGTGTCGCCGATCGAACTGTCGTCGAAGGAGGGGCTGGCGCTCATCAACGGCACCGACGGCATGCTCGGCATGCTGCTCATGGCCATCGAGGACGCCGCTCACCTGTTCACGATGGCGGACGTTACCGCCGCGCTGTCGATCGAGGCGATGCTCGGCTCCGACCGGCCGTTCATGCCGGAACTGCACTCGATCCGGCCTCATCCCGGCCAGGCCGCCTCGGCGGCGAACATCCACCGGCTGCTGCAGGGCTCGCCGATCATGGACTCGCATCGGGACGACCTGGTGCACGCGGTGCAGGACGCGTACTCGATGCGATGCGCACCGCAGGTCGCCGGGGCCGCTCGGGACACGCTGGAGTTCGCGGCGACGGTCGCCGGCCGAGAGCTGCGCTCGATCGTCGACAACCCGGTCGTGCTTTCAGACGGGCGGGTCGAGTCGACCGGAAACTTCCACGGCGCGCCGCTCGGGTTCGCCGCGGACTACCTCGCGATCGCGGCGGCCGAGGTCGGCGCCATCGCGGAGCGGCGGGTCGACCGGCTCCTCGACGCGACCCGCTCCCGTGATCTTCCGCCGTTCCTGACGCCGGACGCGGGCGTGAACTCGGGGTTGATGATCGCGCAGTACACAGCGGCGGGCATCGTCGCCGAGAACCGCCGCCTGGCGGCGCCGGCCAGCGTCGACTCGCTGCCGACGTCCGGCATGCAGGAGGACCACGTCTCGATGGGGTGGGCCGCGGCCCGCAAGCTGCGCACGGTCCTGGACAACGTCTGCAGCATCCTGGCCGTCGAACTGCTCTCGGCGGTCCGTGGCATCCAGCTCCGAACGCCCCTGCAGCCGTCGCCCGCCGGTCGGCTCGCGGTGGCGACGGTGGAGCGCTTCGCGGGAGGACCGGGCCCGGACGTGTTCCTCGCCCCCGTGATGGAGGCGGCCCGCGCCCTGGTGTGGTCACGCGACCTGAGGAAGGAGATCGAACGGGCGACCGGCCCGCTGGCTTGACCGCCGTAATGGGCCGCGACGCGGCGGGCTGAGCAACGATGCCACGCCGCGGTCGCGGCCCAGAGAAGCGCGGGGGCCGGTGGGTGGGCTACAGGCGGTCGGCCAAGGCGCGGAAGGCCTTGCCGCGGTGACTGATGGCGTCCTTGTCGTCCGGTGAGAGCTCGGCCGTCGTGAGGGTGTAGCCGTCGGCCACGAAGATCGGGTCGTAGCCGAAGCCGCCGTCGCCGCGGGGGGCGCGGATCAAGTGGCCGCGCATTTCGCCGCGGATTACCTCCTCGCGGCCGTCGGGGTAGACCAGGGCGGCGGCGCAGACGAAGGCGGCGCCCAGGTGTTCGTCCGGGACGTCGGCCAGCTGGGCCAGGACCAGGCGGAGGTTCGCGCCGTCGCGGTCGGGGGCGCCGCTGGGCAGGCCCGACCAGCGGGCGGAGAAGACGCCGGGCATGCCGTTGAGGGCGTCCACGGCCAGGCCGGAGTCGTCGCCGACGCTCGGCAGGCCCGTGTACTGGACGGCCTCGCGGGCCTTGAGCAGGGCGTTTTCCTCGAAGGTCAGGCCGGTCTCAGGGGCCTCGGGATAGGCGTCGACGTCGTCGAGGCCCAGGAGCTCGATGTGGGAGGCCGATGCCTCCAGGACGCGGCGGAGCTCGACGAGCTTCTTCTTGTTGCGGGTGGCCAGGAGCAGCTTCATCCGGCGATCGCCTTCTGCTGGAGCGTGGTGAGCTCGGCGCAGCCAAGGGCGCCGAGGTCCACCAGGGTGTCGAGTTCGGCGCGGGTGAAGACGCTCTGCTCGCCGGTGCCCTGCACCTCGACGAAGTCGCCGGCGCCGGTGCAGACGACGTTCATGTCGACGTCGGCGACGACGTCCTCCTCGTAGCAGAGGTCCAGACGCGGCTCGCCGCCGATGATGCCGACGCTCACGGCCGCGACGGAGCGGTGCAGGACCTCGGCGGGCTTGCCGGCGAGTTTGCGGTGGGCGGCGAGCCAGGCAACGGCGTCGTGGAGGGCCACGTAGGCGCCGGTGATCGCCGCGGTGCGGGTGCCGCCGTCGGCCTGCAGGACGTCGCAGTCCAGGACGATGGAGTTCTCGCCGAGGGCCTTGAGGTCGATGCAGGCGCGCAGGCTGCGGCCGATGAGGCGGGAGATCTCGTGCGTGCGGCCGCCGATCTTGCCCTTGACGCTCTCCCGGTCGCTGCGGGTGGTGGTGGCGCGGGGCAGCATCGCGTATTCGGCGGTGAGCCAGCCCAGGCCGGAGCCCTTACGCCAGCGGGGCACGCCCTCCGTGACGCTGGCGGTGCAGAGCACGCGCGTGGCGCCGAACTCGATGAGCACGGACCCCTCCGGGTGCACGCTCCATTGGCGGGTGATCGATATGGGACGAAGTTGGTCTGCTACGCGTCCGTCGGGTCGAGCCATACCGACCACCCTAGTCAAGCCGTGGTCACGCGACCTTGCCCGGTACCTCGTCGCCGCGCACGGAGGCGCCGAGCTCGAGGTCCAGCAGATCCAGGTCGGGCGAGCCGTGCCGCCACTCGGACCAGGCGAGGCGGAGCAGGCCGGGAAGGAGGTCCGTCGAGCGTCGGATCACCCACTGGGTGCCCGCGGTGGCCATCCACCATGCCTGCCCCCGCACGGTCGGAGACGGGCTGCTCGGCTCGGGCGAGGGGCGGGCCGCGGCGAGCCCGGCGGCGGCCGGCCCGTCGAGGAAGCCGCGCGCGGCGAGCAGGTCGAAGTACGAGCACGCGAGGAAGCGGTGGCCGCGCTCGCTCGGGTGGAGGCGGTCGACGCTCCACATCCGGCGGTCATACGAGTCCGGGTTGCTTGCCGCGTCAAAGTGCACGGTGCCGTAGCGGGCGGCGATGAGATCCGCGGCCTGGTTGATCTCGGCCATTCGCCGGGCGAGGGGCCTGGCGAGCGGACCGGGCAGGCCGAACATGCGGCCGGGGTCGGGCAGCCGGATGGTGAGCACCTCGGAGCCGGCCCCACGGAGGGCGGCGACGGTGCGCTCGAGGTTCTCGGCGAAACGCGCCGGGGAGAACGGGTCCCGCAGCGTGTCATTGGTGCCGATGAGCACGGCGGCCAGGTCGGGGGCCACGGCCAGCGCGCGGGGCAGCTGATCGCGCTCGACGTCGGCGGCCCGGGCACCGCTGGTGGCGAAGTTGTGCAGGCGGACGCCGATCGCCTCGGCGAAGATCGGCGCCCAGCCCCGCCACGAGCCGTCGGGCATCCGGTCGCCGCAGCCGGCAGTGGTGGAGTCGCCGAGTGCGGCGAAGATGGTCATGACACCGCCACCCCCGACGCGGCAACCGCCACCCCGCAGGCACAGGGGCGTGCGGCGTGCGAGGTAAAGGCATTGGTCATGGCACAGCCACCGACGAGGACGAATGATGAACCGCGAGGAACCCGGCGACCGCGGCCGGCCACGAGAACTGTTCCGCGCGGGCCCGGGCGTCGGCTCGACGTGTTGCGACCGGTCGGGCGAGCACTTGCAGTACACCTCCCGCAAAATCGTTGGTGACGGCGACTCCGGCGGCGCCGATCACCTCGGGTAGCGCGGACGCCGCGTCCACGACGACGGGCGTCGCGCAGGCGAGCGCCTCCAGCGCGGCCAGCCCGAAGGTCTCGATCGGGCCGGGCGCGACGACCACGTCCGCGGTGGCGAGCAGCGACGCCACGGCGGTGCGCTCGGCCACGAACTCCATGAAATGCACCGCGTGGCCGCGGGCCTGCTCCTGCAGCCGGGCACGCAGGGGGCCATCGCCGGCGACCACGAGCACCGCGTCGACGCCCCGCTCGCGCAGCGCGACGAGGGCGTCGACCGAGCGCTCGGGGCGCTTCTCCGACGACAGCCGGCCGCAGTGGACGAGCAGCACCTGTCCGGGCTCGGCGTAGCGGGCGCGCAGGGACTCGTCGTATCGGGACGGGTTGAACAGTTCGAGGTCGACGCCGAGCGGCACCTGGGACAGGTTGCCGGCACCGATGCGGCGGAACTCGGCGGCCGCCCAGCCGGTCGTGCACACGATGCGGTCGTACGAGCGGAAGCTGCGGGCGTTGAGCAGGTCCGCCCAGGGGCTGCCAAGCAGGCCGGCGAACGTGAGCAGGCCGGCCAGGCTCTCGTGCGACACCATGACCGCCGGGATGCCGCGCTCGCGGGCCCAGCGGCCGGTCCAGCGCAGGGTGAACCGGTCGGAGACCTCGAGCCGGTCCGGCTCGAGGTCTTCGAGCAGCCTGATCAGGCGGCGGCGGTTCAGCAGGACGCGATACCCGCCGGTGCCGGGCACGACCGGGCCGGGGATCGTGATGACGCGGCCCTGAGAGGTCATCTCGTCGGAACGGGCGGCTCCGGGAACGATGAGGACCGGGTCGTGGCCTGCGGCGAGATATCCCTCGCCAAGGGCGTGCAGCGCCGTGCGCAGCCCCCCGGAGCGCGGCATGACGAAATTCGCCAGCCGCACAATCCGAGAGGTCATGCCGCGCCCCATCGATGAACGACTCCTCCGCCCGGTCTGGCTCTATGAGGCTTCGCGCAGCTCACGCCGGAACCGGGACGGACCGGGCAGCCAGTCCGCCCGAGTGCACGTCGACGTAGTGCCGGATCAGCTCGTCGCCGACCGCGGACCAGGTGCGCGCGGCGACCGCGACCCGGGCGGCGACGCCCATCGCCTGCCGTCGCTCCGGGTCGCCGACCAGGGAGGCGACGGCGGAGACGAGGGCGGTCGCGTCGCAGGGCGGGACCAGCAGGCCGGTCCGGCCGTCGTCGACCAGGTCGAGCGGGCCGCCCTGGGACGGCGCGACCACGGGTACACCGCTGGCCAGAGCCTCCTGGATGGTCTGGCCGAAGGTCTCGAACGGGCCGGTGTGCACGAACAGGTCAAGGCTCGCGAAGATCCGGGCCAGCTGCGTGCCGCGCCGCTCGCCGAGGAACACCGCTTCCGGCATGGCCCGCTCGAGGCTCGCCCGGGCGGGTCCGTCGCCGACCACGACGACGCGGACGCCCGGGATGCGGCTGACCGGGGCGAGCAGATCGACCCGCTTCTCTACGGCGAGACGGCCGACGTATCCGACGATCACCTGCCCCTCGTCGGCCACCGCGCGGCGCAGCGAGGCCGAGCGATGCCTGGGGTCGAAGCGGGCGGCGTCGACGCCACGGCGCCAGAGCCAGACACGCTCGATGCCGTGTGCGTGCAGCGCGGTCGCCGCGGCGGTGGAGGGGGCCAGGGTCCGGTCGGCGGCATTGTGGATGCGCCGCAGCCAGCGCCAGGCGGCCTGCTCGCCGAGGTTGGACTTGTAGTAGAGACGGGCGTAGGCGGGAACGTCCGTCTGGTAGACCGCCACCGTGGGCAGGCCGAGCGACGCGGCCAGCGTCATGCCGCGAGCGCCGAGCACGAACGGGCTCGCGAGGTGGACCAGGTCGGTGCGGTGGGCCTTCAGGGCGGCGGCCAGGCGCCGGCTGGGCAGCCCGAGCCGGAAGCTCCCATAGCCCGGCGTGGCCACGGAGGGCACGCGGATGATCGGATACGGGAACGAGCCGGTGACCGAGCGCGCTGCGGACGACGGCTGTGGGGCGATCACGAGCGGCTCGTGACCACGCGCGACGAGGTGTTCGGCGACCCGGACGACGGAGTGGGCGACACCGTTCACATCGGGCGGGAACGATTCGGTGACGATCGCGATCCGCATGCCATGACCATGAGGGGGGCGTCCATGCATGCGGCCACGATATGTTGGCCAAACGGCAAACGGGTGCCTAAATGTCGTATCGGGCGCCTGGTCGGACGATATCGATCGGTCCGGAGAAGGCGTTCGATGCGGCCTCCAGCGTGAGAGCCTCGTCGCCCCACGCCGGCACCAGATGAGTGAGCAGCAACCGGCCCACTCCGGCCTTGGTGGCGTGCTCGGCCGCCTCCCGGCCGGTGAGGTGCAGGTCGGGCGGGTTTTCGGCGCCGTCGAGATAGCTCGCCTCGCACAGGAACGCGTCCGCGCCCTGCGCCAGGCGGATGAGTTGCTCGCAGGGGGCCGTGTCGGCCGAGTAGGTGAGCACCCGGCCCTGGTGCTCGACGCGCACGCCGTACGTCTCGACCGGGTGGTTGACCCGGTCCACGGTGACCTGCAGGGGGCCGATCGGGAAGCTGCCGGGCTGCAGCGCGTAGAAGGTGTACACGTCGCTGATGGACATCGGCTCGTTCTCGCCGCCGTAGGCGGCCACGATCCGCTCGGGTGCGGCGATCGGCGCATACACGGGCAGGGGCGGGAGCGGTCCGGCCGGCGCGTAGCGCCGGGCGACGATGTACGAGCAGGCGTCGAGCATGTGGTCGCAGTGCAGGTGCGACAGCAGGATGGCGTCGACCGCGTACAGCCCGTGGTAGCGCTGCAGCGTCGACATCGAGCCGGGGCCGAAGTCGATCAACAGGCGGAAGCCGTCCGCCTCGACGAGGTAGGCGGAACAGGGCGCCTCCGGGCCCGGGAAGCTGCCGGCGCAGCCGAGAACCGTGAGCCTCATGATGCTGCCCTCAACCCGCCGTCTCCCGTCTTCGAACGAATCTGTGGATCGCACCGGTCAGGGTGAGGATAGATCCAATCCGCGGACCGCCCGTTGTAGGGCATGGCCTGTCACGCTGCGCAGCCTACGCCGGACTGGCAGCCCAGGTTGAATGATCGGACGCCAGATGTCGCCAACGTGACACGACTGAGTCACGTGCAACGGCCTCGCTCGTCGCATCCGGTGAGCATGCGGCGACCGCGCCGGCAGCTGCCGGACGCGTTCCGTCTTGCCCACGGCGGCCGGCGCACGATCGCGGCGTTCGCGAGCGTGCACCGTCACGGGCCTGCGGGGCGTAATCGGGCCTGATCTGGCCTCAGGCCCAGAGCTGGCCTTCCAGGGCGCTCTCGGCCTCGGCCAGGGTGCCGCCATAGGCGCCGGTCGACAGGTACTTCCACCCGCCGTCGGCGACCAGGAACACGACGTCGGCCCGCTTGCCGGCCTTGAGCGCCTGATGGGCGACGGCCAGTGCGGCGTGCAGCACCGCGCCGGTGGAGAAGCCGACGAACATGCCCTCGACCTCGACCAGCTGCCGGGTGCGCAGCACCGAGTCGCGCGTGCCGACCGAGAAGCGCCGGGTGAGCACCGTCGCGTCATACAGCTCCGGCACGTAGCCCTCGTCGAGGTTGCGCAGGCCGTAGACGAGCTCGCCGTAGCGCGGCTCGGCGGCCACGATCTCGATGTCCTCGACCTTCTCGCGCAGATATCGCCCGACGCCCATGAGCGTGCCGGTGGTGCCCAGGCCGGCCACGAAGTGGGTGATCGTGGGCAGGTCTCGCAGGATCTCCGGCCCGGTCGACTCGTAGTGGGCGCGCGCGTTGGCCTCATTGCCATACTGAAACAGCATGACCCAGTCCGGGTGCTCGGCCGCGATCTCCTTCGCCACGGCGACGGCACGGTTGGAGCCGCCCGCCGCCGGCGAGAAGATGATCTCCGCGCCATACATGCGCAGGATCGAGGTCCGCTCGGCGGACACGTTCTCCGGCATGACGCAGACCAGCCGATACCCGCGCAGCTTCGCCACCATCGCCAGCGCGATGCCGGTGTTGCCGCTGGTGGGCTCGATGATCGTGTCACCGGGGCGGAGGCGGCCGGACTCCTCGGCCGCCTTCACCATCCACAGCGCCACGCGGTCCTTGACGCTCCCCGTCGGGTTGCGATCCTCGAGCTTGGCCCACAGCCGCACGTCGGCGCTCGGCGAAAGCCGGGGCAGACCGATGAGCGGCGTGTTTCCGCACGCGTCGAGGAGGGACTCGTAGCGCGCCACGCCGATCAGCCCCGCAGGGCGTGCGCGGCAGCGAACGCTAGGGCGCCACCCGCGACCGCGGGCAGGATCGTCACGGAGTCGCCGTCGTTGAGCTTCGCGTCGAGCGCGCCGAGGAACCGGACGTCCTCGTCGTTGATGTACACGTTGACGAACCGGTGCAGGCCGCCCTCACCGGTGATGAGCCGGTCCTTCAGGCCCGCGTGGCGCGAGTCCAGGTCGGTCAGCAGGTCAGCGATCGTGTCCCCGGAGCCGTCGACGGTCTTGGCACCGCCGGTGTAGCTGCGCAGGATGGTGGGAATACGAACCTCGATAGCCATGATTTTTCTCCTCAGGTATGGCATGAGCGGTGGACGACGACGAACGGGACGAGTGCTGCACGGCGGCTGGTCAGCTGCCGGCCCGACACTCGTAGTCGACGGTCGTCGGACTCTGCCCGAAGAGGTAGGTCTGGACGGCATTCGGATCCACGACTGCGTTAACTACCTGAACCGGCTCCTCGGTGATGGCTCCGTCCACGATGCGGAACGACCGGATCTCGGTCAGCTCGGGGTGACGGGTGGAGACCAGCAGGTAGTGCGCGTTGGGCTCGCCGGCGAAGGCGACGTCCGTCCGGGACGGGTAGGCCTCCGTCGCGGTGTGCGAGTGGTAGACCACGACCGGCTCCTCGTCGGCGTCGTCCATCTCCCGCCACAGCCGCAGCTGCTCCTTGGAGTCGAACTCGTAGAACGTCATGGACCGGGCCGCGTTCTCCATCGGCACGTGCCTCTCGGGCCGGTCGGAGCCAGCCGGACCGGCGACGATCCCGCACGCCTCGTCCGGGTGGTCCCGGCGGGCATGCGCGACGATCGCGTCGAGGATCGCGGCGTCGATGGTCAGCACGCATGACAGAGTACCGAAACCCGAGCGACACTTGCCCGTGACCGCCCTCACGCCATGAGAGCGCCGACGAGCGACTCCTGCAGGTACGTCAGGTACTGATAAACGGACAGCTGTCCCACCCGGGCGGAGGTCGGATCGTTCAGGATCGCGTCGTCCAGCTCCGCCTCGATATCGACGTCGTCGTCCACGATGCCCAGCCGCATGCCGAGGGTGAGCCGGACGTCGGTCAGCGCGCGCAGCCACGCCTCGGCCTGCTCCTCGTCGAGCGCCACCTCGCCACCCTCCACCGGCAGCGCGTCGAGCAGCATCGCGGCCTGCTCCAGCTTCGCCGAGCGCAGGTCGTCCTCCGTGTAGCGACGCAGCTCGGCCGACAGGGCGGGATCGTCGCGGTACACATCGGGAAACAACCGCTCGATCACCGGGTCGGCGCGGTCGAACCGCTCCGACAGCAGGGTGATCACCTCGAGCATGACCTCGTTGAGCACGGCGGCCTCGCCCGGACCGAACCGGGCGACGCACACCTTTCCTTCGCGCACGAACATGGTCACGACTGCTCCACCGTCGCCCAGAGGCCGTGCGCCTGCAACCGTGACGCGTCATACTCCATGCGCTCGCGCACACCGCTCGTCACGATGGCCTTGCCCTTGTGATGCACGTCGAGCATCAGGCGTTCGGCCTTCTCCTTGTTGTACCCGAACAGCTTCTGCAGGACCCAGGTCACGTAGCTCATGAGGTTGACGGGATCATTCCAGACGACGGTCACCCACGGACGGTCGGTCTGGGGCACCTCGTCAACCTCGACGTGGGTCTCTTCGATCGGTAGGACCTGCGGCGCCGCCATACCATCATGGTGCCATCAAGCGAGCAACACGCCATGGTCGACCGCGTCCCCCGCGATGATCGTGAGCGCTTGGCGCAGCTGCGCGTACCGCTCGCTGAGCTCGTGACCGAGTTCGACCTCGACCTCCCGCAGCGCCTGCTGCAGCCAGCGCCGGCAGTCCTTCTTGTCCGGCAGCTTCGGCGGCCCACCCGGCGCGCGCCGAGGCTGCCACATGGCATATGACCCGGCGTTGAGCCCGATGCCCAGCGGCGGGAGCACCTGCCAGGCGTCCTCCGCGCTGATCGACCCGGACCAGACGCCGACCGCGGAGAGGCTGTCCAACGCCCCGGCGCCGGTGAGCGCCGCGACGCCGGAGGTGGTGGTCACCAGCAGCGCCCGGTCCCGCTCGCGCCCGTCGTCGTGCGCGGCGTCCACGGCCTGCCGGGCGGCCGCGGCGACCCGGGCGAGCACGACCTCGTCCGGCGGGCTGTCCAGCAGCGAGCCGAAGACGGCGCCGATCACCTCGCGGGTGTCCGTCTGCAGCACGCGGGTGCTGCGCACGGACAGCGCGTGCAGCTCCCGGTCGAGCACGCGGGGCAGCTCCGGGCAGCCCTTGCCGGAGCCGAGCTCCTGCACGCAGCGCACGTGGATGGTGGCCAGGTCGATCGAGACGCGCTCCATGGCGGCCAACCGGCGGGCGCGGATCTCCCGGTGGAGCTTTTCCTCCCAAGAATCACCCGTCGCCGAGACGGTGGCGGCGACGCCGCCGGTGCGGGCGCCGGCCCGTCCATCCGCCTGCGCCTCGGATGCCTGCGCTTCGAACCTGGCCTGCTCGCCGGCCCACGTCTCGAGCAGGTGGCGCAGCTCGGCGACGCCGAACACGTTCGCCGGGTCGAGCGAGACCGGGAACCAGGGCGCGGCGGCCAGCCGGGGGCCGCGCGAGGCGAGTAGCGCCCGGTTGGCGGCCAGCATCTGCGGCCACGCGTCGTGCTGGTCGATGCCGGTGAGCACGAACGCGATCCGCTCCACCCGGCCGTCGGCGGCGCCCAGCAGGTCGAGGTCGGCGCGGGCGAGCGGGGCCGCGGCGTCGACCACGAAGAGCAGGCCCAGGCCGCCGGCGGCGGCGTCCACGACGATCTCGGCGGTGGCCGCGTCCGGGCCCCCGCGGCCGGGCGTGTCGATGAGGGCGACCCGTTCCAGCAGGTCACAGGGGTGCGTGATCTCGATCCGCCGGGCCGGGCGGGCCGGGCCCTTGACGCGGCTACCGTCCGGGAAGGGGCGCGGCTCGCGGTGCCCGGGCACGAAGGCCCACGCGTCGGCGCGCTCGCCGTGGCGGAACACCAGCCAGGTGTCCCCGGCGTCGATCGGTTCCTCGGCGGTACGCCGGATCAGCGCGTCGACCAGGGCCGTCTTCCCGCCGAGCGGAGTGCCGGCGACAACCGCGTAGGAATGCTGGGGCGGCTGGAGCGGGGCGCTCGGCTGCCGATGCTTCCGGCTGCCGCGAACCGGCATGGCGGACACTGGACTCCCGCTCGTCGTGACGCCGTGGCCCGGCGAAGACGTGACAGTCATATCGATCAGCGGCGCCTGCAGGACCCCGAAACCCATGTGCGACCTCCTTGTGCACGCCCGGGAAGGCCCGCCCGCGCGCAGCTCAAGGGCATGCGCGGCAGGCACCGGAACGCTACGTGAACGGACACTTACGGCAGCAGGGTCAGGGCTACTCAACTGGAGCCGGACGCACTACTCAAAGTTCGTGCTCCCGTGGGTACGCCGAGTAATCAACATATCGATATGCTGCGACAGTGCCCCCCTGGAGTTTTGTCGGCAGAAGCGCAGAACTGGTCCGAGTCGGCGAAGCCGCCTGCGGTTCGACCGGTCGCGGACTGATTCTCGGCGGCCCGCCAGGAATCGGCAAGAGCCGATTGCTGCGCGAGGGCGTCAACTCACTTGACCAGGACAGACTCGCGGTCTGGACGGCGACGGCCAACGCCGCGACGGCCGGCCTGCCGCTCGGCGGCCTGGCGCAGGTGCTCCCGCCGGACCAGCCGGCGGGCGGCTCGCCGGCCGGGCTGCTGCGCTGGGCCGTCGACGCGCTGCACCGCCAGGCGGCCGGGCGGCCGATCGTGGTCGCGATCGACGACGCTCATCTGCTCGACCCGCTGTCGGCCGCCCTGGTGTACTACGTCGCCCGCTCGGAGAACGCGACGGTCATCGGCACCGTGCGCACCGGCGAGCCTGTGCACGACCCGATCAGCGCGCTGTGGAAGGACGACCTGGCCGAGCGGATCGAGCTCGGGCCGCTCACCCTGCGGGAGACCTCCGACCTGCTGCAGCAGGTGCTCGGCGGCCCTGTCGACTCGGCCTCCGTGGACCGGCTCTGGCAGCTCTCCCAGGGCAACGCGCTGCTGCTG
Source organism: Dactylosporangium sp. NPDC051484 (assembly GCF_040689395.1). Taxonomy (NCBI): domain Bacteria; kingdom Bacillati; phylum Actinomycetota; class Actinomycetes; order Micromonosporales; family Micromonosporaceae; genus Dactylosporangium; species Dactylosporangium sp. NPDC051484. The sequence goes on along the minus strand of NZ_JBFAZX010000001.1, from coordinate 762,433 downwards.
CGCGAGCTGGTGATCGCCGCGCACGCCGCCGGTGAGATCACCGAGAGCTACGGCATGCAGCGCTGGACCGGCAAGGTCGACCTGGCGCCGACCCTCACGGAGGTGGTCGACGCCCGCATCGGCAAGCTCACCCCGCAGGAGCGGGGGGTGCTGGAACTGGTCGCGTTCGGCGAGCCGATCGGCCTGCCGCTGCTGGTCAAGGCCACCGACCTGGCCACCGTCGAGATCGCCGAGGAGCGGCAGCTGGTGCGGGTCGTCGTGGAGGACCGGCGCACCACCGTCCGGCTGGCCCATCCGCTGTACGGGGAGGTCGTGCGCCGCCGTTGCCCGGTCACCCGGTTCCGGCGCCTGCTCGCCGAACTGGCCACGCTGGTGGAGCAGACCGGCGCCCGCCGCCGCGACGACCTGCTACGGGTCGCCGTCTGGCGGTTGGACAGCGACACCGCCCGCGACCCGGTCCTGCTGCTCAACGCCTGCCGCCTCGCCTTCGCCACCTACGACATGGCCCTGGCGATGCGGCTGGGCAAGGCCGCCGTCGCCGCCGGCGGCGGGTTCGACGCCGCCGAGACGCTCGCCACGATCCTGATGTTCGCCAGCTGCCCCGACGAGGGTGCACTCATCCTCGACCAGAACGAGGACCAGATCGTCGACGAGGCGCAGCGCAGCCGGTGGCTCGCGATCCGCCACATCACCTCGCAGTGGGGCCTGGGCGACTCGTCGACCGCCGACGAGATGAACCACCAGGCCCACAAGCTCAGCGACCTGCGGGAGCGCTCCCTCGCCCTGGCGGTGGAGTCGACCATGCGCCTGCACCGCGGCGACCACGCCCAGGCGCTGACCCTCGCCCGCACCGTGCTCGACAGCCCGGCGAGCGCACCCGGGCCCCGCGCGCTGGCCCGCAGCATCATGGGCCACCTGCAGGCGATGCGTGGCATCCCGGTGCAGACGGTCAAGGCGATGGCGTCGCTGGACGCCGACGCCGCCCAGTGGCGGGCCGAGGTGCCGTACATCCAGCTGGGCATCGAGCTGGCCCGCGGCACCGCCATGATCCTCGCCGGTGACATGGCGGCCGTCGACGCGATCGTGGCCACCGAGTTCGCCGGCATGGCCGACGCGGGCAACTTCCTGCTCGGCTCCGGCTACCTGCAGATCGTCCGCGCGCAGGCGGCCCGGCTGCGTGGCCACCTGCAGGAGGCCGGCCGCGCGGCGAGCCAGGCCAGCGCCATGCTCGCCACCGGGCGGATCTTCGTGGCCCTGGCCCACGCCGAGCGGGCGCACATCGCCGCGCTGCTGGGTGACGCGACCGCCGCGGCGAGCGCGTTCACCCTCGCCGAGCAGGCGCACTACCGCTCCATGGAGGTGCTCTACCCGTGGATCGAGGAGGCCCGCGCATGGGTCGCCGTCGCGTCCGGGGACATCCCCACGGCTGTCGAGGTGCTGCGCCTGCTCGCCGCGCGCAACCGCAACGACGGCTTCGCCGCGCACGAGATGTTCGCCCTCTACGACCTCGCCCGGCTCGGCCTCGCGGCCGAGGTCAACGAGCGCATCTCACAGCTCGCGCAGACGGTCGAGGGCCGGCTCGCCCCCGCCATGGCCTGGCACGTGCGGGCGATGGCCGAGGAGGACGGCGGGTCGCTGCTGTCGGTCGCCGAGGAACTCGCCGAGATGGAGATGTACCTCTTCGCCGCCGAGGCCGCCGCCGGCGCGGTGACCCTGCTGCGCGGCATCCGCTCGCCGCAGACCCCGCGGGCCGCGCAGCGCCTCGCCGAACTGCGCCTGGAGTGCCCGCACGCCGTCACGCCGGCGCTGGTGGTGCCGCAGCCGATGCTGACCGGCCGGGAGCGGCAGATCGCGCGGCTGGCCGCCGCCGGGGTGCCGTCCAAGGAGATCGCCGATCAGCTGTACCTCTCCTCCCGCACGGTCGACAACCACCTCATGCGCGTGTACGCGAAGCTCGGCGTGACCGGCCGGGCGGAGCTCGCCGCGGCGCTGCGTTCCCTGCCGCCGGAGGAGTGATCGGCGTCCTATAACGGGTGGCATATGTTGGTCGTGTGACGAGTAGCGCGCTGCTGACCGACCACTATGAGCTGACGATGCTGTCCGCGGCCCTGCACGACGGCACCGCCGACCGGCATTGCGTGTTCGAGGTGTTCGCGCGCCGGCTGCCGACCGGGCGCCGCTACGGCGTGGTGGCCGGCAACGCCCGCCTGGTGGACCTCATCGGGAGGTTCCGCTTCGGGCCGGAGGAGATCGAGTTCCTCACCGCCAGCGGCATCGTGGACGCGAAGACGGCCGAGTGGCTCGGGAAGTACCGCTTCAGCGGCGACATCGACGGCTACACCGAAGGCGAGCTGTTCTTCCCCGGCTCCCCGATCCTGACGGTCAGCGGCACGTTCGCCGAGTGTGTGGTGCTGGAGACGCTGGTGCTCTCCGTGCTCAACCACGACTGCGCGATCGCGGCCGCCGCGGCCCGGATGGTCACCGCCGCCCGCGGGCGCCCCGTGATCGAGATGGGTTCGCGCCGCACCCAGGAAGAGTCCGCGGTCGCCGCCGCCCGGGCCGCCTACCTGGCCGGCTTCGCGTTCACGTCCAACCTTGAGGCGGGCCGGCGCTACGGCATCCCGACCACGGGTACGGCCGCGCACGCCTTCACGCTGCTGCACGACTCGGAGCCGGCCGCCTTCGCCTCGCAGGTGGCGACGCTGGGCAAGCAGACCACGCTGCTGGTGGACACCTACGACATCGCGCAGGGCATCCGCAACGCGATCGCGGTGGCCGGCCCCGACCTACGGGCCGTGCGCATCGACTCCGGCGACCTGTCCGTGCTCGCCTCCGAGTCCCGGGCCCTGCTCGACTCGCTCGGCGCGACGGACACCCAGATCGTCGTGTCGGGCGACCTCGACGAGTACGCGATCGCGGCGCTCGCCGCCGAGCCGGTCGACGCCTACGGCGCGGGCACCGCGGTGGTCGTCGGCTCGGGCGCGCCGACCGCGGGGCTGGTGTACAAGCTCGTCGAGGTCGACGGGCGTGCGGTGGTGAAGCGCTCGGAGAACAAGGGCACGGTCGGCGGGCGCAAGACGGCCGTACGCCGGCACAAACCCACCGGCACCGCGACTGAGGAGATCGTCGTCTCGCTCGGCGCACCGCAGCCACAGCCGCACGACCGGCCGCTGCAGCGGCCCCTGCTGCGCGGCGGCGAGCCGGTCGAGGGCCTGCCGACGCTCACCGACTCGCGCGAGCACCTCCGCCAGTGCCTCATCTCCATCCCCTGGGAGGGGCTCAAGCTCTCCGCCGGCGACCCGGCGGTCCCGGTCATCGTGTCTGGAGGCTCCGCATGACGCGTGCGTTGATCGTCGTCGACGTGCAGAACGACTTCTGCGAGGGCGGCTCCCTCGCGGTCGCCGGCGGGGCGGCCGTGGCCGCGTCGATCTCCGCCGCGCTCTCCGGCGGGCAACTGACCGGCAGGCACTGGGACCACGTCGTGGCCACGCAGGATCACCACATCGATCCCGGCGCGCACTTCGCCGCGCACCCCGACTACCTCAGCACCTGGCCGGCCCACTGCGTCGTCGGCACGGCCGGGGTCGGATTCCACCCGTCGTTCGACACCGCGCGCGTGGAGGCCGTCTTCGAGAAGGGGTCGTACGCGGCGGCGTACTCGGGCTTCGAGGGCACCGCCGAGGGCCGCGGGCTCGCCGAATGGCTGCGCGAGCGGGACGTCACCGAGGTCGACGTGGTCGGCATCGCGACCGATCACTGCGTGCGGGCCACCGCCCTCGATGCGGTGCGTGAGGGCTTTGTTACAACTGTGCTCCTGGACCTCACCGCCGGTGTTCAGCCGGCCACGACCGCATCCGCCCTGGTTGAGCTGCGGGAGGCCGGCGCGACTCTGCTCGGTGAACCGGTCGTGGCCAGGAGCTGACCGTACGGCCGATGGCACATGGATAGACTTGCCGTGTAACAACCGACGTGTACCGTCATCCGGGCAAATGGTTCCGCACCTGATGTGAGGACTTCTCACGTCGCACCGTAAGGAGCACCTACACGGAGCGTGGCGAAAATGGCCAGACTTCGCTACGCTTGCGGGACCTCGAAGGGTCGTCCATGGTGGACGGCTCAGCACCAGGAGGGTCACGTGAAGTTGTCGATCGAGACTCGCCCTTCGGATCAGCGAGAGTCAGTGCTGACACTGAGTGGCGAAATCGACTATGAGACCGCTCAGGAGCTCCGCACCGCGGTGAGCTCAGTGCTCGACGGAAGCATCGACCTCCTCGTCATCGACCTCGCGGGGGTCACGTTCCTCGACTCCACCGGCATCGGCACGCTCGTCGTTGCCAAGCGCATCTGCCACAGCATGGGCGTCAAGCTCGACATTCGCCGTCCCAACCCGTTCATCGCGCGCCTGTTCGCCGTGGTGGGCGTGAGCGACATCCTCGGCGTGCCGATCCCGCCCGGCACCGTGTCCGGCAGGGTCCCCGCCGCGCGCGAGCGCGGCGTCACCCAGCCCGCCTGACCGATCACGCAACGCATTTCTCTCCCCGGCCACGGCCGGACTCCTTGACAACGCTCCGTGGAGCGCCCCGCCCCTCACCCCGACGGCGGCGCTCCATCGGGGTGTCGTATACGAAGCGTCACCCGCCCGAGGCTCGCCCGCTTGAGCCACGTTGCCGGATTTATCGGAAAAGTCACCCACGCCGCGAGGCCCTGCCATCCGACCTTTGCCGGGACCGACGGCCGGTCGGGCCGACGGCCGGTCGCTCGACGCGACCGAGGCGGCCGTGCTCCCACCTCCGAGATCACGGTGGCCTAAGGCGGCTCGGCCCAGCACGGGCGACACGGCCGCCCTGACACACAGCCGCACGGCCGCGGCCTGGCCGGCGCACGGCCGCCCGGCGCCGCCCGACCCGGCTCGGCCTCCTCTCTGGCCGACCCGCGTTCCCAGCAACAGTCTCCGGCGACGCGGCCCAGCGACCCAGCGGCCGCCAACGCCGCGGCATTCCAAGGCCCGCGGGCGCCCAGGGACGGCGCGACGAAGCCGCCGCAAACGGGGCGCATGAGGCCGCTCCCGGCTCAGATCGGCAGCGGCCACAAACGGGACCGCCCCCGGCGGCCTGATGGCCTCGGGGGCGGTCCTGGAGAAGCGGTGCGTCAGCGCTGTTCTTCGTACGTCGCGCCGCCGTCGGCCTCGTGGCTCAGCGGCCTGGCACCACCGGGCGGCGGGGCCTCCAGCGAGTGGCCGGGGGCGTGCGCCGGGAACTTCGCGTCGAACGCCGGGCGCTCCGAGCGGATGCGCGGCATGCTGTCGAAGTTGCGCAGCGGCGGCGGGCAGGACGTCGCCCACTCAAGCGACATGCCGTGGCCCCACGGGTCGTTGACCTCGACGACCCGGCCGGTCTTGTACGACTTCCAGACGTTCCAAATGAACGGCAGCGTCGACAGGCCGGTGATGAACGAGCCGATCGTGGAGATCGTGTTCAACGTGGTGAAGCCGTCGGTCGCCAGGTAGTCGGCATACCGCCGGGGCATGCCCTGCGTGCCGAGCCAGTGCTGCACCAGGAACGTGGCGTGGAAGCCGATCGTGGTGAGCCAGAAGTGGATCTTGCCCAGGCGCTCGTCGAGCATGCGGCCGGTCATCTTCGGGAACCAGAAGTAGATGCCGGCGTACACCGCGAACACGATCGTGCCGAAGAGCACGTAGTGGAAGTGGGCCACCACGAAGTACGTGTCGGAGACGTGGAAGTCGATCGGCGGGCTCGCCAGCAGCACGCCCGAGAGGCCACCGAAGAGGAAGGTCACCAGGAAGCCGATCGCGAAGAGCATCGGTGTCTCGAAGGTGATCTGGCCGCGCCACATCGTGCCGATCCAGTTGAAGAACTTCATGCCGGTCGGCACCGCGATGACGAAGCTCAGGAACGAGAAGAACGGCATCAGGACCTGGCCCGTGGCGAACATGTGGTGCGCCCACACGCTCATCGACAGCGCGCCGATCGCGATCGTCGCGCCGACGAGGCCCTTGTAGCCGAAGACCGGCTTGCGGCTGAAGACCGGGATGACCTCCGTGATGATGCCGAAGAACGGCAGCGCCACGATGTACACCTCGGGGTGGCCGAAGAACCAGAACAGGTGCTGCCAGAGCATCGCTCCGCCGGTCTCGGCGGCATACACGTGCGCACCGAGGCGACGGTCGGCCTCCAGGGCCAGCGCCGCGGCGGCCAGGATCGGGAAGACCATGATGACCAGGACGCTGGTGACCAGGATGTTCCACGTGAACATCGGCATGCGGAACATGGTCATGCCGGGCGCGCGCAGCGTGAGGATCGTGGTGATCATGTTGACCGCGCCGAGGATCGTGCCGAGGCCGGAGAGCACCAGGCCGACGATCCACAGGTCGGCGCCGACGCCGGGCGAGTGGATGATGCTGTTGAGCGGCGCGTAGGCGAACCAGCCGAAGTCGGCGGCGCCACCCGGCGTGAGGAAGCCGATCAGCGTCATCGACCCACCGAACACGTACAGCCAGTAGGCGAACGCGTTGAGACGGGGGAACGAGACGTCAGGGGCGCCGATCTGGATCGGCGTGATGTAGTTCGCGAAGGCGAACACGACCGGCGTCGCGAAGAACAGCAGCATGATCGTGCCATGCATGGTGAACAGCTGGTTGTACTGCTCGGGCGAGAGAAACTGCAGACCCGGCCGGGCCAGCTCGGCGCGCATGAGCAGCGCCATGAACCCGCCGATCATGAAGAACACGAACGACGTGACGAGATACATCAGGCCGATCTGCTTCGCGTCCGTGGTGCGCAGCAGCCGAGCGAACGCCGAGCCCTTGACCGGCTTGTGCACCGGCCAGGGCCTGGTGACGATCGGCTTCGGTGCGACGGTGGTCACGAAAGGCCTCCTGGGGCTGTTGAACCAGCTGGCGAGCCAGCTCCTCGAGGCGCCGGGCGATCGGCAGTGCGATCAACACGTCACCCCGCAGGCAGAATAGTCTCCCCCGTCAGCACGAAATCGCTGGGGTTGCGCTACCACCCCTGGCACCGAGCCCGAAACTCATCGCGCCGGATGAGCCGCCGGTGCTCCTTACCACGCTGGTCAAGCGGTGCAGCGCATAGGACGCCGTCGGTCACGGAAGGGCCCCGGCCGGGGTGGCGTCGCGGCTCACCATCGCCGGGGTAGACCATCTCACCTCCCTCGACCTGGCCATATCCGCCCGCATGCGGGTCTTGGAGCCGCTAGACATGGAGGCGTGAAGGCCATCACGCTGACCGCCCAGGACGACGCCGGAGTCCTGTCCCTGCAGGACGTGCCCGACCCACAGCCGGCCGCGGACGAGGTTCTGATCGAGGTCCGCGCCGCCGGCGTGAACCCGGCCGACCTGTCCCTCACCGGCTCGCCCGTCGCCGGCCACGAGCTCGCCGGTGTCGTGGTGAGCCGCGGCCCGGAGGTGACCGCCTTCGTGGTCGGCGACGAGGTGTACGCCTACGCCGAGGGCGCCTACGCCGAGCGCGTCGCCGTCGCGGAGCGCGACACCGCGCACAAGCCTGCCGGCCTGACGTTCGTTGAGGCCGCCGCGGTTCCCCAGGGTGCGGCGACCGCCCTGCAGGCGCTGCGGGCGGCCGGCACCGGCGAGGGCGACGTGGTCCTGATCCACGCCGCCGCGAGCGGCGCCGGCCACTTCGCGGTGCAGATCGCCCGCGCGCTGGGCGCGGAGCGCGTGCTGGGCACCGCCGACCCCGCCGACCATGACTTCCTGCGCGAGCTTGGCGCTGAGCCGGTCACCGAGCTCACCGAGCCGGTCGACGTGTCGCTGGACCTGGCCGGCGGCGACACGACCGCGGCCGCCCTGCGCGAGGTGCGCGACCCGGCCCGCGCGGTCTCGACGGTCAACCCGGCCATCGCCCCGGCCGGCGGCCGGTACATCACTCCGGAGCCCGCCGCCGCGGACCTGCGCTGGCTGGCCGACCTGGCCGACCGCGGCCTGCTGCGGGTGGCCCTGCACCGCGAACTGCCGCTGGCCGAGGCCGCGGACGCCCACCGCCTGCTCGGCGCCGGCCACGTCCGCGGCAAGGTGGTCTTGACCCCATAGCCCGAGATTTCCCGACTCGGGCCGCCTCACCTGCGGATCGCTCCTCCCGCGAGACACCGGGCCGGGGCCTGCCTCAAGGGCGGCCCCGGCCCTGCCAGGTCCGCGCTGCCAAGATCCGGCAGGCCGCCGTCCGCGCGCCCGTTCCAGCGTGATCGCATATCTGTCCGCCGACGACCGGCGCTGCTCCGTCGGCGCGGGGTATCGCGGGACCCGGGTTCCGTTCCCGGCGGGCGGCGGCTTGGGCTCGGTCGCGACGGCGACGGTGACCGTGCGGCCCGCAGGCGGGCCGGAACACAGTCGAGGCCGGGAACACCCCCGGCAGGTGGTGCCCCGACCTCGACCGCATCACCGTTGCCTCCGCTGACCACCCCAGCACAGCAACGTTCGTGAGCAACGCTTGGCGTGACCGTGCGCCGGTGGACCATCCAGGGAGGCTTCCGGCTTTCCGGCGCCGGTCACACGCAAAGCATGAGCCGCCGACCTGGGCAGCGGCGCAAACGGCGCTGTGAAGTTGCTGGGTACGGTGATCTTCAGGCGACCCGCAGGGTCTCGCCGAGCACCCGCACGACGTCGCCCCGGTGCAGCTGGCGGCCGCGGCGCGTGTCGACCTCGCCGTTGACGGTGACCTCGCCGTCGAGGATCAGCTCCTTGCTCTCGCCCCCGGACTCCATGACGTCGGCGAGCTTGAGGAACTGACCCAGCCGGATCATGTCGCCGCGAATCTCGACGTCCCTCATCGCCCCGCCTCCAGCAGGGTCAGCATCGCGGGCAGGTCGAAGAAGCGGGCCGTGTCGAGCGCGGACGGGCCGCCGGCATCCGGGTCGGCGCCGGCCTCGAGCAGCGTGCCGACGGTCCGCGGGTTTTGCCGGAAGACCGCGGCGGCCAGCGCCGTCTGGCCCCGGTCGTTGGCCCGGTCGGCCTCGGCTCCGCGGGCGAGCAGCGCGGCGACGGTCGCCGGGTGGTCGTGGTACGCCGCCAGGATCAGCAGCGAGTCGCCCTTGTCGTTGGTCAGGTTCACGGGCACGCCGGCGTCGACGTAGCCGGCCAGTTCCTCGGTCGCGCCCGAGCGGGCCAGGTCGAAGATGCGGTGCGCGAGGTCCAGCACGTCCTGGCCGGGCTCCTCGCCGGTCGGTTCACTCACACCGCGCAGCGTAGCTGCCGGCGCACCCGCACCCGGCCGTGTCGCCGGCTCACCCGGCGCTGACCGGGTGACTGCCGAAAAAGCGTTGCCGCCGATCCACAGCGCTGGCTAGGTTAGGCGTACACGGGAAAGGAGGTGGTCCAAAATTGTGTAGCAATGGGACTCGTGAGGTGACTGTCCGCTAGTCGCCGTCCTCTGGACTCGCATTTCGTGCGTCCGCCCGGATGGCGGCCGGCGAATACGAGACAGTTACCCAGCCCCCGAGGGTTCCCGGTGTAGTCCGACCGGTCCACGCGCATGCAGCGCTGGAACCTCGGGGGCTGTTCCATGTCCAGACCGCCCGTACGCTGTGACGGTGATCTCACCGGAACGGCTGCGCACCCACGTCGAGGCGCTCACCGCGCACGGGCCGCGATTCGAGGACTTGGCCGGGGTGCCGGCCTGCCTGCGGTACATCACCGAGGAGCTCAGCGCCATGGGCCTGGCGGTGCGCGTCGAGCGCTACGGCGGTGAGCTGCACCAGGTCAACCTGGTCGCCGAGATCCAGGGCGGCACCTCCGACGACGCCGTGGAGCTGTGCGCCCACTGGGACTCGGTCGAGGAGAGCCCCGGCGCGGACGACAACGCGAGCGGGGTGGCCGGCGTGCTCGAGGCCGCTCGTGCGCTGCGCGACGCCGAACTGCCGGCCCGCACGATCCGGTTCTGTTTCTTCGGCGGCGAGGAGGAGAGCTTCCTCGGCAGCAAGGCGCACATGGCGCACATCACGCCACGCACCGAGTCCATCGTGTTCGAGATGATCGGCTTCACGGCGGCCCGGCAGCGCTTCCCCGGCGAGCTGGCCGGGGTCGTCGACCCGCCGGAGCGTGGCGACTTCATCGCGCTGGTCGCGGACGAGGCCTCACAGGGCCTGCTGGCCCGCTTCGCCGGGCACCTCGAGGTCCCGGGCCTCCCGCTGGTGCTGCCCGGCTTCGCCCGCGAGGTCGCGATGCGCAGCGACCACGTGCCGTACTGGAACACCGGGCGGCGGGCACTCCTGGTCACCGACACCGCGGACTACCGCAACCCGCACTACCACCGCCCCGGCGACACCGCGGACACGCTGGACTACTCCTTCGCCGCCGGCGTCGTCGCCGCGGCCGTGCGCACGGTCGCCGAACTCGCCCAGTGATGCGGGCCACGCCCCCGGTGACGTGACACGATGCTGGGGTGGCCATCCGACTGCTGATCGCCGACGACCAGGCGCTCGTGCGGGGCGCGCTCGCCGCGCTGCTCGACCTCGAGACCGACCTGACGGTCGTGGCGGAGGTCGGCCGCGGGGACGAGGTCGTCGCGGCCGCCCGCGAGCACCGCCCGGACGTGGCGCTGCTCGACGTGGAGATGCCGGGCCTGGACGGCATCGCCGCCGCCGCCGCGCTGCGCAAGGCGCTGCCGTCCTGCAAAGTGCTGATGGTGACCACGTTCGGACGGCCGGGGTATCTCCGCCGGGCGATGGCTGCGGGCGCCTCCGGCTTCGTGGTCAAGGACACACCGGCCCGGCAGCTCGCCGACGCGGTGCGCCGGATCGCAGCCGGCCTGCGCGTCGTCGACCCGACGCTGGCCGCGGAGACCCTGGCCAGCGGTGACAGCCCGCTGACACCCCGCGAGGCCGACGTGCTGCGCGCCGCGCGCGAGGGCGGCACGGTCGCCGACGTGGCCGGTCAGCTCGGCCTGTCCGAGGGCACCGTACGCAACCACCTGTCCGCCGCGATCGGCAAGACCGGCGCCCGCACCCGTGCCGAGGCCGTCCGCCTCGCCGAGGAGAACGGCTGGCTCTGAGATACACACGGCTTTCCGACACCGACGAGAGCGGCCGGCCGCGGTCCCGAGGGCTGAAGGATTTCGCCCGGGGACGTAGAGTCGCGGCATGCCCGCACTTCTCGCCAGCGGCCGGGACGCTGATGTATATGCGCTCGACGAGCGGCGGGTTCTGCGGCGATACCGCCGGGGCGGCGACGTGACGGCCGAGGCGGCCATCATGCGATACGTCTCCGACCACGGCTACCCGGCGCCGCGCGTTTATGCGGCCGACGGCGCCGACCTGATCCTGGAGCGCCTCGAGGGCCCGACCATGCTGCAGGCCCTCCACGACGGCACGATCGACCTGCACTCCGGCGCCACCGTGCTGGCCGACCTGCTGGAGCGGCTGCACAAGGTCCGCGTCCGCGCGGCGACCGACCCGGGCACCCGCATCCTGCACCTGGACCTGCACCCGGAGAACGTCGTCATGACCGAGGGCGGCCCGGTGGTCATCGACTGGCGCAACAGCACGGAGGGCCCGCCGGAGCTCGATGTGGCGATGACGGCCCTGATCATCGCCAGCGTGGCGGTGCTGCCCGGCCCGTTCGCCGATCAGGCCGAGCCGTTCCTGGACACGCTGCTGAGCTGCACCCGCGACAACCCGCTGTCCCAGCTCGAGGCGGCCGCGCGCCGCCGCACGGCCGACCCGAACGTGACCGCAGAGGAGAAGGCCCACCTGCAGGAGGCCAAGCTCCTCGTCACCACCGCCGCCCGCGCCCATTTCTGACCCACCGCTCGTGCGCCTCGGCGCCGCCCCCGCACGCCGGGAGCCGGCGGTCCGCTCCGGCGACGGGTGAATAACCCGCACGGGGCGGCGTGACCCGGGGTAGGCGGCGCCACGCTTTTGCTCATGGAAGAACTCTTCGTCCGTCAGGTGGACATCGGCGTGGCCGACATGGACATCTCCGTAGACGACCAGCTCACCACCACGCGCGTCGTCGTGGAGCGCGCGACCGCCACCGACCGCCGCGGCGGGCCCGACCGCGAGCTCCTCCTCGTGTACGGCGCCGCCGAGACCCACGCCGTCGCCGAGGCACTGCGGCACGCCGCGGATCTCGCGATGACCGACCCCAACTGAGGCTCCATCCCCTCCTCACCTCCTCATCCGATATGTCCGGTCAACTCCGCTGCCGGGCATATCGGATTTCTTCGCAAGCCCTTGTTGAGCGCTCAACTAAAGCGTTACCGTTGAGTACATGAGCACACTGCCCCTTCTCGATCGACACCTCGCCGCCGCCGTGCCGGCCAGCCGCGAGCAGCGTTCCTGGACGCCCGAGGACGGGGCGCTACCCAGCCTGTACCTCAGCCACGGCGCCCCGCCGCTGCTGGAGGACGACGAGTGGATGCGGCAGCTGCACGACTGGGCGCTGGAGCTGCCCAAGCCGAAGGCGATCCTCATCGTCAGCGCACACTGGGAGTCGGCGCCGCTCAGCGTGTCGGCCACGCCGGCGGCCACCCCCCTGGTGTACGACTTCGGCGGCTTCAAGCCCGTGTTCTACACGCTGCAGTACGCCACCCCGGACGCCTCCGAGCTCGCCCGGCGGGTCGCCGCCGCGATGCCCGACTCGGAGCCGCTGCACGAGCACCGCGGCCGTGGGCTCGACCACGGCGCGTGGGTGCCGCTCATGGTGATGTATCCGCTGGCCGACGTCCCGGTGCTCCAGCTGAGCCTGCCCACGCACGACCCCGACCGCCTGCTCGAGCTGGGCCGCCGGCTCCGTCCGCTGCGCTCCGAGGGCGTGCTCGTCATCGGGTCCGGGTTCATGACCCACGGGCTGCCGTTCCTCACCCGCGAGCACTGGGCGGGCGCGGCCAAGCCGCCCGGCTGGTCCGCCGACTTCGACGCCTGGGCCGCCGACGCGCTGGCCCGCGGCGACGTCGACACGCTGAGCCGGTTCGCCAGCCAGGCGCCGGGCATGCCGTTCGCGCACCCGACCGCCGAGCACTACACGCCACTGTTCGTCACGCTCGGCGCCGCCGACCGGCCCGACGCGCCGGTGCGCTCGGTGATCGACGGCTACTTCATGGGCCTGTCGAAGCGCTCACTGCAGACGGCTTAGGACGCGCTCCCGGATGCGGCCGTGCGGCGCCTCGGCCGCCGGCGGCCCGGGCAGCAGGTCCGGCTCACCGCCAGCCCGCGGAAGGTCAGCAGCCGTGCACCGGCGTGAACACCATGCGCACCTCGTCACCGGCGCTCACCCGCCCGGGCCGCACGACCCGCGGGGACGCGCCTGGCTCGGCCCGGTCGGTGCACCGCTTGATCCCGCGACGCTCCCCCAGCCAGCCGGAGCGCCACCACGCCTGCGGGCAGGCCGCACGTTCAGCTGCGACCAAGGCGCAGGTCGGGCGCGGGTCAGGAACGCGCCGGTGCGGTCAGAAACGACGGTGCCGACCGCTCCGGGGCCACCGCCGTGGCCTTGCGCAGCCGAAGCGCCGCGTCGAAGGCTTCGTCGTCCAGGCTTCGCTTCGCGCCGGCCGCCATGTCCGCGGCGTTCGCGGCCTGGCGCTCGATCTCCGACGCCTCCTGGTATGCCTGGAACCTCCGGTCCCGGATGACCCGCCGCAGCGTCAGCTCCTGGACGAACGGGTGCGCCTGCGGATCCCAGCCGTTGCGGTGCATCAGCGCGTCGGCGAGGTCGGCGGCCGAGATCTCGCCGCGGCCGTGGGCGTCGTTGGCGATGCGCACCAGGTGGCGGCGGCGGAACTGCGGGTCGTCCTCGGGGATCGGGAACGCGTTGGCGCGGCGCAGGCGGTCGACTGACTGCTCGGCCTCCTCGTAGGCGCGCCAGGCCGCCTCCTGGGTGTGCTGGGCGGCCTCCCACTCCGCGCGCCGGCGCTCGGCCATGACCGTCGCGCGCTCGGCGACGACAGTGATCTCCGCCCCGTACCGCTGCAGCTCTTCGATCTCCCGCGCGCTGCGCTCCACCTTGGCCTGCCGCTCGCGGGCGGCCTCGGGATCGCGGATCGCCTTGCGCAGGCGGCTCCACCAGGACGGGCCGACGTAGCCGCGGCGGGAGAGTGCGGTCACGACCAGGAACGTGATGATGATGGCGGCGAGCAGGCCCAGCCAGATCGCCAGGGCGTATTGGACGTCGTGGGAGAAGTTCAGCATGAGGAGGGCACCTCGAAGGAGCGAAACCGGATCGGGGGGATCGTCTCACGCCTGGTGCGCGGGAGGGGCCCGGCTCGCCACGGCCCCGACGTGCCGGCCTATGAGCAGGGAAAACGCGCCGGAGATCGCGGGCTCCGCGTGGTCGGCGACGGGCGGGGCCGGCTCGGCGGCCGGCTCGTCCACAGTGGACCGCTGGGACGAGGCGCCGGCGGCGGTGAAGGAGATAGGCGCGGGCTGGGGCGGCTCCACCGTGGACGGCAGGGCGGGCGTGAAGCCGGCGCCGAGGATGAGCGCGCAGATGGTCAGCGCGAGTCGTCGCACGCCACGCCGCAGGCGGCTCAGTGGCGTGGCGGGGTCCATGAATCAAACATGCCCGCTCCGGGCCGCGGCCGCAAGCCCGGGTACCCTTTTGCGCCGTGGATCTGACCGTCATCCTCGGGCCGATGAAGAGCGGCAAGTCGCTCGAGCTCGTGAGCCTGCTGTCGCCGTTGCAGTACACCGACGCGCGGCACCGCGTGTTTCAGAGCGCCCGGCACGTGCGCGACGCCGGCGTGGTGTCACGCAGTGGAGCGGCGCTCGCCACCGTGAAGGCCACGTCGCTGACCGCGGCGCTCGACGAGGACCTCGACGTCGTCGGCATCGACGAGGTGCACATGTTCGCGCTGTCGGACGTGGCCGTGGTGCGACGGCTGCTGGATCGCGGCACGCGGGTCGTGGCCGCCGGGATCGATCTCGACCATCGGGGCGAGCTGTTCGCGCCGGTGCGCGCGCTGCTGGAGCTCGGACCGGCGAGCGTGACCTACCGGCGCGCGGTGTGCGACCGGTGCCGTTCCTTCTCCGCGGTGTACACGCAGGTGCTCGAGCACGGCGAGCCGATGATCCGCGAGCTCGCGCCCTCGACCGCGCTGCCCGACGACGGGACATACACGTACGAGGCCCGCTGCCGCACCTGCGTCGTCCTGCCGCAGCGCCTGCCCACGCAGCGGATCGCCTAGGCGGCCGGAAAGGGCACGGTGCCGGATTTTATACCCCCAGGGGGTTCCATGTGAAACGGGTATGCTGGCAGGCATGACTACCGCGACGCCGCGCGGGTACACCGCGACCAAGGACCAGCTCCAGAGCCGCCTGCGCCGCATCGAGGGCCAGGTCCGCGGCGTGGAGAAGATGGTCGACGAGGATCGGTACTGCATCGACGTGCTGACCCAGATCAGCGCGATCCAGGCCGCCCTGGACAAGGTCGCGCTCGGCCTGCTCGACGACCACGCCCGCCACTGCATGCACCACGGCGCCGAGGAGGGCCGGGGCGAGGAGATGGCGACAGAGATGATGGCCGCGGTCGGCCGGCTCCTGCGCCGTGGCTGACTACCTGTTCGTCCGGCAGACCGACGGCTACACGTGCGGCCCGACCGTGGCGCTGGTGGCGTCGGCGGCGCTGGACCCCGCCTACGGCGCGACGGTCACCGACTCGGCCGCCGAGCAGCACCGCATCCACGCCGCCGCCAACCGGCTGTGGCCACGCAAGCTGGGCACCACCCCGTGGGGCGTGGCGGCCTCGATCTCCGCGCACACGGAGGCGCTCGGCGTGCGGTACACCTGGCGGCTGTTCCGCAAGGACCTGGGCGCCGTGCTGGCCGCGGTGGAATCCGGCTGGCCGGTGGCCATGCTCATCGGCGCCACGATCCCGCGCCACTGGGTCCTCATCGTCGGCCACGAGGACGGCGCGCTGCGGTGCTTCAACCCCTCCCGCGGCGGGACCACCACGGTCACGGTCGCCGACGCGCAGACCCGCCACCTGGACACGTTGGGCTTCCCGCGCGCCTTCGCCGTGGTCCTCCCCGGCCAGACGCTGAACTGAGTCCCAGGTGCTACCGCTGACGATCCGCCAGGGCGACGCGACCAGTCCGCAGGCGGCCGGTCCGAAGGTGATCGCGCACGTGTGCAACGACCTGGGCGGCTGGGGCAAGGGTTTCGTGGTGGCCGTGTCCCGCCGCTGGCCCGATCCGGAACGCGACTACCGGGCCTGGCACCGCAACCGCGCCCACAACCATTTCGGCCTCGGCGCGGTCCGGCTGATCCAGGTCCGCGACTACCTCTGGGCCGCCAACATGATCGGCCAGCACGGTATGCGGACGGGTTCGCAGGGACCGCCGATCCGGTATGACGCGCTCGACCGCTGCCTGGCCACCCTCGCCGACCACGCCGAGCGCCTCGCCGCGTCGGTGCACATGCCCCGCATCGGCACCGGCCTGGCCGGCGGCCGCTGGGAGCGCGTCGAACCGCTGATCACCGCCCGGCCGTGCGCCCGGGACATCCCCGTGACCGTGTACGACCTCGCGTGATCGCAGCGAACACGTCGTCTGTCGGCTGATGCCACGACGGGTGAGTCCCCCGCCGTCTGCCGGCACCGGTCGCCGGCGCCGGATCAACCCCGGGCGGCTGGGGAACCGATGCGCGTTCGGCAACGTCTGACGTGGTGTCGGCAACCTCTACTCGTGAGACGAGGAAGTCAATTGTCCACCGGGACGTTTCGCTCGATCGCTGCAACTGGCGTGCTTCTTATGGCGCTGGCCGGCTGCGGTCACAACGACACGCCGTCCGCGGTGACGGCCCAGCAGCAGGTCGTCGAATACAACGCCGACTACCCCGCATACTCCGACTTGCCGGCATTGTTCAACAAAGCCGACCTCGTAATTGAGGCTACCGTCAACCAGGGAACGAAAACGCAATATCTGCGCTCTTCGACCCCACCGGCGAACGACCCGCAATTGAACCCGAACGCCGGTGCGGACAAGGGGCAAGACGCCACCGCCACACCGATGGTCGTGACGGTGTTTCAAGCAGATGCGCACAAGGTGTACAAGGGCGATGTCAAGGTCGGCAGCACGGTTGCGATCAAGCAGCTTGGCGGAACGCTCGACGGACAGACGTTCCGTGAGGCAGGCGCCAAGCCGCTGCGTGAGGGCGGCCGGTACATCCTGTTTCTGAGCGTCTATCCCGACGTCCCCGCGTCGCTGCTCAATCCCGACCAAGCGCAATACCCGCTCGACTCAGCTGGGAAGCCGGCTAGGATCAGCGACACAGCCCCCACGTTCACCATTTCTGATCTTGAGCACCTCGCGCAGCGCGGCGGCCTGAGACCGGGTCACCAGTTCTGACGATGTCCCGGCCGCGGCCGGACGGTCCAATGGAGTGGCCGCACGAACCGTGCGGCACCACGGGAGGACCAGACATGTCCGCACGTTCCGCCGCTGCCGACGATCGTTCTGGAGGGTCGCGACGAGGAGCTTTCCCGGCTACTGGCCCTGCTGGACCCGGGCGGGCCCGAGGAGCGGGCGCCGCTCGTCTTGGGCGACCTGGGCACCGGCAAGTCGGCGCTGCTGGCGGGCCTCGCCGGGCCGGCCGCCGGCGCCGGGATGCGGGTCCTGACGGTGCAGGGCCGGGCGGCTGAGGCGGACCGGCACCTCGCCGCCCTGCACCGGCTGCTCGGCGATGGGCCGACCCGGCGCGAGAAGCCGGTCGAGGAGTGGGCGATCGAGACGCTGGCCCGGCGGGCATCCAGCAGCGGGTCGTCGCCGTGGGCCTCGAGCTGCGCGCGCTGCAGGCCGGCTCCACGCTCGCGCCCGAGGCCCGCGCGGGGCTCGACGAGGTGGTCCGCGACCTGACGGCGTGCTGGAGGAGATCAGGGTCTTCTCGCAGGGCCTGCACCCCGCGTTGCTGTCCCGATCCGGCCTCGGCCCGTCCCTGGGGGCGCTGGCCTGCCGCTCACCGATCCCGGTCAGCCTCGACGTGGCCGGCGTGGCTCGTCTTCCCGAGCCGGTCGAGATCGCCGTCTACTACGCCGTCTCCGAGGCCCTGGCCAACGCCGCGAAGCACTCCCAGGCCGAGGCGGTGACGGTGAGCGTGGCCTCGGACGCCGCGGGCGTGCGCGTCACCGTCGCCGACGACGGCGTCGGCGGAGCGGCGCTGGAGCGCGGCTCGGGCCTCATCGGCCTCGTCGACCGGGTCGAGGCACTGGGTGGGCGGCTCACGCTGGACAGCCCGGCCGGCGGCGGCACTCGGACCCGGCTCGAGCTCCCACTGGACAGCCAGACGCTGAACGAGCGCGCCGCGCTCTGAGCAGGCTCAGACGGCCGAGTCGACGGCGGGTGATGCCGGTGCCCGTCCTGACCGGCCCGTGGCTATAAGCCCGACCACGGCACCTGCGGCATGTCCATGCCCTTCAGCCCGGGCAGTTCCGGAACGGCGACCGCCGTCCGCGCGGCGGTCTAGGCCGCGTGCACCAGATCCCGGGGCCGCCACGTCTACTCGGATTGAGGAGGGGACGAAGTGCGCGCGGATCTATGTATATCCGCGCTCCGGCCTCAACCCCAAGTCAGCTCCACGGGCACTTCACCGAGGACCGCAGCGCTCTCCCGGCACAGGGCCATGCCGAGCCACCAGTACGTTCCCGCGTAGGAGCCCAGGATGCGGTCGGCCACTCGGGCCAGGTCCATGTAGTCGTAGCCCTCGATGCGCCACTGCCGCACCATCCCGGCCGCGTCCTCGGTTACCTCGACGCCCCACGACTCGGCGGTACGCACAGGCGCGAAGACCGGCCGCAGCACGTCGGCGACAGCCCGGGCGGCCTCCCGGGTGAACGCCCGCGGCGACTCGGTGGCCTGCGCCAGCGCGCCGCCGTGGGCGACGGCGGCAGCCAAAACGCCCTTCTTCCCGCGGCGGAGGGAAGCTGGCCCCGGCCCGCAGCATGAACTGCCTAGGACCCCCGACGCTTCCGCACGCCGACCCGCCGAGCCCGTCATAGCGGGTCGGCAAAAAACTTCTGGCAGGGTGTCGAGTAGGCCGACCCCCGTTCGACGTATAGGTGAGAAGGCACCCTGACACAAGGAGACAGCGATGCGGTTCATGGTGGTCACCAAGGCCACCGCGGAGAGCGAAGCCGGCGTGCTGCCCACAGCCGAGCAGCAGGAGGCCGTGGAGAAGCGGCACGCGAAGGTCGCCGGGAACTGATCAACACAGCCTGGAAGACGCGGGTTCGGCTCAAGAGCGAACCCGCCCGCGCGGCATAAGCACTGTCGCGTCTGATCGCACGGTGGCGTAGACGGGGGCCACCGTGCGATCGAGGCTGCCTGACGGTTGAGGGCCACGACGGCCGCGATGCCGGACTTCGGTCCCGGAGTGGGCCCATCCTGGGCGATCATCGCTGCGACAAGCGCAAGATGAGCGCCGGCCGAACTGCCGCCCGAGGCCAGATGCGGTGCTTCGAGCCCGCGCAACGCGGCCAGTTGCCCGAACTGCTCGACCACCCGCCGAACATCCGCGATGCAGTCGTCGATGCTGACAGCGTCACGACCGAGCAGCCGATACCTCACTTGTGCCACGTGCGCCGTTGAGCCCCAACCCGTGGCGACAATAATCGTCGATGTGATGGCACCGGTGGTCCCGGCATCGGCAGTCCCCCTAGGGCAAACTAGTTGGGCACGCAGCAGTGCAAGGCCATGCGCGTGGATCTATGTATATCCGCGCTCCGGCCTCAACCCAAGTCAGCTCCACGGGCACTCGTCGGCGTCCTCACCGAGGACTACGGCGCTCTCCCGGCACAGGGCCATGCCGAGCCGCCAGTCCGTTCCCGCGTCGGAGCCCAGGATGCGGTCGGCCACCAGGGCCAGGTCCGTGTAGCCGTAGCCCTCGATGCGCCACTGCCGCACCATCCCGGCCACGTCATCGGTTACCTCGACGCCCCACGACTCGGCGGTGCGCACAGACGCGAAGACCGGCCGCAGCGCGTCGGCGACAGCCCGGGCGGCCTCCCGGGTGAACGCCCGCGGCGACTCGGTGGCCTGCGCCAGCGCGCCGCCGTGGGCGAGACCGACGACCCGGTGGAAGGCGCCGGTGGCCCGCAGCGCGTCGGCGCCGCCCAGCCGCTCGACCAGTTCCGGCGGTACGACGGTGACCCAGTCGTAGCCGCGCAGCGCGGCCCGGGCCGGCTCCGTCGCCTTGCGTGGGTCGCGGTTGATTCCGGCGTTGAGGCCGGGCTGGTAGGGATCGAACCGGTCCGGCATGGCGCTGAAGGAGATCTGGCCGTAGGCGAGATCTGCGGCGTCGGCGACGACACGGACCAGCTCGACGGCGGCGGCCAGCACGCCCTCCTCCCGCAGCGGTGGAAAGCTGGCCCCGGCCCGCAGCACGAGCTGCCGCGGACCGTCGAGGTGGGAGCGGGAGGCGAACGTGCTCACCGCGTACGGGATGTAGGGTTCCTCGCTGTCGAAGCACCAGTTGCCCTGCAGGTGGTAGAGCTGCTCGTTGAGCCCCTGGTCCCAGCGGGTGAACCGGGCCCCGGCGACTCGGTCCTCGGCGATGGAGACCCACTGCGTGGCCGAGACGCTCGGGCGCGGCGGGGCCCAGCCCTCGGGAACGGCGGCTGCGAGCAGCGCGCCGCCAGCGGTGCCGTACCACAGCCGCAGGACGTCGCGCACCGACTCGATCGACTCGACCTCGTCGAGGTACAGCAGCGTGGAGACGCTCTCCGGCTCCTCGGCCTCGCCGGTCACCCAGGCGGGAATTCGGGCCTGGTACGCGCTCATGCGTTGCCTCCTCGGCGCGATTGTGCCACCAGCGGCCGGGCGGTCAGTGCCCCGTCGTAATTGATGCCCAGCCATGGCGTGGCCATGCGCTCGGCGTGTCGCAGCGCCGCGCTGCCGTCAGCGAAGTCGGCCGACCATTGCAGCACAGCCCATTCGCGGTCCTCTGCTGGCGTGCGAGTGCGGGCGCTGAGTGCCTCCCACCGGCCCAGACGGTTGCCGAGCCGCAGGCGCAGGTTGCGTTCGTAGTGCGGGTGCCAACCGCGTTCGGGATCAACGCCGGTTCCGGAGACGTAGATGAGGTGGCTGACCCGGTCGGGATGTTCAATGGCGTACCGCAACGCCAGGTGCGCACCCCACGAATGCCCCAGCAAAGCCATTCGCGCTACGGACGACTGCTCCCGCACCGCGTCGAGGTCGGCGATCGACCGGGCGACCGAGTAAGGGCCGCATAGCTCAGAACGCCCACAGCCGCGCTGGTCCCACCGGACGACCCGCGCCGTACCGCGCAAAAGCTCGGCAACGTCATCGAAGTAGTCCCACAGGCCCGGACCCCCGTGACAGAGAACCAGTGGGTCACCATCACCGGTGCTGTTCGCCCACAGGCGACAACCGTCGTCCGCGCGCACTTGCAGATCCATAACCGACAGTATGAGCGCCGAGAACCCCGACGGCGACCGTCGGCGGCTTCCGCGCCACGAGCCGGTCGCTACCGCCGGCCAGGACCACCTCAGACAGACCGATGGAGGCGACGACGACTAACCAGCCGAACCACGCCGAGTCCACCACATTCGTCGGCGCAGAAGCCGCCCAGACACGCATTGCCCGCCTACGGGCACGGCACAGTGCCGCAGACCGTGTCGACGGCATCCGCGCCGAGATGGCCGAGGCCGACCGCATCTATGCCGAAAACCTGGCCGCGGTACGAAAAGCTGCAGACCTCACGCAGGTCGAACTCGCCAGGGCCATGGGCGTCGCGCAGTCGGAAATCAGCCGCATCGAGAGCCGCCCCGACATGCTGCTGTCCACACTCGCCAGCTACCTCGCCGCGGCCGGCGACCGTCCGCGCGTGGTCGTCACCACCGCCGGCCACGACGTCGAGATCGACCTTACGCCGCTGATCAAACACTGAACACCGGACAGATGCAGACGAACACCGCCCACCGTTGCGAACTGAGGCCTCTGCCGTAGGCCTCATCGGAGTCGGCGCGACGACTTTTCGTCGACCCGGCGCACTCGGTCCACCCGCCGGGATCCCGGCCGGCAGGCCCCGCCGGAGGCAAAAACCGCAACTATCCACGCAGTCGGCAGGGAGGCGCCCCAGCGCCGACCGGTGCCTGACGGGAGCAACGGCCAAAACCCCAACGAACAAGAGCAAAAAGGCAAAGGCCGAAGGCCAAGCAAAGCCGAGCGAAGCGAAGGCGAACACCAAGCAAGAACGCGCGCAACGGAACCGATAAGGGAGACCACCGACACGGGGGTGCGGGTGGCGAAGCCCCCGCCCGGAGCGAGCGAAGCGAGCGCGAAGAATCCACGAATCGCGAAGGCGAAAAAGGCGCCCCCCGCCTTTGAGCAGGGAGCGCCGATCGATGAGTGGAGCCGAGGGGACTCGAACCCCTGACCCCCACACTGCCAGGACTGTGCCCGTAACGCCGCCCGACCTGCCACCGACTCAAGGCGCCGATTAGCTGGAACTTCCCCGCTCTTCCCCGCCACGCCCCTCAATCCACTGACCGATCTGGCACGGATCTGGCACGCCCGAGACAGAGTCGAACCTGCGCTCCTACTCAGCTCAGCCGGACGCAGAGGCCCGAGTTCGGACCCGGCGGCAGTCCAAGCGCTGTCTCGACACCGACGTGCATTCGAAGATCGTCAAGAAGCGCCGCAGGGTCGATCAACTGGCCGATCTTGAGAGCTGACTCAAGTCGTGGGTCGTTGACAGCCTTCGCTCGGTAGACCTGAACCTTCATCATGGCACTGATCGCACGAACGCATACGGCTCTCATGTAGAAACGGACAAACTCACCCTCCGCCAGGGTGTCTGCCGCGTTGACAGGAACCTTCTTCTCGTAAGGCTTGCCATTGCGCTGGTACGTTTCACGCGCGAGAAGCAGGCGCTCCGCGCGGATCAGATCAGCGAGAGATGCGGGACCCCCGCATCTCAGAGCGTCCGCAAGAATCTCGGGCCACCGCTGGTGTCCCCTGCTGTTCAGGCGTCGACCCAGATAAAGTCTGCCTGTATCAAGATCCTGCTGGAACTCGCTGATCATGATCTCTCGCGTTACGTCGTCCAGATTGTGAAGATCCATTAGGTCTGCTCCATGAACGGGAACATAGGTCTTGGCCGGTCTGCAAAGCGCCGACGATCGACGATACGGGCTCACATTTGAACGCGCGAGTGATTTGCACAACGAGGGCTCTTATAGGCATATGTCGCAGTAACGTAGGGCTACATAGCATTCACGGACGGTAGTTTGAGGATCGGAGGTGACCCTTGCGGCCGATCGGCTAGCATGCCGGTCGCGCCTAGGTACATAGGCGTCGCCCATTTGGTCAGGTTCTGAACTCTTCGGCGCGCCTGCGCGGTAGGTGCTGGCCGACTGTGCTAGACCCGAGGGCTCGTGGAAGCTCGATCAGGCATTCGCTCCGTGCGGCAGGCGTAAGGGGCGTGGGAGGACCTTGATGCAACTCATGTCGATGTCGATCGCCGGGTTCCGCAGCCTAGAGGCGGTCGGCCCAATTCCTGTGCGGCGTCCCACGATCCTGACTGGCCACAACGATAGCGGTAAGTCGGCGACGTTGGATGCACTGGCATTTCTGCTCGGAGTCTATTCGGTCAGCGATGAAGACCGTACGTTTGAGTCGTCGACTGCTACGATCAATTCCGAGGTTGAGTCCAACACGGAGCACGGCGAGAAACGAGTCGGCACGACATGCGTTGAGGGTGAGTTCTCAGTATCTGAAAAGGAGCAAGCCGACCTAGGTTTGCCAAGTCGCGTTAAGATTCGCCGCATTTCTGTCGTCGATGGCGGGGTCAAGCTTGAAGTTCTGAGTATTGTACCGGAAAACGAAAACCTGCGAGAACTCGGTACGAAATCATTGTCACAGCTTAAAGAGATCGCCGAAGACCTCGGCGTCGTGGCTGCTTCCGACGCGCGGACAAAGAGCAGTTGGCTTTCTGCGCTAGAAGAGTTCGCTGAAACCCAGCCAAAGACTGAGGCCTGGTCGGTCGCCTCGAACGGCATCAAGTACGCATTGCCCAGATTCCTGCGTTTTGGTGACGCAGAGTCGGCCGAATTGGTGGTGAAGGCGGCTTTGAATAGCCGCTACAAAGTTCACCTTGAAGATGGTGACCTTAAGCAACAGGTTCACAATTTGGAAAGCGAACTCGCGAAGCGGGTGCGCGACGATGCTCAAGGTCTGATCGATCACATTAAGCAGCGGTGTTCCGACCTTGTGCTTGTAGACGTCGAGCCGGTCGTATCCTTCACCTCGGGACTCCGGTCCACCAAGCTCCTACTCGCTCGCACGAACGGCGAGGCCGTGAGCCTTAGCGCGGTTGGTGCCGGTCGTGCTCGTCGAATTAGTCTAGCTATCTGGGAATGGACGAGTGATCTGCTTCGGAAGGATGCAGAAGATCAAACGGTGGCGGAAGAACTGCAGCACGTCGTCCTCGCGTATGACGAACCGGACACGCATCTAGACTATCTCCAGCAGCGGCGTGTTATGAAGCTAATTCGCGAACAATGCGCGGTTCCGGGCGTTTCGATGATGATCGCTACGCACTCGATGAACCTGGTCGACGGTGCCGCGATCGAGGACATTGTTCACCTTAGTCTCGATCGCGAGCGGACTCGTATGGACGCCCTGCTGTCGGACCTTGATGATGCCACAAATGGTCAGCACTTGTCCGATATAGCCGCCGCGCTGGGGCTACGGAACACTGTGCTCCTACATGAGCGCTGTTTTGTCGGAGTGGAAGGGGTGACAGAGCAGCAGTGCTTTCCGCTGTTGTTCCGGCTCTGCACGGGCCGGCCCATCCATTCCGCCGGAATTGTCATTGTCGGCTGCAACAATAACGAAGGTGCCCTCAAGTTCATCGGGTACTTGGCCAGGTCGAAGCGTCAGGTTCTGCTGGTCGTCGACGCTGACAGCCAGAAGCTTAAGATCTTCAGTAAGGCTAATCTCGCCAAAGAGGGGCTAAATATCAGCCACGTCCGACCTCTTGGCGACCCAGACAAGGAACTTGAGTATCTGTTTACAGACACGCAATGGTGCAGCGTGGCGAACTCCGTTTGGCCTCGAACTGACTCAAGGTCCTGGGTCCCAAGCGACATTGAGGCGCCCAGGAATGGCAAGTTCAGCACCCAACTTCTCGAACTCTTCAAGACTAACAGTGAGAATGGACCAACGTCGAAAGCATCGATGATGTACGAGATGGCTCGCAGCCTTAGGAGCGCCGATGAGGTTCCTGCGGAATTGCGCAACGTCTTCTTGGAGCTGGAGAAGTTAGCGGCCCTGGACTCTTAGTGCTCGTCGCGAAAGCATTCGAGCTTTTCGCTGTGCTGGCGTAGGCACTTCCCACACATGCCACCGCTTGGACGGCGCCCATCGCTGTCCGTGTTCATGCTCAGGAACACCGCACCAACGGCATGCGTTGGGCTGCGGCGTCGTGGCATGACGTACTCGGTGCTGGGTAGGCGTCACGGGTACCTCCCTCGGCCGGTGATCCCTACGATCGCACATGGGTACGACAGTTTCTAGGTTCCGCTTTCGGACTAATCACCCAATCAACCCCATATCGGCCGCTTGATCTAACGTTCGGATACCCGACATCTCACCCGCTGTGTAGCTCGGCCCGTCTGCTGGCTCCGCTGACTGCACAGAGCCAATTTCATGGTGACGGTGCTACGTCACGGATGGTGCGCTGTGGGACTGGCTGTCAACTCAGCTTTGACGCTCGCCGAGACGTCGTCGGCGCGGGCTATGCGGCGCCACGGCGCGGGGCGTGGTGGCGCGCGGCATTGGACGGGCAGGCCACCGGCCTGCCCGCGACCACCTGCCCGAAGGGGCGCAGAGGCTCCGAGGTCAAGGGCGGCCGCAGAGCCGTCGCTTGCGACGCGAAGCGCCCTTGACCTCGGAGGAGCGGCCCGGCGTACTCGCGCGCCGCCCGCCCGCGTCGTGGTCGGCGGCCCGATGAAGCGCGATCCGCGCCAGCCGACAGGCGTGGGCCTGTCCGCGGCGAGCGGCCGAGCGAGCCGGCCATGATCTACCAGCACGCCACCCGTGACCGCGATCACGAGATCGCAGCGGCCCTCGACGCCCTTTTGGAGGACGCCGCCGAGCGTCTCGCGGCGTGATCTGGCACAGATCTAGCACGGCGAAGGGTTAGGCCCTGAAACGAGCAACGCCCTGGTTCCCCGCGCGATGCGGTGACCAGGGCGTTCGCCGTGTCTTCAGATGGGTGGAGCCGAGGGGACTCGAACCCCTGACCCCCACACTGCCAGTGTGGTGCGCTACCAGCTGCGCCACGGCCCCATCTGGTTTGTGCCGCTCTCGCGGGCACTCACGGAATAGTACACACCTTGCGGAGGGGGGTCACATCGGGTGGTCTAGTTCTGCGTCGGGTCGGCCGGGTAGTGGGCCACGGCGGCCATGAGGCCACCCTGGCGGCGCAGGACCATGTGCCACAGGTCGTCGGGGCGGGGGGCGAACGCGTCGCTCGGGAGGGCGTCGAAGACGAACCATGAGCCGCCCTCGATTTCGCGTTCCAGCTGGCCGGGGGACCAGCCGGCGTAGCCGGCGAAGACGCGGACGCCCAGGACGCCGGCCACCAGGAGGTCGGGGTCGCCGGAGAGGTCCACGGTGCCCACGGCGCCGGAGACGCGGTTGAAGCCGGCCAAGTCCTCCACGCCGGGGCGGGTGCGGGCCAGACAGATGGCCGCCTCGGGCTGCACCGGGCCGCCCTCGAACACTACCGGCGGCTCACCCGCGAGCGCGCCCCAGCCGCCGAGCACGTCGGCCACCTGGACCTCGGTCGCGCGGTTGAGCACGACGCCGAGCGCGCCGCCCTCCTCGTGCGCCACCACCAGGACCACGGTGCGCTCGAAGTTCGGGTCGCGGAGCGCGGGCGTCGCCACCAGCAATCGCCCGGTCAACGACTCCATCGCCCTCCCTCGCCGCTTTCTGGACGCGCCCCGGCCGTTGCTTGATCCGGGCCGCGGTGAGCCGCGGCCGGTCGGGGGCTGGCCGGACGAATGCCCCTCCATCCCACCGAGATCCCCGTGCATGGACATCAGCCCCACCAGCAAACATCACCGACTGGGCGGCCGGTGATCGGACGCGCCGGGTGGATCTTCGCGAAGCGGGGTGCGAGGGTCATGTCTCGCACCATAGCCTGACCCGAGCGTCCCGGTTAGGGTCTGTTCCGTGACCTCACTCGCGGACGTCGCCGTGATCGGCGGCTCGGGGCTTTACTCGCTGCTCGACGACGCCGAGGAACACGTGGTCGACACGCCGTATGGCCCACCGGCGGACGCGATCACGATCGCCTCGGTTGGCGGGCGGCGCACGGCGTTTCTGCCGCGGCACGGGCGGAACCATCAGTACCCGCCGCACCGGATCCCCTATCGGGCGAACCTGTGGGCGCTCAGGGAGCTGGGCGTGGCGCAGGTGCTGGCGCCGTGCGCGGTGGGCGGGCTGCGGCCGGAGCTCGGGCCGGGCACGTTCGTGGTGCCCGACCAGCTGATCGACCGAACGTCGGGGCGGGTGCAGACGTTCTACGACGACGGGGCCGTGCACGTGAACTTCGCCGACCCGTATTGCGCGACCGGGCGGGCCGTGGTGGCGAAGGTGGCCGCCGAGCACGGCATCGAGGCCGGCGACGGCACGATGGTGGTGGTCGAGGGGCCGCGCTTCTCCACGCGGGCGGAGTCGCGCTGGTACACAAGCATGGGCGGCGCGGTGGTGAACATGACCGGCCACCCAGAGGCAGTGCTCGCCCGCGAGCTGGCGTTGTGCTACACGTCGATCGCGCTGGTCACGGACCTCGACGCGGGCGTGGAGGGGGACCACGGCGTCACCCAGGAGGAGGTCTTCCGGGTCTTCGCCGAGAACACCGACCGGCTGCGGCGGGTGCTGCTCGACGTCATCCCGCGGTTGCCGGAGCGGCCTGATGACCCGTGCCGGCACGCCCTGGACGGTCTGCGGTAGGTAGCCGCACCACGAAGCGGCAGCCCTCGCCGACGTTGTCGACGGCCACGGCGCCGTGGTGGGCCTCGACGAGGCCGCGCACGATGGCGAGGCCGAGTCCGCCGCCCGCGTCCTTCGCGGGGGTACGCGCCGGTGCCCCGCGAAACGCCACGTCGAACACCCGCGGAAGGTCGGCCTCCGCAATGCCGCCGCACGTGTCACTGACGGCCAGCCAGCCGCCCCCGGTGTCCTGTCCGCCGGTGACCGTGACGGTGCCGTCGGGCGGGGTGTAGCGGATGGCGTTGCGGATGAGGTTGTTCACGACCCGGGACAGCTCGGGGACGGATCCGCGGACGACGGGCCAGCCGGCGGTACCCCCGGAAGGCTCCGCGACGATCCGGATGTTCCCGGCGGCGGCCAACGGCGTCGCCGAGGCGATGGCGTCGGATATGACGTCGCCGAGCGGCACGTCGGACAGCGACAGCCGCAGGGCGCCGGCGTTGATCCGGGACAACTCGAACAGGTCGTCGACGAGCGCGGCCATGCGGTCGGTCTCGGCGCTGATGCGTCGGTGATAGTCGGCGACGGTCTGCGGGTCGGACACGACGCCGTCGTCGAGCGCCTCGGCCATGGCCCGCAGGCCGGCGAGCGGGGTGCGCAGGTCGTGCGAGACCCAGGCGACGAGCTCGCGCCGGCGCGCCTCGGCCTCGCGCTCCCGCTCGCGTGCCTCGGCGGCCCACATGCTGGCCCGGGCGAGGCGCCGGCCGGACCACAGCCCGACGGCGAGCGAGACGGTGGCCGCCGTGCCCACGACGATGAGCAGCACGTGCAGGTCGTGGTCGGAGATGAACATCCGCATCGCCGCGCCGAGGATGCCGGTCAGCACGCTCAGCACGGTGACGAGCAGGATCACCCCGATGTGCGCGGTGACGGAGCGGCCGCGCAGCGCCCGAAGCACGCCGAGGCCGGCGACGGCGACGGCGAGCGAGCCGCCGAGCGCCATCAGGAAGGTGTAGAGGACGTCACGCATATTCGTACCGGTATCCGACGCCCCAGACGGTCAGGATGCGCCGGGGATCGGCGGGGTCGTCCTCGACCTTCTCCCGCAGCCGTCGCATGTGGACGGTTACGGTGGACTGGTCGCCGAACGTCCAGCCCCACACCTGCTCCAGCAGCTCGGCGCGGCGCAGCACCCGCCCGGGGTTGCGCATCAGGAACACGAGCAGGTCGAACTCGCGCACGGTGAGCGCCAGCTCCCGGCCGCGCAGGGTCGCCAGGCGCCGCGCGACGTCGACCCGCAGGTCTGCGTCGACGAGCTCGCCGGCCTGCGCCTGCGGGAACGCGCTGCGGCGCAGGACGGACTGCACGCGCAGGACCAGCTCGCGGGGTGAGAAGGGCTTGGTGACGTAGTCGTCGGCGCCGATCTCCAGGCCCAGCACGCGGTCGGACTCCTCGCCGAGCGCGGTGAGCATGATGATCGGCAGGCCGGGGTCCTGAGTGCGCAGCCGGCGGCAGGCCTCCAGCCCGTCGATGCCGGGCAGCATGAGGTCGAGCACCACCAGGTCGGGGCGTTCGAGGCGGTAGGCGTCCAGCGCCGCCTGGCCGTCGCCGGCGAGCCGGACGCTGAAGTCCGCCCGCTCCAGGTATCGCCGGACGACGTCGCTGACGGTCGGATCGTCGTCCACGACGAGCACGCGCTGCCCCATCGTTCGAGCGTAGAGCGCGCGCCGCGGCGGACCCCGCGCCGCGGGTGGCCGTAAGCGGACCGTCAGGTCTCGCCGCCGAGGTCGGTCACATAGGCCTCGTACAGCAGGTCGGCGCCGCGCTGGCGATGCTGCCACACCTCACGGATGAGCAGGTCCACGTGCTCGCGGACCCACTCGTGCGAGTGCGGGTCCGCCAGAGGGCCCTCCAGCTCGTCCAGCGCCGTCCAGACCGAGCGATGCTCGCCCACGAGATCGTCGAGATACGACGCCAGGCGCGGCGCATCGTTGATCACGCCCGCGTAGAGGCCCGCCGGGCCCTCCGTCACCTCGACGTGTTCGGCGAAGGCCGCTTTGAGCTGTGCCACCGCGCGGCTCACCTCGGGCCGCCACGCCGGGTCGCCGACCGGCGTCTGGATGGCGTGTTGCATGAGTTGAATGCCGTCGAGCAGTTCCATGCCGCACCTCCCGCCCCATCCATGATGTGACTTGGAACACACTCCTGTCTAGATCAGAGCGTGGGGATCTCCTCGCCATCCGCGGCAGCGGCCTCGGTCATCCGGACCAGCCAGGCGTTGACGACGGCGAGCTCCTCCGGGGTGAAGCCGGCCGCGAGCCGGGCCTCGACGGCCCGGACGGTCGGCATCGCCTCGCCGAGCCGGGCGCGGCCCGCCTCGGTCAGGAAGATCTGCTGCGAGCGCCGGTCGCTGGGGTGCGGGCGGCGCTCGACCAGGCCGGCCCGCTCGAGCCCGCCGAGCATCTCGTTGGCCGACTGGCGGGCGGTTGAGACCTTGCGCGCCACGTCCGCCACGGAGAGCCCGGGCGCCTCGTCCAGCATCAGCAGCGACGCGAACTGCGCGACCGACAGATCGTGTTGGACCAGCGCCTCGGCCACGACCCCGCGCAGGGCGAGCCAGGCGTGCCGGACGAGGAAGGTCGAGCAGGCGTCCGAGGCGGCGTTCACGCGACCATTGTGCGCCGCCGGGCTATTGACAGGTACCTGTCATTCCTGCGAACGTGGCAAACGTGACCGTCAGGGACCTGTCAATCAACGTACCCCGGCAGCGCCGAGTGCTGTCGGTCCTCGTGATCGCCGCGGTACTCATCTGGATCGACACCACCATCCTGGGCATCGCCCTGGAGCGCATCGCGGACCCGCGCACCGGCCTCGGCGCGACGCCGGGCGAACTGCAGTGGGCCGTCGGCTCGTACGCGCTGGTCTTCGCCACCGCGCTCTTCGCCGCCGGCGCGCTCGGCGACCGCTACGGCCACCGCACGATCCTCGTGCTCGGCCTGCTCTGCTTCGGCGCCGCGTCGGTCTGGGCCGCCGAAAGCCAGCATCTGGCCGGCGGCGCGACCGGCCTGATCCTGGCCCGCGGCCTGATGGGCCTGGGCGGCGCGATGATGATGCCGACCTCGATGGCGATCATCGGCGCGACCTTCCCACCCGAGCGCCGGGCCGGGGCGATCGCCGCGTGGTCGGCCTCCAGCGGCGTGGGCGTGGCGCTCGGCCCGCTGCTCGGCGGCGTGCTCGTGGACCACTTCTGGTGGGGCTCGGTCTTCCTGGTCAATCTGCCCGTCGTCGCGCTGGCGCTGATCGGGGTCGCGGTCGCCGTACCGAATCCGAAGCTGGCGCAGCGGCGACGCCCTGACCCGGTCGGGTTGGCACTGTCCACGGCCGGGCTCGCACTCCTCGCATACGGGCTCATCGAGGCCGGCCAGGACACCGACTGGGCCCGCTGGCGGGTGTGGGGCCCGGTCGCGCTCGGCCTCGCGCTGCTCGTGCTGTTCACCGTCTTCCAGTGGCGCTCCCCCGAGCCGTCGTTCGACCCGCGGCTATTCCGCAACGGCCGGTTCAGCGCCGGCAACCTCGCCCTGGCCGCGCTCTTCTTCGGCATCACCGGCCAGATGTTCTACGGCAACTTCTACCTGCAGGGCGCCCGCGGCATGAGCGCGCTGGACACCGGCCTGGCCTTCCTGCCCGGCGCGCTCGGCGTCGCCGCCGGCTCCCCGCTGGGCGCCCGACTGGCCCGGCGCTTCGGCGTCGGCCTGGTCAGCGGCGTGGGCCTGCTCGTCGTCGCGGGCGCGTTCCTCACCAACCTGACCTTCGACGTCGACACGCCGCTGGTCTACTTCTGCACCGTCGGGTTCGTCAGCGGTACCGCGATGGGCCTGGCGATCGCGCCCACCGTGGCCGCCGTCATCGCGGCCCTGCCGCTGGACCGGATGGGCGCCGGGTCGGCGGTGAACAACACCGTCCGGCAGGTGGGCAGCGTGCTCGGCATCGCGCTGCTCGGCACGATCCTCACCACGACCTACCGGGACCGGATCGAGCCGTCGCTGGCGAGCCTGCCGGCCGAGGCCCGCGACGCCGCCTCGCCGTCCGCGGAACACACCCGCGCGGTCGCCGAGGCGCTGCAACGCCCGGACCTCGCCGACGCGGCCAACCATGCGTTCATCGCGGCCATGCACGTGACCGCGGCGTCCGCGGCGGTCGTGGCATTCCTGGGTGCGGTACTGCTGATGCTCGCCTTCCGCGCCCGCCGTTCCCAGGCGGCCACCCAGCGCCCCGAACCGGCGCTCGCCGGCCGCCCGTGACCACACCTGGTAAAGGAATGGTCAGGATTGTCCGTGGTCTGGCCGCCGACCTCGGCAGGCTTCATCCCCGGCCCATCAACCTCTCCACCTCGCCCAGTTCGGACGGCGTCAGCGGGCCGTGGGCCAGCGCGCCGGCGTTCTCCTCGACCTGGGCGACCGTGCGGCAGCCCGGGATCGGAACCGTCCGCGGATCGTATGCCCACACCCACGCCAGCGCGCCCTGCGCCAGGGTGCGCCCGCCCGAGGTCAGCACGTCGCGGATGCCCTCGATACGGGTCAGGAACTCAGGTGTGGGGCGGCCGTCGGTGAAGTACGTCATCCACTCCGGGCTCAGCCCGCGCACGTCGTCGCGGGGCAGCACCGAGTCCGCCGTGTACCGCCCGCCGAGCAGCCCCATCGCCAGCGGCCCACGCACGATCACGCCGAGGTCGTGGCGCTCGGCGACGGGCAGCACCCCGAACGAGCCCCGCAGCACCGAGAGGTCGGCCTGGATCGCGGTGCAATGCCGGCCCGCGGCCGCGAACGCGTCGGCGCGCTCGGGGTGGTCGGTGCTCCAGCCATACGCCCGGATGAGCCCCTGCGCGACCAGGTCCTCCAGCACCGGCACCAGCTCGAGCGCGGCCGGGATCGGCAGCTCGTTGATGTGCAACTGGTAGAGGTCGATGCGGTCGGTGCCCAGCCGGCGCAGCGACTCGCGCACCGAATGGCCGACGGCGGCCGGCGAGCCGTCCTGGGGGCCCGCCTGGCGGGTGCGCTCGTCGAAGGTCCCGCCGAACTTCGTGGCGATCACGACCTCGTCCCGGCGGCCGGCCAGGGCGCGGGCGAGGACCCGCTCGCTGTGCCCGGCGCCGTAGACGTTGGCGGTG
This sequence comes from Dactylosporangium sp. NPDC051484, assembly GCF_040689395.1. Classification (NCBI taxonomy): domain Bacteria; kingdom Bacillati; phylum Actinomycetota; class Actinomycetes; order Micromonosporales; family Micromonosporaceae; genus Dactylosporangium; species Dactylosporangium sp. NPDC051484. The sequence continues at coordinate 729,325 of NZ_JBFAZX010000001.1, read as the reverse complement.
TCGAAGAACGTGACGCCGAGGTCGAGCGCGCGGTGCACGGCCCGGATCGACTCCTCGTCGTCGACCTCGCCCCAGCCGAACGGCTGCTCGCCGCTCCAGAACGGGCCGCCGATCGCCCAGCAGCCCATGCCCAGCGCGCTGACCTCGATGCCGCTGTGTCCCAGAAATCGCGTTTTCATGCGGTCGACGCTGCCACCTGGAGCGCGCTCCAGGTCAACAGGTCGATCGCGGTCAGCAGTTCGTCTGCACGAACTCCGCCTTTCCGGACGCGGCCCATTGATACGGAATCTGCCGGAACCAGTAGAGCGGTGGTAGATGCGAGGTGGCCACGTACACCTGGCCGGGGAAACAGCGGGTTACGCGCAACCGCGCGCGCCATGCGTGATCGGCGGTCGTCACGAGAACGACCGAATGCCAGCCGTACTGCTGCGCGAGCCGACCGATCGCCCGCGCCTCGCCGCGGGTCGTGTTCGGGTCGGGGTGGAAACACAGCACCGTCACACCGGGCTCCGCCGGCAGGCAGTGGCCCGATTCGGCGTCGGACTCCAGCGTGGACTGCACGAGATAGTCGGCGCGGTGCGCCTTGGCCAGCTCGATCGCGAGCCGGTCCCGGTCGTCGTTGCCCGGCCCGGCCAGCTCGACGATCGCATCGAAGTGCGCCGGGAGCGCGGGCAGGCGTGGCCACACGAAATACCTCGCGGTAAATCCAAGAAAGCCGATGAGCGTGATCGAAACGATGATCAAAATACGACTCCGCCACCTCCGGACCATGCACTACAGCATTCCAGCTGCGGTTGCGGAAAGGGTGGAAGTTGCATCGGAAGTCGCCCGATTTCTGCAGACATGAGGTACGTGTGAGAATGCACTGGTAGCCATTCACCAGCGCATTCCCGGCGACTCCTCAGCCGTGATCTACATCACTCGTCGCGCAGCACCTCGCGCAGCCGCGGCGCGAAACCGGGCGGGTCGAGCACAAATTCGATGCACCCACCCGGGAACGGCACCGGCTCGGCGTCGAGCAGCGCCGCCATCGCATGCGAGGTGCGGTCCAGCAGCTGACCGGCCGGGTCCTTGCCGAGGCCCGATCACGATCCGCGCGCCGCTGGCCGCAGCGCCCGTCTTGATGATCGCCTATCTCCGCGTTCGCGGTGCCCGATGCAGCAAAGCACCGGTGTCGACTTCAAACACGAACGGCTCGCGCGCCGTCAACACCCCGCCCGCTTCGACTACAGCGTGCTCGACATAGCCGGAGCCGTCGAGTCGGAAGAGTCGCCAGCCAAATCTCCGTCTGTCGGCCGGAGCGCTCCAACTGCCGCGACTCCGGCGCTTCCACATCGAGCGATCAGTCGACTGCCGCGTGCAGCAGCCGGGCCTGCGTACCGTCGTCGACACCGGCCAGCAGCTCACCACCGCGCAGCGTGACCGTGAGATGGTGCTGCCGGCCGCAGGACAGTTCGGCCGGGCGCGGGTACCGGCCGCCAGCCGATCCCGTCGGTGGTCAGCCAGAGGCGATAGGTGGTGCCGTCGCAGACCACCGCTACCGCGTGGCCGTCGCTGACCGCCAGGCCGGCAACCCGGGGCACCTCGGTGCCGCTCGTCGATCCGAACGGTCGCGCCGACTGCCAGCCGCCCGCGTGACCCCGGAGCCAGGAGGCGAAGCGTCCTTGGCGTACCCCCACCGCGAGCGCCCCGTCCGACCAGCCCGCGATCCGTTCGACCGCCGTGTCCCCTGCCGCGTCCGGGAGCACCTCGCGCTGCCAGGCCACGCCGTCCGTCGACCGCCACGCCAGGGGTTCGCGGGCGGCGCCGGGCGAGTTGCGGCGCTGCAGGGCACCGGCGAGCAGCCACGTACCGTCGGCCAGTGCGGCAGCCGCGCTCGCCTCGGTCATCGCGGCGGCGTCCGAGGAGAGCGCTGGGTCGCCGTCGACGAGGGAGAACTGGCTGCCGTCCGACGACCGCCACACCACCGCGCCGGCCCGGCCGTTCGCGCCGTGACGGTTGCCGGCCAGCACGAACCCGCCCGGGCCGGCGGCAACGGCGTTGACCCCGATCGCGGCGTTGCCGCCGAACAGCTCGAACCGAGCGGGCACCTCCCGCCGCGGTCATCGGGGTGTCCCTATGGGTTTGTCAAGCCGCGAGGCGTGGTTCGTCCGCTGTTCTGTGCTGGTCTGGGCGCTTGGTGCGGAGCATGGCGTAGAGGACGTCGACGCGTCGTCGGGCGAGGCAGATGAGGGCGGCGTTGTGTTTCTTACCCTCGGCGCGTTTCCGGTCGGCGCGAGAAATGCGGAACCACGAAGGCGAAAGCCCCCCACGATGCCCAGCCGCAAGATCTCGTCCACCCGCCGAAGGCCCCCGGTGAGCGGATCGCAGTGCTCGCCCCCCTTCGCCGCGCCGGGGCCTTTCCCAGCGATGCACGAGCAGGCGATGCGACGGTTGGCCAGGTGACTGGCCTTGTCGCGGTCGAGTAGCTGACGACGCAGCGAGCCGACACCACCCGAGGCCCGGCTCTGTTGATCATGTCGAACTCGCTCGGCGCGCAGTCCTAACGCCAGCGCGCCGAGCGGACTGTTCAACCGCATTCCCGCCTGGGGGTCGCGTCGTTAAGTTTGGTGTTAATTAGGGCCGAACAGCCCGAGGGTGAATAGGCACAACGATAACCACGCTCGCCGGGTTACCCGATTTCAGGCGCGAGTCACAAATCGGACGATTCATCTTCTATATTCGGTTATTGGCATAAATTATCAGGCATGACCCGAAACCGAAAAAGCGGCGTGATTCCGCCCAATCTGTCACGTCGGCAGGCTGGGCAATATGTCATCGAGGCCGCATTGGCGGCTCTAGGCATGCGCCCGGTCGAGCTGTCCCGGCTGACCGGCCACGCGCCGGCCACGATCTCGCGGTACCGAGCCGGCCGTGGCGTGCCGACCAAGGCGTTCCTGCTTGACCTGCTCGACAAGGCGCCCAACGCCGGCTTTACCTTCGACCAAATCGCGTCGCGGCTCGGCCATGGATGGAGCGGCATTAAGGACCCGAGCCGCTACAAGCGATTCGCCGACTACTTCGCCGACGTCCGCGTCCTAGAGCGCAGGAACCGAGCCCAGTTCGCGATCAAGCTTGGTATCACGATCGACGACGTTCGCGACTTGGAACACGGCGTGCTGCCCGACGAAACCCTGATCAAAAGGTTCACCAGAACATTCCTGCGTCCCGACCACTCTTACAAGCACGTGATCAACGCGTTTCCTCCGCTGCGGCCGACCGAGGTCGCCCGGCAGTTGCGGGACCGGTGCCTCGAGTTCCAGCATCTCCCGAAGGACGATCCAGTGAGACGGGCGATGGAAAACGCCATCATCGAAGAGTGCGTACCGATGGCCCAGCGCATCGCGAAATCGGTGGCCGGGCGTTATCGCAGATCGGACCTCGCCGAGGAGATTCTGGGCCTCGGCCTCGTGCTGGCGGTGCGGGAGCACGATCCGCGACGAGGCTACCTGCCCGGTTTCCTTTGGGTGCGAATCAAGGCGGTGGCCAGGGGAATCCTGTGGTCCGGGATGCAGACTGGCGTAACGAGGGCCCTGCGCGACTACGGACTCATGATCCGCGAGGCGGAGGAGTTTTTGTTGCATGACTTCGGCCGGCACCCGACCGACGCCGAAATCGCCCAGCACCTCGACGTCAAGGTCGAAGTCGTCCGCGAGGTGAACCAGGCGCTCCTGGCCAGCGACACCCTGCTCACCGACGACTTCGAGCTGCTGTTGCAAGACGTCGTCGGGATGAGCGTCGCCACCCGTCTATGGGCGGACACTGACAACGTGCTGGTCGCGCGCTTCCGCCGACTCTCGCCATCGGAGCAGGAACTGCTCTTTCTCTTCTACTACGACCAGTTTCCGCCGCCCGAGATCGCCCGCCTCACGGGCCTGTCGGAGGCCGACATCTCCACCGACATCAAGTGGGCCGTGGCGAAACTGACCAACGGCTGAGCCCGGTACCTCCCCGGGGAAGGCGCGAAGCGCCCGGTGCGAGGGACGAACCCGCAATCCGGACGGCAAACAGCAGCAGACCCGCATCATGCGGAGGCACCGCGCCGAGGGCCCACCGTAGAACGATCCCCGTCCGGCGGGCACCGTGCATACGTTGCTTACTCGAACCCACCGTAGACGCCACCACGGTGTTCAGCGGGTGTGGTGGGCGAAACTCACCGGGGAGCTAGCAAAGCGAGCGCGAAGGATCCTCCGCCGCCAACGGCGAACGCCCCCTGCGTGAGCAGGGGGCGTTCAGCAGTGGAGCTAACGATGCAAAATCGGACAGCGAGTCGCAAAAGTTCTCGGCCACTCGATTGCCACGCGAGCCGAAATCCAGGACAGAATCAAGGTGCAGCTCGCCAAGCTCAACGCGCAGGAAGACCGCTTCCTCGATCTGGTCGCGATCCCGATTGGCCGCAGGACAAAATCGCGCAGCGGCTCCGCGGCATCCGTGACGAGCGAGGCCGGCTCGCGAGACAGCTCGAACACGTCCCGGACACCGCAGGTGCTCAGGATCGGATGCGCGAGCTTCTCGAACTCCTCAGAGACCCCCACGAGCTGTACCGCCAGGCGACGGCCAAGGCGCGCCAGGCGCTCAACCGGACGTTCTTCCACCGGCTCTACCTCGACGCCGACGACCAAGGGCCGTTCGTGGCGGCCGACGACCTCCAAGCCCAGGTCAAGCCCTTGGCCGAGATAGCAAGAGGCGAGGCCACCGATGTCGGTGACCCCGCCTCTGATGGCGATCTCCTCCGCGCCGCTCTTGCTGGCGCGGGCTCGATTACGCCCTCCATGGTGGAGGTGCCGGGAATCGAACCCGGGTCCTTCGTCGCTTTGTTAGGGCTTCTCCGAGCGCAGCTCGCTGTGCCTCTACTCGGCCCTACCAATCACGCGAGCGAGTTGGTATGACGGGCCCAGTCACGATTAGTCTCGCCGCGCGAGCCCCGTGACAGGACTCGGTTGGCCAGCCTTCTAGCTGATGCCGGTTACTGGGCCGAAGGCACTCCCAGACCGACAGAACTTCACCCTAGCTTAGGCAGCGAGAGCGAGTTCGGAGCGCTTGTAGTTGGCGCTTATAACTTTCCGACGACTGATTCGCGAGACAACGTCGGCTTCCTCGGCTCGCTTCCCCTATCGCCACAAACAAAGTCGAAACCAGTCACCCCCGCGCGGGTGGTGTTGGCTGCCGCACCCCTCGTGCGACTGATCAAGCGTAACGCCTCCCCGCCAGAGTTTCATCCCGGTATCCCGGAGCACTTCTGGCCGTCGATCGTGCAGGTGAAGGGTTCGTTGCGCAGGCCCAGGCCATCGACCTCGAAGCGCAGGGTCGCCGAGCCACCCGGCTTGATGGTTCGGGTCGCGTCCACCGAGGTGAAGGTCAGCCGTAGCCCCGTGCGGGTCATCACGCCGCCGGTGACGTTGCGGACGGTCAGGTCGAGCAGGGGCAGGACGATGCCGACCGCCCAGTCGTTCGCCGTGGTCTGGCTCGGGTTGCTGATCGTGACCGTGACGCGGTACGAGGTCAGGGTCAGATTCTCGGTCTTGTACGCCGCGGCGAGCTGCGCGATCCCCGCGGTGTCCTCCAGCGACGAAGCGGGGGACGCGGCGGAGAGCGGCGTGGAGGAAGGTGTGGAGGAAGGTGTGGACGACGGCGTGGCCGAGCGCGAGGTCGCGGGCGCGACCGGGCGGGACGCGCTGCGCGCGGGCTGCTCGGTGGCGGCCGGTATCGTCGCATGAATCGGGCCGGGGCCCTCCCGGCCGGTTTGCGGCGCCGCCGGTGGGTGCGTCGCGGTGGCCCTGCCGATCAAGATGCCGCCCATCGCCATCAGCAGCAGCACGGCGGCCCCGGCGGCCACCGCCTGGCTGCGCTGGTCCGCTGACCAGTCCCGCGCCCCCGCCAGCCATCGCCACCCGTTGCGCACCGCGGCGCCACCCCGGTCCGCGAGAGTTCCCATCCTGGCGGTGCGTACCGCGGCCGGGTGGGACGCGGCGCGCTGCGCGGGGACGCCGGCCGGCTCGGCGTCGGTGGATGTGACGTCGGCCGCGGTGAAACCGGGCACCGGTGTGGCCAGGGGCGGGCCGGCGGCCGAGCGGCTCGTCGCGTTGGGCTGGCGGGGCAGCCGGTTGAACGGCCCGCCGTGGTTGCGCCACGGCGTGGCCGGCGGCTCGGGCGGCGGCGTCACGTCCTGCGGCCGCTCGGCCGCTCGCGCGGCGATCTTCGCCAGGGTGGTCGCCAGCGGGCCTTCAAACAGGGAGGTGTACGTCGTGAGCAGTGCCTCCCGCCGCATGGTCCCCTGCCGACCCAGGAAGCCGCTCTGCGTGAGCGTGAAGCGGCTGCCCTCGCCGCGCTCGGCGAGGGTCACCGCGACGACCGTGTGCAGGTCGGTGGACTGCCAGCGCATCACCAGCCGGTGCGGGGCCTCGACGGTGACGAGCTGTCCCTCGATCGGGTCCTCCAGCCCCGCCAGGTCGCTGGCCCGGAAGGTGAAGGTGCCGTCGTCGCGCACCGTGAACCGCGTCGTCGGTAGCCAATCGGTGACCAGGCGGGCCTCGGTGAATGCGCGCCACACCAGCGACGGTGGATGCTCGAGGTCGACATCGACCCGAAACTCGGTCACGGAGGGACTATATGGCCTCAACGCATTGCTTGCAGAATGGCCGCGCGCTACTCACGCGCGAATGCGCATCTACTCAGCGTTGCCCTTGCCACGGCGGCCCATGACGCGGGCGATCTCTCGGTCGGCGTCGCGCTTCGCCAGGGTCTGACGCTTGTCGTACGCCTTCTTGCCCCGCGCCAGCGCGAGCTCGACCTTCGCCCACCCGTCCGCGAAGTACACCGACAGCGGCACCAGCGTCAGGCCACTCTCCCGCACCTTCACCCCGATGCGTTCGATCTCCTGGCGCTTCAGCAGCAGTTTCCGGATCCGCCGGGGCGGGTGGTTGGTCCAGGTGCCCATCGTGTACTCAGGGATGTGCATCGCATGGAGGAAGACCTCGCCGTCGGAGATCTGCCCGAACGCGTCCACGAGCGAGCACCGTCCGGCCCGCAGCGACTTGACCTCTGTTCCGGTCAGCGCGATGCCGGCCTCGAACGTGTCGAGAATCTCGTAGTCGTGGCGCGCCTTCCGGTTGGACGCGACCAGCTTGCGCCCCTTTTCGCGCGGCATCGACCCCTCCAGAGTTTTCTCGACCGGTCTGAAGACTATCGCGCCGGGCAAGAGCATTTATGGCACCGCCGGACATCGCGGCGGGCGCCCGAAACGGCGGAGGGCGGACCCCCGTGTCCGGGGATCCGCCCTCGCGGCCGGGAACGGCGCTACGTCAGACGCGCACGTAGAAGCGCAGCGTGACCCAGGCCGTGACGGCGCTGACCAGGCCGCCCGCGCCACACAGAACGGGCAGCATCAGCCAGATGTTGCTCCAGTCGACCGGCAGCAGGGCTAATGTCAGAGCCTTCAACGAGCCGTCGATGAAGACTATCTTCGCGGCCACGAGGGCACCGAAGGCCAGGATCGCGCCGATCAGGCCGGCGAAGACCGCCTCCAGCACGAACGGCATCTGGATGAACCAGTTCGAGGCGCCGACAAGCTTCATGACGGAGACCTCGCGCCGTTTGCTGTATGCGGCGACCTGGATCGTGTTGGCCACCAGGAGCAGCGCCGCCGCGCCCTGGACCACCGCGACCGTCAGAGCCAGCGTCTGCAGCGCCCCCAACAGGTCGAAGACGCGTTTGAGCAGCTGCTTCTGGTCGACGATGTCGCTGACGCCATCCTGGGTGCGGAACTGGTCGCTGAAAGCCAGGACCTTGTTCGGATCCTTGAGCTTGATCCGGAACGACTCGGGCAGCGACTCCGGCTTGGTCGCGCTGACGAGGTCGGGAGCGTCCTTGAACTGCACCTTGAAGCGGTCCCAGGCCTCATCCTTGGTCTCGTGCTTGTACGAGTCGACCAGGGCGTCGGCCTTCAGAGCGCTGTCGATGTTGTTGCGCTGCTCGTCCGTGACGTCGGCCTTGAGGAAGACGGACACCTCAATGCGCTGGTAGAAGTAGTCTTCCATCTTGCCGACCTGGAGGAAGAGCAGCAGGCTCGCGCCCAGCATGGTCAGCGACACCGTCATCGTGATGATCATCGCGATGGTCATCGTGACGTTGCGCCAAAGTCCGGTCAGGACCTCGGACAGGACGTATCTCACGCGCATCGGGTGGGGGTTCCTTCCCAGCGGACCCAGCAGGAGGACAGGGGGCGGTGCGGACTACGGCCGGAGGTCAGCCGTAAACACCGCGGGGCTGGTCCCGCACGATTCGGCCACTTTCGATCTCGACGACCCGGCGTCGCATCTGGTTCACGATGTTGGAGTCGTGCGTCACCATGACGACGGTGGTGCCGGTGCGGTTGATCCGGTCCAGCAGCCGCATGATCTCGATCGACGTGTCCGGGTCGAGGTTTCCGGTCGGCTCGTCGGCCAGCAGGATCAGCGGACGGTTGACGAAGGCCCGGGCCACCGCGACGCGCTGCTGCTCACCGCCGGAGAGCTCGTGGGGGTAGCGGTGCTCCTTGCCGCCGAGACCGACGAGCTCGAGCACCTCGGGGACGACGCGGCGGGCGACGCCCTTTGACTTGCCGATCACCTCGAGGGCGAACGCGACGTTCTCGTAGGCCGTGCGGTTCGGCAGCAGGCGGAAGTCCTGGAACACGCAGCCGATCTGGCGGCGGAACGCGGGAATGCGCCACGAGCGCATCGAGGTCACATCGCGCTCGTTCACGACGACCTTGCCCCGGTTAGGGGTCACCTCGTGCAGCAGCAACTTGATGATCGTGGACTTGCCTGAGCCGGAGGGACCGATGAAGAAGACGAACTCGCCCTTCTCGATGTTGACGGAGACATCGTCAAGGGAGGGGCGAGACGCCTTCGGATACGTCTTCGTCACGTGGTCAAGCCGAATCACGGGACGTGAGTCTACGCGGTGTCACAAGTGGGCCAAGTGCACGCGGTGCGTCACACGCGATTTGCCGGCGACGCGGACCCGAAGAAGGGAACGCGAACCGCAGGGCAGCGCTTGAATTCGCGGCCCAATGTGACGTACATCTCATTTTTTGAGCCGCGAAACCGCCGTCACGTTAAGTAATTGATGCACTCCAAAGCGATCATCACGCGGCGGTGCCGAGCTCCCGCTGCTTGCGCCACCGGATCCCGGCGTCGATGAACGCGTCGAGGTCGCCGTCGAAGACCGCGACCGGATTGCCCGTCTCGTGCTCGGTCCGCAGGTCCTTGACCATCTGGTAGGGGTGCAGCACATACGAGCGCATCTGGTCGCCCCAGGACCCCGCCACGTCGCCGCGCAGCGCGTCCATCTTCGCCGCCTCCTCGGCCCGCTTCACCGCCAGCAGCTTGGCCTTCAGCACGCCCATGGCGGTCGCCTTGTTCTGGATCTGGGAGCGCTCGTTCTGGCAGGACACCACGATGCCGGTCGGGATGTGGGTCAGCCGCACCGCCGAGTCGGTCGTGTTGACGCCCTGGCCGCCGGGGCCGCTGGAGCGGTAGACGTCGACCCGCAGCTCATCGTCGGGGATCTCCACGTCGTCGGTCTGCTCGACGACGGGCACGACCTCCAGCGCGGCGAACGACGTCTGGCGCCGGCCCTGGTTGTCGAACGGGCTGATGCGCACCAGCCGGTGGGTGCCGGACTCGACCGACAGCGTCCCGTAGGCATACGGCGCCTTCACCGCGAACGTGGCGGACTTGATGCCCGCTTCCTCGGCGTAGGAGGTGTCGTAGACGTCGGTGGCGTAGCCGTGGCGCTCCGCCCACCGCAGATACATCCGCAGGAGCATGTCGGCGAAGTCGGCCGCGTCGACGCCGCCGGCGCCGGCGCGGATCGTCACCAGGGCCTCCCGGGCGTCATACTCCCCGGACAGCAGCGTGCGGACCTCGAGCTCCTCGATCGCCTTGCTCAGGCCGGCGATCTCCTCGCCGACCTCGCTCAGCGAGCCGGAGTCACTCTCCGCCTCGGCGAGCTCGAGCAGCACCTGGGCGTCGTCGAGGCGCTGCCGCAGCCGCTCGAGCTTCGCGATCTCGCCCTGGACGTAGGACAGGCGCGAGGTCACCGTCTGCGCGGCGACCTGATCGTCCCACAGATTGGGAACCGATGCCTCCGCCTCAAGATCGGCCTTCTCCTTGCGCAGGCGATCGAGGTCGAGCACCGCCTCTATGTTGCGCAGGGTGCCGTCGAGGTCCTTGAGAGCTTCGGCGTGGTCCAGAGCAGTCACGCCTCAAGACTACGCCGGGTCGCGGACGGCTATTTGCCCGGCGCGCTCTTGAGCCACGTCAGCGCGGCCTTGTGATATCCGACCGCGAACTCCAGCGATGCGGAGAAGAAGTCGTCGCCCGACTTCTTGGCCTCTTTGGCCATCTCACGCGCCTCGGTGAGCGCCGCGCTGTGGTATTCGGCCGCCTGGGCATAGACCTCTTGCAGTTGGGCCGCCGACTGCTGTGCGCCGAACGCGACGCGCAGGGCCACCGGATTGCGCAGCGACTCGCGGCCGGCGGGCTCGGCAAGCCACCTGGCGAACGCGCGCTTGCCCGCCGGAGTGATCGCATATGGCTGGCTGGAGCGCGCGCCGGGCTTGCCGAGCTTGACGTAACCGGTGTCGGCCAGCGCGGGGAGCTCACGGTAGACCTGGCTGCGCGTCATCGACCAATACGGCCCGAGCCGCCGCTGCGCGGCCGCCATCAACTGGCCGCCTGTCATCGGCCCCTCGTGCAGCAGCCCCAGCAGGGCCGCCGCCGTCGCGTTGACTCCAGAATCCGCCATGACCCTACGCTGTCATCTTTCGACGACGCAGTCCAGGATTTCACGAAATCCACTGTGAACTGTCGCGCTGCGACTGTCGAGTTAGGACGGCCGGACCACCGGCCGTATCACGGGAACGCCGGAAACGTGGGGAAGGCCGGAAACGACGGGAACGACGGCCTCGCGTCGCCGATGCCGGGCAGGCCGGTCTTGGACGGCGTCGGTACCGTGGTCGGCTTCCTCGTCGGCGGCTTCTCACCCGCTCCCTGCGTGGCGGGCTCCCCCGGCTCCGAGGCGGACTCCCCCGGCGTGGCGCTCGCCCCAGGTGTGACGCTCGCCTCCGGGACGGCCTCGGCGGACACCGAGGCGGCCGGGACCGCAGGCGTGGTGGCGTTGACCTTCTGGTCACCGCCGGCCTTCCCGCCGCCGGGCAGCAGCAGGCCGCCCACCGCGAGCACCAGGATGAGCAGCAGGCCGCCACCGGCCGCGACCAGCAGGCGCCGCTGCCTGCGCGCCGTGTCGGAGGGCGGGCCCCCGGCCGGCGCGTCGTAGTCCTCGGCGAACAGCTCGCCCAGAAACTCGGCGGCCGGCCGGATCGGCTCGATCGGGGCCACCGGCGCGGCCGAGGGCTCCGGCGGCGCCGCGGCCGCCAGCACCTGGGTGACCGGCTCGTCGGCGACCGGCGCCGGGGTGTCGAGGCCCAGCACGGTCGGCGGCTCGTCCGCAGAGCCCTGCCACTGCGGTGGGATGATCATGCCGCCAGCGGGCTCCTCGCCGGGCGCCGGATCGGCCCAGAGCGGCTCGCCCGCCGCCACCGCCTCGGCCGCCGGATCCGCGACGGCAGCCGTCTCCGGCACGGCGGGAGGCTCCGAGGCAACCGCCGATTCCGGAACAACGGATGGTTCCGGAACAACGGGCGTTTCCGAAGCGAGCGGCAAGTCCGAAACATCCGCGATGCCAGGATCATCGAAAGGATTGGGAACCACCTGCGTGGGCTGCTCGGCGACCCCGTGCGGCTCCGTGGGTAGCTCTCCGATCGGCACCGCCATCATCAGCGCCGCCGACGCGGCGGCCGGCGAGGTGGGCGCGGTCGGCAGTGGCACCCAGTCCACCCGCCGGACGGGCGCCTGCACCGGTGCGGTCTGCTCGGCCGAGCGCTGCCAGAACGTGACCGCCTCAGCCGGCAGCCGGGGCAGCGGCTCGAAGCCGTCGAGCGCCCCCTCGGCGACGCGGAGCCGGCCAACGATCGACGCCGCCGGCGGCCGCATCCGCGGGTCGATCTCCATGCACGCCTCGATCATCGGCCACAGCGCGGCCGGCATACCGGGCGGCGGCACCGGCACGCAGTCGGCGTGGCGGCGCAGGACGTCGTTGGGTGAGCCGCCGCGGTACGGGCTGCGGCCGCAGATGAGCTCGAAGAGCACCACGCCGAGGGCGTAGACGTCGGCGGCCGGGCTCGGCGGGCCACCGCAGACGACCTCCGGCGCGACGTACTCCGGGGTGGCGTGCGTCGGCCCGGCGGGCCGGTCGAGGCGCCGCGCCACGCCGAAGTCGGCCAGCCGCACAGGCCCGCCGTCGGTCGGCACGAGCAGGTTGCCCGGCTTGACGTCGCCGTGGACGATCCCGTTGGCGTGCACGTACGCGAGCGCGTCGGCGATCTGCGCGACCACCTCGGCGGCGACCGCGGGCGGCAGCGGGCCGTCGGCACGCAGCCGTCGGCGCAGGTCGGGGCCGGCGATCAGCTCCATGGCGATCGCCAGCACGTTCTTGTCGGTGACCAGGTTCTTGACCCGGATCACGGACGGGTGTTCGAGTGCGGCCAGGAGCTCGGCCTCGCCGAGGAAACCGTCCTTGAGCTCGGGCACCTCGGCCGCTTCCGGGCGTAGCACCTTGACCGCGACCCACTCGTTCGCCTGTGTGTCGTACGCCCGCCAGACCGCCCCGATGGCGCCGCGGGCCACCTCCGACTCGAGCCGGTAGCGCTTGCCGAGAACCGTCTTCGCGCCGGTGACCGTCTTCATCGCCCGTCCCTCGCCATCCCCGTTGCCCCCTCCCCCGTGACGGTAGGCGAGCGCCGTCACGGCGGCCCACCCCCGTACGGCCCGTTGGCACAAAGACGGGAGTCGAGCTATAAGGTCAACTGTCGTGACGAGAGGCGCGCTGGTTCGCTGGCTGCAGGGTCTCGAGGCCCACGAGCTCGGCGAGGTGCTGCGCCGCCGTCCCGACGCGCTGACCGCGCCCGCGCCCGGTGATCTCAGCCAGCTCGCCGCGCGCCTGTCCGCCCGCGCCGCGGTGGCCGAGGTGGTGGCGACGCTGCCGCTGCCCGCACTGCAGGTGATCGAGGCGCTGGCGCGGCTGGGCGAGCCGCCCTTCCCACGCGCCCGGCTGGCCGAGACGCTGGGGCGCGAGCCGGACGACCCCGAGTTCGACGCCACGCTGCGGGTGCTGAGCCAGCGTGCGCTGGTCTGGCCGGCCGGCGACGAGCTGTGGACCTCGTCGTACCTGCTGCTCGACGCCGCCGCGCGCAACCCGCCCGAGGAGCCGTTCGAGCCCGTGCCGCCGGCGCCCGCGCTCGTCCCCGCCGACCGGGCCGCGATCCGCGCCGCCACGGCCGAATCCGCCGCCGCCCTGCTGGAGTACACGGCCGGGCTGCTGGCGGAGGCGGCCGAGCGCCCGCTGGCGCGGCAACGCGACGGCGGGGTCGCGGCCCGCGAGCACGCCCGGCTGGCCGGCCCGCTCGGCCTGGACGAGGCCCTCGTCGCGCATTTTGCCGATGTCGTACTGCATGCGGGACTCCTCGGCCCGGACGGCGCTCACCTGCAGCCGACGACGGCGTACCCGGACTGGCTCGACGCCCCGCCCGCCGCGCGCCTCGCCCGCCTGCTGTCGGGCTGGTGGGGCGGGTCGCCTGGGCCGGGTCGATCAGCGCGAGACCTCATCGAGCCGGACCAGGCGAAGGCGCTGCGCCGCGTGGTCATACGCGTCCTGCACGACCTGCCGCCGGACACCGCCGTGGCCGGCGCGGATTCGCTCGCGCCGCTGGTGCGCTGGACCGCCCCACTGACCGCGCGGGAGGTCGCGGACCTGCCGGCGGCGGTCGAGGGGGTGCTGGCCGAGGCGGCGCTGCTCGGCGTGTGCGCGCTGAGCGCCGCGGACACGTTCGCCGTCGGCCCGCTCGGACGCGCGCTGGCCGACGGGCGGCCGGTCGCCGAGGTCGCCAGGACGCTGCTGCCGGAGCCGCCACCCCCGGACCCCCTCCGGGTACGCCCGGTCGGCAGCGTCGTGACCAGCGACGACCCGGAACTGCTTGACGAGGTGGCTGCCGCGCTCGGGCTGGAGCGCTTCGCGCCGACGGTCGCCGGCTCCCGGGAGTCGGCCGCGGACGCGCTCGCCGCGCTGCGGGCGGCGGGCTACCGGCCGGTCAGCGACGGGCCGCGGGTGACGCTGCGGCGCGCGCCCGCGCCGGTCAGCGCGCGGCCGGCCGACCAGCGTGCCCGGCCCAAGCCGACCGTGGACCCCGGCGAGCTGGCGCGGCGACTCGCCGTACCGATGCAGCGAAATGCCTCACCGCTGGAGCAGATCCGGCATCGGGCGCCCCAGCTGCGCCCCGAACAGGCACAGTTGCTCGCCGACGCGGTCGAGCACGGTACGCCGATCTGGATCCGATACGTCGACGCGAACGGGCGCGCCTCCGAGCGGGTGATCGAGGACGCCGAGCTCGCCGGGTCGGTGATCGAGGCCTGGTGCCGGCTGCGCCGCGACGATCGCGCCTTCACGCTCGACAAGATCGTCGCGGTCGCCCGGCCGCGGGAATAGGCTCAGCCCATGTGCGGGTAGCGGTGGTCGGTCGGCGGTACGAACGTCTCCTTGATCGTCCGCGGCGATGTCCAGCGCAGCAGGTTGTGCCAGGAGCCGGCCTTGTCGTTGGTGCCCGACGCGCGGGCGCCACCGAAGGGCTGCTGGCCGACCACGGCTCCGGTCGGTTTGTCGTTGATGTAGAAGTTGCCGGCCGCGAAGCGCAGCGCGTGCGCGGCGCGCTCGATGGCCGCGCGGTCGGTGGCGAAGATCGAGCCGGTCAGCGCATAGGGCGCGACCGACTCGGCCTGCTCGACGACCGCGTCGAAGTCGCCGTCGGCGAAGACGTGGACCGCGAGGATCGGCCCGAAGTACTCCGTCGTGAACACCTCGTGGCCGGGGTCGGTGCACTCCACGATCGTGGGGCGCACGAAGAATCCTTCGGAGTCGTCGGTGGTGCCCCCGGCGACGACCGTGCAGGCCGGCGAGTTCTTGATCCGGTCGAGCGCCGCGGCGTTGCGGTCGAACGAGCGGCGGTCGATGACCGCGCCGCCGAAGTTCGTGAAGTCGGTGACGTCGCCGTACGCGAGCGAATCGGCGGTGGCTGCGAGCTCGTCCCTGATCCGCGCCCAGAGGCTCGCCGGCACGTAGGCCCGTGAGGCGGCTGAGCACTTCTGGCCCTGGTACTCGAACGCGCCCCGGATCAGGGCCGTGCTCAGCGCCGCTGGATCGGCCGACGGGTGCGCGATCACGAAGTCCTTGCCGCCGGTCTCGCCCACGACCCGCGGGTAGGAGCGATACACGTTCTCGGCGACGGCCCGGTTGAGCGTGCGGAACACCGCGGTCGAGCCGGTGAAGTGGATGCCTGCCAGGTCGGGGTCGGCGAGTGCGACCTCGGAGACGGCCAGCCCGTCGCCGGTGACCAGGTTGATCACGCCGGGTGGCAGCCCGGCGGCCTCGAACAGCCGCATCGTGTAGTGCGCCGCCAGCTGCTGCGTCGGCGAGGGCTTCCACAGCACCGTGTTGCCCATCAGGGCCGGGGCCGCGGGCAGGTTGCCGGCGATCGCGGTGAAGTTGAACGGGGTGATCGCGTAGACGAAGCCCTCTAGCGGGCGGTGGTCGAAGCGGTTCCACACCCCTGGCGACGAGAACGGCTGATCCTCGAGGATCTTCTGCCCGAAGTACACGTTGAAACGCAGGAAGTCGATGAGCTCGCAGGCCGAATCGATCTCCGCCTGGATGGCGGTCTTCGACTGGCCCAGCATGGTCGCGGCGTTGAGGGTGTCCCGCCAGGGGCCGCTGAGCAGGTCGGCGGCGCGCAGGAACACCGCGGCGCGCTCCGTGTAGGGCAGGTCGCGCCAGGCGGGCGCGGCCTGCTTGGCCGCGTCGACCGCCAGGGCGGCGTCGTCGGTGGTGGCGTTGTGCGTGACGCCCAGCACATGGCGGTGGCGGTGCGGTTGGACCACCTCGATCGGCGCGCCGGCGGCCATGCGCCGCTCGCCGTCGATCGTCATGGTCAGGTCGTGCCGCTCGGCCGCCAGCTCGGCGAGGCGGCGCTGCAGGCTTGCCCGTTGGGGGGTCCCGGGGGCGTATCCGTGCACGGGCTCGTTGTTGGGCACCGGCACGTCGAACAAGGCATCCATGAGGGTCTCCCATGTCATCTCGGCAGCGTTGGCGAGGTCTTCTCCATACTCGCACGGGCGGCGGGCGGGCCCGGCGGCTCGCGTACGCTGCTCATCGTGGGTGCGAAGCGTGCTGAGGTGGTTGAGCCGACCGTGAATACCTGGCGTCCGGGGCGCGCCGTGTTCGTGGCCGGGTTCGCGCTCGTGCTGCTGTTCCTGACCCTCTTCTCGGCGCTGGGACACGTGCCCGGCGCCGCGGTCGCCGCGCTGGTCCTGCCGGGCGTGGTGGCCCCGACCCTGATCGCCGGGAGCGCGGTCGGCGTGCTGGCCGTCGGCCGGTTCGCCGCCGAGGCGGGGGTGCGCGGGCGGCTGCTGCACGGCGGCCTCGGCGGGCTGCCGGTCGGGCTGCTCGCGATGGGCGGAATGATCGCGGCCTACCACAAGGGGCCGTCGGTCGCCTACGTCGCTGCCACGGTGGCGGTCGCCGGCGTGCTCGGTGGCCTGGTCGCCGCGGTGCGCCCGATCAGCGCGGTCGCGGCGGGCGCGGCGGCCGGCGTGACGGCCTCCGGCATCGGGCTGCTCGTGGCGTACTTCCAGAACGACGTCGTCAACCTGTTCGGCAACCAGGAAACGGTCGGCAGCATGGCCGACGCCTCCTACCGGCTCCAGATGACCACGTCGATCGTCAGCGGCGTGGCCGCCGGCATCACGGCCTTCCTCTACCTGCGCCGCACCGGCCTCGCGCTGCCGTGGCCCGCGTATCCGCTGGCCGGCGCGCTGCCTGGGCTGCTCACGCTCGGCGCGGCGCTGGTCGGGTGGATCGGCGGGCTGCCGCTGTCGCACGCGGTCGCGAAGGAGAGCGAGTTCGACGCCGCGATCATCGCCAGCCGGTTGCCGGAGCAGGTCAACCACGGACTGATCTTGGTCTTCGCGGGCGCGTTTCTGGCGATGGTCCTGGTCGGCCGGACGCTGAAGCGCGCTAGCTGACGAGCTGATCGAGCTCGGACGGGTCATACCACTCCAGCTCGTGGTCCTCCGCCCCGTCCACCGTGAACTGGGCGTCGGAGTCGCCGGCCTCCGCCTCCTCGACCACGTCCGCAGCCGCCGTGACGTCCGCCTCGGCCTCCTGTCCGTCGACGTGGATCGCCGCGACGACCCGCAGCGCGATCCGGCCGGAGATCTCGACCAGGCTCGCGCCGAGCTCCAGGCCGTTCATCTTCACGGCCGTCTCCGGCAGATCGGCCGAGAGCACCACCCGGCGGCGGGGCGCCTTGGCGTCGTGGCGCAGCAGCCGCAGGGCGCTCTGCGCGGCCCGGGTGAAGGCGACGTACTCCAGCTCCTCCTCGTCGCCCTCCGCGTACCACTCGCGTAGTGCCGGCGTGACCGCGTGCGCCTCGGCCGGTGGCGGCAGCTCGCCGCTCTCCCGCAGTACGGCGAGCTGGGACAGGGTCGCGGGCAGGTACACACGGGTGAGGTCGGTCGTCACGCTCCCTGTACTACACCCTTGCCCGGCTTTCGACACGCATGCCCGGGCGTGTCGAGGACATTGGACGCGCCCGGGTGCCGTCGTAACCGGTAGGAAGCGAACGATGGCAAACTGAGGGGATGGAGCCGCGATTCCTGCTCATGGCGGACGTCGCCGAGCAGTTGAACGTGTCGACCTCGCAGGTGTACCACATGGTGCGCAGCGGGGAGCTGCCCGCGATCAAGGTGGGCGGCCGCGGCCAGTGGCGTATCGAGCGGAGCAAGCTCGAGGAGTACATCGAGCGCAAGTACGCCGAGACGGCGGAGTGGGTGCGCAGCAACCCGCTGGTCGAGCGGGACGATACGGACTTCTCCTGATTTTTCCGGTTCTCTGACTCCTCTCCGGTGTGGGCCGACTGCGGAGTGCCACCCGCACGAAACGACCTATGGTCCTAACCGGACATAGGCCAACGTAAGCAAACGCGAGTTCTTGACGCCATCGCACGCCCTCGATACAACGGATTAGGAGGCAATCGAAAGCAAACGCAAGGATCGGGGGACAATTCCATGACGGTGACCGTCGAGCAGCGTCCACGCCGTGGCGCCCGGGCCCGCGCCCGCCGGGCCCCGTCCGGCCCAGCGGTCGTGCTGCGCATGCCCCCGCCCCTGGACCCGCCCCCGGAGCAGGCCGGCGAGCCGGCCGCCGAGCCGGCCCTCGACATGGACCAGTTGCCGCTCGAGTGGCCGGGCGCTCCACCCCTGTCCCGCGCACCCCAGCCGCGCCGTCCCCGTCAGGCGCCCACGCCGCCGGGCCCGCGCACGAGCGCCTACGCCGCGGCCCAGCGGTTCGTCGGCCTGTGCGTCGAGATCCTCAACGGCTACCGCCCGGCGAGCCAGCTCCGCCCGATGAGCCACCCGCAGCGCTTCGCCGACATCAGCGACCAGATCCTGCGCCGCACGGTCCGCGTCCGCATGACCCCCGGCC
The DNA here is from genome assembly GCF_040689395.1 of Dactylosporangium sp. NPDC051484. NCBI lineage: Bacteria > Bacillati > Actinomycetota > Actinomycetes > Micromonosporales > Micromonosporaceae > Dactylosporangium > Dactylosporangium sp. NPDC051484. The sequence goes on along the minus strand of NZ_JBFAZX010000001.1, from coordinate 710,650 downwards.
AGGCCGCCCGCCACGGCCACTTGGTCCGCGCCCGCCGCCTGCTCCTGTCCGAGCCACTCGCCGGCGTCGCCGAGGCCGCGGTCGTCCTGGAGCACGGCGACGCCACGTGGGCAATGGCGATCCGCCTCGAACGCACCACGCGCCCGGGCGTCGGCGTGCTCGGCTGGATGTGCACCGTGGTCCAGGTCCTGTAGCCCGCGCGGCAAGGCGGCGGCCGTCCCGGTCACGGGGCGGGACGGCCCACCCGCCCGGTCCTGGCCACGGCGCAGGCTCCGCCTTAGTCACGGGACGGGACGGTTCCGGACGCGGGCAGGACGCTCGACCGGCCCGGTCCCGGACGTAGAGCCCGGGGCGGACGGCTTCACCACTGCGGCTGCTTCCGCCGCTCGCGCTCGGGGAGGGACGGCGCGAGCGGCGGTCCCCCGGAGGTTCGGCGTCCCGGATTCGGTGGGCCGGGAACCACCTCCGCGGCGGCCATCGCGCCCTCACGTGCCGGGGCGCGATGGCCGCCACCCACCGCACGTTGCCCCCGGTGCGCTCGGTCGCGACGAAGCCAGCGGGCGCACTGGGCACCACCCCACCGCCACAGCGCGGCCGTCGCGGTCTGCTTGGGCCCGGACCGCGACGGCCGCCCCTCCCCCACCTCGTCTCTCCAGCACCCCGCGGCCGGACACGCCCCGGCCCCAGATCGCCCGATGCCACGGCTATGAGCACGGGGATTGCGGCAGCCGCCCAAACACCGCGTCCGGATGCAGTCGTCCGGACCGCCCATCGGCCCGCCGCGCCTCCGGCGCCTATCCGCCGCGCATCCTGCGCACGTCCGGCGCCCAGCCGGCGCCCAGCCGGCGCGGCGGTCACGCGCGGTGACCACGAGCGCCGCAGTCGACGTTCCTCAGGGCGGAAAGACGTGCGTATCGCCGCAAACCTTCAGACCCAGCGCAAGCGAAAGGGCGGGCCGCCTTCGGCGCTGCCCGCCCTTTCGCATTATGCCTGGCGTCAGGCGGGACCGCCCGGGGCGCCGTGGCAGCGCTTGTACTTCTTGCCCGAGCCGCACGGGCACGGGGCGTTACGGGACGGGCCGTTGCTTGCCACTGCCTGGCCCGGGGACGGCTTGCGGGCGCCCGTGTCCGGGGCCGGGGGGCCCGAGCGGCGCGCGGTGCCGGGGGACGGCTTCGAGCCGTTTGGGCCGCTGCCGCCGATGCCCAGAGCCGGCGCCTGTTCCTGCTCGATCACCACGCCGGCCTCGCCTGCGGCGCCGTCGATGGCGGGGGCAGAATACTGCAGTGCGCGAGGCGCCCGGTTGCCGCCGAGGCCCTTGGCGCGGATCTCCACGTGTGGCTCCGGCAGCGGGACAGCCGGAGCTGCGTCGCCGTCCACCTCGTCGTCGGCCTCGACCTCGGCGGCGGCGGCCTCCTCGACGTGGACCTCAAGGTTGAACAGGAAGCCGACGGCCTCCTCCTTGATGCCCTCCTGCATCTGCTGGAACATGTCGAAGCCCTCGCGCTGATACTCGACCACCGGGTCGCGCTGCGCGTAGGCCCGCAGGGTGATGCCCTCCTGCAGGTAGTCCATCTCGTAGAGGTGCTCGCGCCACTTGCGGTCGATGACGTTGAGCAGGACCTGCCGCTCGAGCTCGCGGACAGCCTCGGCGCCGAGTTCTTCCTCGCGGCGGTCGTAGGCGGCGTGGGCGTCCTCGATGAGCTGGACACGCAGGAACTCGGGGTCGAGCTGGCCGCCGCCCTCCTCCTCGAGGTCCTCGATCGTGACGCCGACGGGGTAGAGCTGCTTGAGGTTGGTCCACAGCTTCTCGAGCTCCCAGTCCTCGGACGTCTCGCCGAGGGAGGTGGCACCGACGACGTAGGCGCCGACGACGCTGTCGACCATGTTGCGGACCTGGTCGCCGAGGTCCTCGCCGTCGAGCACCCGCTTGCGCTCGGCGTAGATGACCTTGCGCTGCTTGTTGAGGACCTCGTCGTACTTCAGAACGTTCTTGCGGATCTCCGCGTTCTGCGCCTCGATCTGGGTCTGCGCGCTCTTGATCTGGCGCGTGACCATCTTCGACTCGATCGGCACGTCCTCGGGGATGTTGAACCGGTCCATCACGGCCTCGACCGCACTGGCCCGGAAGCGGCGCATGAGCTCGTCCTGCAGCGACAGGTAGAAGCGGGACTCGCCCGGGTCGCCCTGCCGGCCGGAGCGTCCGCGCAGCTGGTTGTCGATGCGGCGCGACTCGTGCCGCTCGGTGCCCAGGACGTAGAGGCCGCCGGCCTCGGTGACCTCCTCCGACTCCTCGGAGGACAGCTTCTCGAACTCGGGCAGGAGCTCCGCGAAAGCCTTCTCGTATTCCTCCGGGTTCTCCTCCTCGGTGATCCCGCGCTGGCGCAGCTCGGCGTTGGCCAGGTATTCGGCGTTGCCACCGAGCAGGATGTCGGTGCCACGGCCGGCCATGTTGGTGGCGACCGTCACGGCTCCCCTGCGCCCGGCCTGCGCGACGATCTCGGCCTCTCTGGCGTGGAACTTCGCGTTGAGCACGGCGTGCGCGACGCCGCGGCGGCGCAGCAGCTGGGAGAGCAGCTCCGACTTCTCGACGGAGACGGTGCCGACGAGGATCGGCTGGCCGAGGGCGTGCCGCTCGACGATGTCGTCGACGACGGCGTTGTACTTCGCCTTCTCGGTCTTGTAGATCACGTCGGGGTGGTCGAGGCGGATCATCGAGCGGTGGGTCGGGATCGAGACCACGCCGACGTTGTAGACCTTGTTGAACTCCGCCGCCTCGGTCTGCGCCGTGCCGGTCATGCCGGAGAGCTTGCCGTACAGCCGGAAGAAGTTCTGCAGCGTGATCGAGGCGAGGGTCTGGTTCTCCTGCTTGATCTCCACGCCCTCTTTGGCCTCGATGGCCTGGTGCATACCCTCGTTGTACCGCCGGCCGTGCAGGATGCGGCCGGTGAACTCGTCGACGATGAGGACCTCGCCCTCGTTGACGACGTAGTCCTTGTCGCGCTTGTAGAGCTCCTTGGCCTTGATCGCGTTGTTCAGGTATCCGACCAGCGGGGTGTTCACCGACTCGTACAGGTTTTCGATGCCGAGCTGGTCCTCGACCTTCGCGACGCCGCGCTCGGTGACCGAGATGGTGCGCTTGGACTCGTCGACGTCGTAGTCGGCCTCGCCCTCCTTGCCGCGCTTGAGGCGGCTGACCACGCGGGCGAACTCCTGATACCACCGGGCGGACTGCTCGGCCGGGCCCGCGATGATCAGCGGGGTCCGCGCCTCGTCGATGAGGATCGAGTCGACCTCGTCCACGATCGCGAAGTTGTGGCCGCGCTGCACGAGCTCGTCGCGCGACCAGGCCATGTTGTCGCGCAGGTAGTCGAAGCCGAACTCGTTGTTCGTGCCGTAGGTGATGTCGCAGTCATACGCCGCCTTGTGCGCGCTGGAGGGCTGGTTGGGCAGCACCGTCCCGACGGTGAGGCCGAGGAAGCGGTGGACGCGCCCCATCCACTCCGCGTCGCGCTGTGCGAGGTAGTCGTTGGTGGTGACAACGTGCACGCCCTTGCCGGACAGCGCGTTGAGGTATGCCGGGAGCACGCAGGTGAGGGTCTTGCCCTCACCGGTCTTCATCTCGGCGATGTTGCCGTAGTGCAGGGCCGCGCCGCCCATGATCTGCACGTCGTAGTGCCGTTGCCCGAGCACCCGCGAGGCAGCCTCCCGGGCCACCGCGAAGGCCTCTGGCAAGATGTCGTCCAGGGTCTGACCGTCGGCGATCCGCTCCTTGAACTGCTCGGTCATGCCGGCGAGCTCTTCGTCGGTCAGGTCGGCATACTCGGCCTCCAGCGAGTTGACGGCGTCGGCGACGGCCTTCAACTTGCGCACCATCCGGCCCTCGCCGGCGCGGAGGATCTTCTCGAAAATCGACACGGGTCAGCGCTCCCTCAAACGTCTGCGACCCATCGTAGGCGGCTGTCCGACAAACTCGCCGCCCCCGCCCGCCTACTCTACGGACAGCAAGGGCAAAAATCGGACATATCTCCCGACGTACCGCGGAAATATCCGTCTGCTGACGCCTCCTGACGCGGACCTTTGCGGCAGGATCGGCGTTCATGGAGCCGATCGAACTCGCCACCGGTGATGGTCTTGTTCTGCGTGCATGGCAGCCGGACGACGCCGAGGACGTGTTCCGCGCCTGCCAGGACCCGCTGATCCAGCGCTGGACCATGGTCCCAGTCCCCTACCTGCGCGAACACGCCGAGGATTACACGGGCCTGATCACCCGCGCGGCGTGGGCCGCCCGGACGGCCGCGCCGCTCGGGGTCTTCGACGCCCGCACGGGTGAGCTGCTCGCCTCGGCCGGGCTGGTCACTCTCGATCTGCCCAACCGTAACGCGGAGCTCGGCACCTGGGTGGCGCCCTGGGCCCGGGGCCGGCGGGTCGCCGAGCGGGCCGGGCGGGCGGTGGCGCACTGGGCCTTCGAGGTGCTCGGACTGCGCCGGCTGATCTGGCGGGCCGAGGTCGGCAACCACTCGTCCCGGCTGAGCGCCGAGCGCATCGGCTTCACGTTCGACGGCGTGATCCGTGCCGGCCTGCCCGCGAGGTCCGGCGGTTTCGTCGACAGCTGGCACGGCGTCCTGCTGCCCGGCGAGGTCAGCGACACGCCGCCGGCCTGGGTCGCGCCCGGCGCCCCGGGCGCGCTGCGCGCTCAGGCGTTCGGCCGTCCGCCAGAGCGTCTTCCGGCCGGTCCGTGCACACTGCGCGCCCTGCGCGTGAGCGACCTCGACGACCTCGTGACCACCTTCCGCGACCCCGGCACGGTGGAATGGACCTCGATCCCGCTGGCCTACCGGCCGGCGCAGGGCCTGGACTTCATCCGCTCCGCGTTTCCGGCCATGTGGCTGCGCGGTGCCGGCGCCGGCTTCGCGTTCGCCGACGGCGACGACCGGTTCTCCGGCACCGTCGACCTGCGCATCAGCCCGACCGACCCGGCCACCGCGGAGGTCGGGTACTCCGCGGCGCCCTGGGCGCGTGGGAAGGGCTACACCACGGAGGCGGTCCGCGCGGCATGCGCCTACGGCTTCGAGCGCCTCGCGCTGGGCCGTATCGTGTGGCGCGCCCACGTCGGCAATGAGGCGTCCCGCCGGGTGGCGGAGAAGGTGGGTTTCGTGGTGGAGGGCGTGCAGCGCGACAGCTGCGTGCAGCGCGGTCAGCGGCTCGACGGCTGGGTCGCCACGCTGCTGCCGGGAGACACGCTGCTGCCGGGTGGCCTGCGGTGAACGTGACCCTGCGCCCGTGGCGCGAGGCCGACGCCGACGCCGTCGTCGAGGCATGCAACGACCCGTTGACGCGGCGGCACCTCCCGCTGCTCCCGGACCCCTACACCCGCTCGGACGCGCTCGCCTACATCGGCAACGGCGAAACCGCACGCGCGGTCGTCGACACGGACACCGACGAGGTGCTCGCCGCGATCGGCTACACGCCGGGTCGCGACGGCGGCGCCGAGATCGGCTATTGGGTCATGCCGGCGGCCCGTGGCCGGCGGGTGGCCACGACCGCGGTGGAGCTGCTCAGCGCGCAGCTGTTCGAAAGCGATTTCCGGCGGTTGCACCTCCAGACGGCGCTGTCCAACATCGCCAGCCAGCGGGTGGCGATCGCGGCCGGGTTCGTCCGCGAGGGCATCGCGCGCGGCGCCTCGCGAAACCGGGACGGGAGCCGGTTCGACACGGTGGTGTGGGCACGGCTGGTGGACGACCCGCCCGGCCCGAGCCCCCGGCTGCTGCCCGACCTGCCGGGCGGCCGGCTCACCGACGGCGTCGTGGTCCTCCGGCCGTTGACCGAGGATGACGGCCTCGTGACGTACGACATGCGGATCCTCCCGGAGGTCAGCGGCCGCTCCGTCGTGGGCACGCCCATGGACCCGGCGGCCGTCACGCGCCAATGTGCCGAGTCCGGCGCGAAGTGGCTGGCCGGGCAGCGGGCGGAGATGACGATCCGGCGGGCCGGCGACGACGCCTACCTCGGCGAGATCGCGCTCTACTACGCCGAGCCCGCGCTGCGGGAGGCCATGATCGGCTACAGCCTGGTCCCGGAAGCGCGCGGGCACGGCTACGCCGCCCGGGCCGCCCGGCTGGTGACCGACTGGGGCTTCGAGATCGGCATGAACCGGATGATCGCCGGCACCGCCGTCGACAACGTCGCCTCCCAGCGCGTGCTGGAGGCGGTCGGCTACTCGCGGGAGTCCGTCCAGCTGGAGCGGCTGCCCGGTCCGAACGGCACGCGCATCGACAACGTTGCGTTCGCCAAACTGCGCCCGGCGGTCACCTGAGCGTCACGTGACGTTGCGATGGGCCATCTTACGTATGGCCCATGCGTCGTCGTGCAGTGATTTCCGGCATGGGCGTGGCCGCGAGTGCGGCCGTCCTGCCCGCAGCCCTCGTCAGCCCCGCCGCCTATGCCAACGACAGCGACCGTGACCATGACCGTCACCGCCCGGCCCGCCCGCTGGTGATCGGCCACCGTGGCGCCAGCGGTCACCGCCCCGAGCACACGCTCGCCTCGTACACCCTCGCGATCGAGCTCGGCGCCGACTTCATCGAGCCCGACCTGGTGCCGACCAAGGACGGCCAGCTCGTCGCCCGGCACGAGAACGAGATCGGCGGCACCACCGACGTCTCGACGAAGCCGCAGTTCGCCTCCCGCAAGACCACCAAGACCATCGACGGGTTCACGGTCACCGGCTGGTTCACCGAGGACTTCACGCTCGCCGAGCTCAAGACGCTGCGCGCCGTCGAGCGGCTGCCCGCCGTGCGGCCGCACAACACGATCTACAACGGCCTGTTCGAGATCCCGACCCTCCAGGAGGTCATCGATCTCGCCCGCGAGCAGAGCCGGCGGGTCGGCCGCACGATCGGCGTGTACCCCGAGACCAAGCACCCCACGTACTTCCGCTCGATCGGCCTGGAGCTGGAGCCGCTGGTCGCGCGGGTGCTCAAGCGCAACGGCCTGGCCGGGCGCAACGCGGCGGTGTTCCTGCAGTCGTTCGAGCCGACCAGCATCAGGAAGCTGCGCGGCCTGGTCGACACGCCGTCGGTGGTCCTGCTGGACGCCGCGGGCCAGCCGGTCGACTTCAAGACCAGCGGCGACCCGCGCACCTATGCCGACCTCGCCACCCCGGCGGGCCTGGACTACCTCAAGGCCTTCACCGACGGCGTCGGCGCCACGAAGAACCTGGTCATCGGGCGCGACACGGCCGGCAACCTGCTGCAGCCGACGACGCTGATCCGCGACGCCCATGCCCGCGGCCTGAAGGTCCACTCGTGGACGTTCCGCAACGAGAACCAGTTCCTGCCGCTCAACCTGCGCACGGGCAACGATCCCAACGCGTGGGGCAACATCATCGAGGAGGTCCGGACCTTCCTCGCCGCCGGCCTGGATGGCCTCTTCGCCGACTACGCGGACACAGCGGTGCTGGCCCGGGATCTGTTCCTGCGGTCCCAGAGCCGCTGAACCCGCGCGCCGCCTGCGCGACACCTTCGTGCAGGCGGCGCGGTCGCATCCGGATTCTCGCGCGGGGTGGGCCCTGGCACCGGGCCCACCCCGTCGCGTCGGCTGCTACATGCCCAGGCTCATGACGCCGTAGTCATACGCCCTGCGGCGGTAGACCACGCTCGGTCGCCCGGACTCCTTGTCGTTGAACAGGTAGAAGTCGTGGCCGAGCAGCTCCATGTGGAACAGCGCGTCGTCCACGGTCATCGGCTCGCCGGGGTGCTCCTTCTCCCGCACGATGTGCCAGGGCTGCTCGTCGCCCTCCTCGATCAGGTCGAAACGCTCGACGCCGGCGTGCCCGGCGGGCTCGGCCTCAGTGGTGTCGGACCTCGACGCGAGTGCTGGGGCGGTATTCCGCTCGGGTGGCGTGAATGCGAGTGACGCGGTCGCCGCGGCGACAGAGACCGGCGAGCGCCGGCCTCGATGGACCCGTCTGCGATCGGCGGCGCGGCTGAGCCGGCTGTCGAGCTTGCCGATCGCGTTGTCCAAGGCGCTGTAGAAGTCGGCGGCGCAGGCTTCCGCCCGGATCACCGGACCACGCGAGTAGCACGTGATCTCGACACGCTGACAGTGATCGGATTGGCGCGGATTGCGCTCGTGAAACAGCTCGACGTCGACGCGGATGAGCTTGTGGTCGTATCGCTCGACCTTCTGCAGCTTCTCGGCTACATGCTGCCGGTAGTGGTCGGGCACCTCGACGTTGCGGCCCTTGACGACGATGTCCACTCCTGACCTCCCCCACGGGTTCTTCCATACAAATCGGGTTCGGGTTTCGGTTTTGAGACTCGGCCGGAGCGCGCCTCCCCTGAGGCTGAGCCCACGCGGCACGCGACCGAACAGCGGGTGTCAGATCCTCCCTTCGCGGCCGTCTCGCCGCGGCAGGCCCGGGATCGGCGCCGTGACGAGCATTGGTCGTCTCTCGACGTTAAACCGCCGACAGCCGCTAGTCACCCCTGGTTCACCAGAATGATCGAATCCCACGCCGAAACCCTTCCGGGAGATTATCCCAGAGTGCGCTTGAAGTTACATTGAGTACAAATAGGGTATATCGTGTGTTCTACCGCTGACGTTGCGTAGCGTCCTCACCCGCCGTGGCGATTCCTCGCCGGAAAGCCACCGCGTTGGGGTCTTCCCGGCCTCCCGGCACCGAAACCCCCGCCCCGGAAAGGCCGTCGTAGACGCGGGAGGCCGAGTCGCGGGCGGTTGACGGCCTCACGCCTGCCTCGCACAACGTCCCCGCCACGGCGCCGCCCCCAAGTCCCACCAGGCGGTCAGGCGCTGCTACATGGTTTTGCCACGCCGCTGCGGGGCGGTCCCCGGGCGGCGCGGCGAGGTGGATACGTCACGGCGCTGCGTGGCGGCCAGCACGGCCGTCCGGTCGACCCGGATGCCCGCCTCCGCGAGCCGCCCGGCTGCGGCCGCGAGGGTGACGCCAGTGGTGACGATGTCGTCGACCAGCACGACCGTGGCGCCGGTGCGGGCGAGCCGGGTCCGAAGGTCAGCGGCGTGCGCGCGGCGGATCGCGAAGGCGCGCCGCGCCGCCAGAGCCCGTTGTGCGGCCGAGAGCTCCGCGGAGTCTTCCGCCTTCGGCAGCGCGCGCAGGGGACGGGCGATCGACGCGCCGGGCAGGGACCGGACCGCCGCTTTCGCCAGCCGCAACATGTGATCGCCGTGCCGCCGCCTGGCCGCCGCCGCGGTCGCCGGCACGGGCACCAGCACGACCGGGCGCACCGCCAGGTCGACGACCGGGCCGGCCACCGGGCGGACATCCGGGCCAACCGTCCAGCCACGCGCCGGGCTGACCACCGGGCCGTGCGCCGTTCTGGCAGTCCGACCGAGCATCGGACCACGCGCCGGGCCGGCGTTCGGGCCGGCCATCGGCCCGAGTCCCGGGCCGAGCATCGGGCGACGCCCGGAGCCGAGCATCGGACCACGCCCCGAGTCGGGCATCGGGCCGCGCGCCAGGCCGAGCATCGCGCCGCCACCCGAGGCGGGCAGTGAGCGGAGCACCACCCGGGCCAGCAGGCCGCCGAGCGCCGAAGTCAGCTCGTGCCGGTTCTCCTCCTTGTACTGCACGACCGCCCGCCGCACCGACCCCGCATACGCCGCCAGCGCGAACGTCGGCGGCAGCCCGGCCGGCTCCGGGTCGGGCCGGGTCCGCTGCGGGATCGCCGCCTCGAGCGCGGCCCGGCACGGCACGCAGAGCGCCCGCGCGGACGGCTCGTCGCAGCCCGCGCACGTCGCGGGCAGCACGAGGTCGATCAGGCCGTCGACGAGTTCGGCGAACGACACGGCGGCTCCAACGGGAGGTTGAGGCGTCAGTAGTCCGGATAGAACGGGGCGGTCGGGTTGGCCGGCTGCTCGCCCGATGGCGTCGTGGTCGGCGTCGACTCGCCCAGACTCAGCGGCCCGAAGGAGTCCCGGTAGACCTCGCGAGCCACCCCGTTGGACTCGACCATGGCCGTCACCGGCATCCGCGGCCACGCGAACGACAGCGAGTCCCGCGGGTTGTTGGTCCGCACGACGACCTTGCTCACATCCGTCTGCGAGGCCGGCCTGGTCGCGCCGGCCGGCAGCACGTCCTCCTCCGCGCCGTCGACCGTGATCGCGACCAGCGAGTAGGCCAGCACGCCGTTGGGGGGCGTTGGGCTCGGTGCGCCGCCGACCACCAGCGTCGTCTCGGTGAGCCAGCCGACGCCCTGGTTGTTGCGAAGCGAGGTGTAGATCTGCTGGGGCGAGCCGATTGTCAGCTTGCCGTTCACGAGCTGCAGCGCCGCCACGATGAGCTTCGCATCCGCGATGAGCGCGATGCGGTGCCCCTCGGGCGCGACCGCGAAGGCGGTGATCGACCCGATCTGCAGCGCGTTGCTCAGCTCGACCGGGAGGAACTTGCGTGCGCTGGCATCGGTGCTGACCCACAGCAGCTTGCCGTCGGAGATCAGCAGGCGCCGCTCCGGATAGTTCATCCAGGCGGGCCGGCTCAGCCGGCCGACGGACACGTCGACGGACACGTCGACGGGCTCGTACTTCGGCGGGCCCTGCTCGTCCGAGCTGACGAACAGCTGCTGCTGGTTCTTGCTGACCTGGCGCACGAGGGCGGCCTTCGAACCCTCGCGGTTGATCGCCGCGGAGACGACCTGGGTGTTGCTGCCGCCGGGGGCGAACAGCCCCGCCCCGGTGTCCGAGCCGACGGCCCGGACGGTGCCGCCCGAGACGTAGTACTTGTCGGGGGTGGAGGTGGGCAGCCCGGCGGCGACGTTGTCCTCCAGCCAGCCGTCCGAGGAGGCGTCGTTGCTCTGGTTCTCGATCGTCAGCCGCACCGCCGGGTGGTCCGGTCCCGTCGAGAGCGACCAACGGATCTGCCGTACCAACCGGGTGAACTCAGGCCCCTCGGTAGGGATCTTGGTCGCTTTGCCGCTGAGGTTGACCTTCACGACGCCGTTCTCGATCACGGGCGTGCCCTTGAACTCGACCGCCTCCGACAGGGGCGCCGCGACGCCCTGCAGCCATTGGCTGGGACCGTGCCTGAGCCAGTCCAGCACCTGGCCCGCCCGCTTGGTCTGCAACAGCGTCCGCGGCATGTACCGCAGGTCTGGCACCAGTTTCCCTTGGCCCGCCCCAAGCTCCCAGAAGTAGATCGGCTGCCAGTCATACCAGGCCTTCAGGCCGGTCACGGTGAGATAAAGCTGGTCGGGCACATTGCCGCTGAGCCGCAGTTGGCCGCCGACGACGGTCCTCGCCGTGGACGTGAGCGTGATCGGGTCGGCCGTCTGCGTGTTGATCTGAAACTCGCCGCTGTCGGTGAGCTTGCCGATCGGCTGCAACGTGACCTTGACGGTGAATTGCCCGTTTCCGAGCTCCGTCTCCACGAATTCCGTCGGATCCTTCACGATCGTGAGCCCTGGCTGAGGGTTCCACCTGGCGGCCAGGTCGTCCGTCATGAACTGCCGAAGCCAGTCCCGCGTGTCGTTGTTCGCGGTCTTCTGCTCACCGTCGCCGCCCATGTTGCCGCCGACCGACGACTGCAAGAACTGCGAGAGCAGCCCGGACGCGGTGGTGGTATCGGTGGGCCTCGGCGGTGCCTTGGCCTCGTCGTGGGCCGTGGCGGCGCTCTTCGGCGGCCCGGCATACTTCGGAGCGGTGCGCGAGGGCAGCCCACATCCGGTGAGCCCGAGCGCCAGGCCCAGCACCGCGGCGAGTGCCGTCCGGCCCGCCACCCGGCGGGGCAGGCCTGCCGCCGTGGCCCGCAGGCCTTGCCCGCCGGACGGCGTCGAGCCCCGCAGCCGGGCCCTTCCGGCCGACGGTCGGGCCGGGGATGGGCGATCCGGGTGCATCACGGGGCCTCTCCGATCAGGGCGGTCTCGTCGGCGCGGGCGTCGTCGGGCACCAGCCGAAGGGGCGAGGAGACGAGCCGATCGCCGCCGCGGGTCGGCAGCGTCAGGCGGAACTGCGCGCCCTTGCCTGGCGCGCCCCACGCCTCCAGCCAGCCGCCGTGCAGGCGGGCGTCCTCCAGGCTGATCGACAGGCCGAGGCCGGTGCCGCCGGTCTGCCGGGCGCGGGACGGGTCGGCACGCCAGAACCGGTTGAACACCAGCTTCTCCTCTCCCGGCTTGAGACCGACGCCGTGGTCGCGGACCGTGACGGCGACCGCTGAGGCGTCGGCGGCCAGCATGACGATCACCGGCCGGCCCTCGCCGTGCTCGACGGCGTTGCCGACGAGGTTGCGCAGGACCCGCTCCACCCGGCGGGGATCGACCTCGGCGATGATCTCGGTGTCCGGCACGACGGCCCTCAGCTCGACCTTGCAGCGCTCGGCGAGCGCGGCGAGCTGGTCGGTCACCCGGCGCACCACCGCGATCAGATCGGTGGGCTCGGCGTCGAGCGCGGCGAACCCGGCGTCGAACCGGCTGATCTCCAGCAGGTCGGTCAGCAGGCTCTCGAACCGGTCGAGCTCGGCCTGCAGCAGCTCCGCGCTGCGCGCGGCGGCGGGGTCGAAGTCGTCGCGGGAGGCGAACAGCAGGTCGGCGGCCATCCGCACCGTCGTCAGCGGGGTGCGCAACTCGTGCGAGACGTCGGAGGTGAAGCGCCGTTGCAGGCGCGACATCTCCTCCAGCCGCACGATCTGGCGCTGCAGGTTGGCGGCCATCTGGTTGAACGCGGCGGCGAGCCGCGCCAGGTCGTCCTCGCCGCGGACCACCATGCGCTGGTCGAGCAGGCCGGCCGAGAGCCGCTGCGCCGTGCGGGCCGCCACCCGCACCGGCGTCACCACCAGCCGGGTCATCATGGCCGCGATCAGGGCAAGCAGCGCGACGAGTGCGATGCCGGTGCCGGTGACGACCGCGCCGGTGAAGCGGACGAGCTCGTCCTCGGTCTTGAGGGGGATGACGTAATACAGCTCGATCGGCTCGGTGCCGACCAAGACCGGGGTGCCCATCACGAGGTACTTCTGCAGTCCATCACCGATGTCCAGCGCCGCGATCTGCTGGTAGGTCCCGGCCCTGGCCCCAACCACCAGGGGGCGGATGCCGCTCACCTGGGGATCGTTCATCACCTGTGCGCTCTTCTGCGGCGGCCAGACGGCGCTCAGGCCGCCGCTGCGCCGCAGCATGATGACCTGGGCCTGCTGGTTGTTCGTCGACCCATACAGCTGGGTGACCACATTGCGCAGCGCGGGCGGCAGGCTGGGGTCGTCGGCCTGCGTGAAGCCCGTCAGCTCGCGCGTGGCGTATTCGGCGCCGTTGTCGACCATGATCTTGGACTGATCGATCTTGTTCTGCAGGACGCTGTTGCTGATCAGCGATGCCACCGTGTAGCTGAAGGCCAGCACGAGGGTGGCGGACAGCAACAGCGTGATGCCGACGACCCGGAACTGCAACGAGCGGCGCCACTGCCGGCGGACGACCGCCGTGAGCCAGCGCACCCGCCGGCTCACGGCCTGCGGAACGAGCCTGCGGGCCCGCAGCCGGCGGGCCCGCAGGATGATCGGGTCAATGCGCGACATCAAGGCTTATCCGGTCCCGGCTTTGTAGCCGACGCCGCGGACCGTGAGGATGATCTCGGGCTTCTCGGGGTCGGGCTCGATCTTGGCGCGCAACCGCTGCACGTGGACGTTGACCAGCCGGGTGTCGGCCGCATGGCGATAGCCCCAGACCTGCTCGAGCAGCACCTCGCGGGTGAACACCTGGCGCGGCTTGCGGGCCAGGGCGACCAGCAGGTCGAACTCCAGTGGGGTTAGCTTCACCTCGTCGCCGTCGCGCATGACAGTGTGCGCCGGCACGTCGATGGTGATCTGATTGCCCGGTGGCCCTATGGTCAGCAGCTCTGGTGCCACGTCCTCGCCGCGGCGCAGCCGGGCCCGCATCCGGGCGACCAGCTCCTTGGGCTTGAACGGCTTCATCACATAGTCGTCGGCACCCGACTCCAGACCCAGCACCACGTCGACCGTGTCGCTCTTGGCGGTGAGCATCACGATCGGCACGCCCGACTCGGCCCGGATGGACCGGCACACGTCGATCCCGCTCATGCCGGGCAGCATCAGGTCGAGCAGGACGATGTCGGGGCGGGTGTCCCGGAAAGCGGCGAGAGCGCGCTCACCGTCCGCGACGAAGGACGGCAGAAACCCCTCGCTGCGCAGGACGATGCCGAGCATCTCAGCGAGGGCGGGGTCGTCGTCGACCACCAGGACACGGGCTCTCATGCGGTCCAATATTTCACCTCGACGCCAACACGTGGGAACCCGACCGCCGATCTTGAAAATTCCGCGTCCGAGCGTATCGATCTTGCCACTCTGCGTGACCAGGACTCCGGGACTCGCCGCGGCCTACTACGGTGTCGGCGTGGAAGAGACCCGGGCCGTGATACCGATGCGCCCGCTCACCTTCGGTGAGCTGCTGGATGCCGCGGTGTCGCTGCTGCGCGCCCAGGCGCCGCTGCTGCTCGGCGCGGCGCTGATCCTGGCCGCCTGCGAGCAGGCCCTGCTCTTCCCGCTGCGCTCCTGGAGCCACATGCAGCTGCCGTATTTCTGGCTCAGCCGGTCACACATCGGCGAGTCCTGGCTGGTCTTCTGCATCGGGGTGACCATCGAGGGCACGATCCTCGCGCTGCTGGGCGGCCTCGCGGGCGCCGCGGCCGGGCCCGGGCTGCTCGGCCGGCCGGCCCGCGCCCGGGGCCTGCTCGGCCAGGTGCTGCGCCGCGGCCCGGCGCTGCTCGTCGTCGCCGCGGTCACCGCCGCCCTGCTGCTCATCACCTCGCTGGTCGTGATGCTCCCCTGGCTGCTGATGTTCGGCCTGCTCGGATTCGCCGCGCCCGCGCTCGTCGTGGACCGGGTCGGGCCGTGGCGGGCGGTGGGCCGCTCGTTCAAGCTCGCGGGGCGGGGGCTGCGCGGCGCCGCCATCCGGCTGGGTGGATACGTCAGCTGGGTGGCCATCCGCACCGCGCTCGGCCTCGGCGGCGCGGCGGTGCTGCAGATCTGGGTGCGCAACGGCGAGACGGCCTTCACGTTCGCCATGATCGCGATCTGGGCGCTGGTCGACGCCGTCGCCTACGCCACGCTCGCCTGCATCGACGCGGTCCTCTACCTGGAGACCCGGATGCGCGTCGAGGGCCTCGACGTGGCGATCGGCCGCCTGCGCCGCCTCGGCCGCCCGATCGACCTGGCCAGCTCCGTCATCCTCGGGGCGGCGGTGCGATGACCAGGGCATGGGCGGAGTTCCTGCAGGCCGTCGACGATCTCGTCGGCGTGCCGCTGGCCGGCGTCATCCTGATCGCGGCCGCGGTGGTCTTCGGCATGCTGCACTACTTCTACCCGCGCTGGGTGCCCAGGCACCTGCCCAGGCTGCGGTTCGGGCGACAGCGCGGCCCGAAGAAGGTGCAGAACA
The DNA here is from genome assembly GCF_040689395.1 of Dactylosporangium sp. NPDC051484. NCBI lineage: Bacteria > Bacillati > Actinomycetota > Actinomycetes > Micromonosporales > Micromonosporaceae > Dactylosporangium > Dactylosporangium sp. NPDC051484. Next base: position 695,240 of record NZ_JBFAZX010000001.1, on the reverse strand, counting down.
AGCAGCTCGACGTCGACCTCGGGCCGGACGAGGAGCCGGCGCCCGAGGTGCCGTCCGACGACGAGCAGGTGCCGGAGCTGCCGGCGCATGTGTTCGCGTCGCTGGCCGACCGCCTGGCCGCCGAGGGCCGCTACGCCGAGGCCGTGCGCGAGCGGCTGCGGTCGATGGTGCGCGGCCTCGTCGAGCGCCGCGTCCTGGAGCACCAGCCGGGCATGACGGTCACCGAGCTGGCGCGGGCGGCTGGCGCCGCGGAGCCGGCCGTCGAGGCCCCGATGCGCGCCGCGACGGGCATCTTCTCCGAAATCTGGTATGCCGAACGCCCCGCCACCGCCGAGCACGACCATCGCATGCGCCAGCTCTCCGGGGAGTGCGGGGAAGTGGCCCGATGACGACCGCGACGCCGACGAGCGCCACCGGCGGGGCGCCGGACACCCCGAGCACCTCGGACAGCCCGGACGTTCCGGGCGTGTTCCGCCCGAAGGCCCCGCGCCGACCGCGTGGCCGCCGATGGCTGCGGCTCGTCGTCCCGCCGGCCGCCGCGCTGCTCGTTCTGCTGCTCGGCACCATGCTTTACCGGCTCGAGCAGCCCGGCCGCACCGACGCCGACTACCTGTCCCCGGGCAGCCACGCGGCGATCGGCGCCGCCGACCTCGCGGGCCGGGTGCGCGCGGCGGGCGTCGCGATCATTCCGGAGCACAGCAGCTCCGACGCGCTGGTCGCGGCGTACAGTGGCGACGCCACGCTGCTGATCACCACCCCGCAGCTGATGCACAAGTACTACCTGCGCATGCTCAAGCTCCTGCCCGCCTCCACGCGCGTGGTCATCGTCGAGCCCGACGCCTCGACGATCGTCGACGGGCAACTGCCGTTCCTCGGCGCCCAGCGCGACTACTCCGCGAAGGTCGCCGCGGCCGGCTGCGACCACGCGCCCGCCGCCCGGGCCGGGCGGGCAGCCGTGGTGCGCACGCGCTACGGGCCGATCCGGCCCAGCCTCGGCGAGGAGGTCGCGCGCTGCTACGACGGCTCGCTGGTGGCATACCGGCGGGAGGCCGCGACCGTCACCGTCGTCGGCTCCGCGGACCCGTTCCGTAACGATCGGATCGGCGAGCATGGCAACGCCGAGCTCGCCACCGCGCTGCTCACCGGCGCGCCCCGGCTGATCTGGCTCGACCTGCACCGGCGCGAGCCTCCGCCGCTGGTCACCGACGACCCCGGCCTCAAGGGCGCGCCGGCCGCGCCGCCCTCGCTGCGCCCCGTCCAGTCCGGCGAGCCGGGCGACGTGGACTTCCCAGTGGAGGGCAAGACCCGGCCGAGGCCGCAGCGACCCGACTCCGCCGGTGGCGACCCGGGGGATGCGCCGCTCTCGGAGGACCCGCCCAACCCGCTGTTGGTCGCGTTCCCGAAGTGGGTGTATCCCACCACCGCGCTGCTCGTGCTCGGCGTCGCCTTGCTCGCGGCGGCGAGGGCCCGGCGGCTCGGCGGTCCCGTGGTCGAGCCGCTGCCCGTCGTCGTGCGCTCGAGCGAGACCGCGTCGGGTCGCGGACGGCTGTACCAGCGCGCCCGCGCTCGCCCGGAGGCGCTGCAGGTGCTGCGCGACGCCGCGCTGGCCCGGCTGGTCCGCCGGCTGCGACTCGACCCCGGCGTGGAGCCCCCGGCCCTGATCGAGGCGGTCGCGGCGAGCAGCGGCTGGCCGCCCGCGACGGTCGGGCACGTCCTGTTCGGGCCGGCGCCCGCAAACGATGCCGAGCTGGTCGCCGCGGCCGCCCACCTGGAGCAGCTGGTCGACGCCGCCACGACGCAACCATCCGCGCCGGGCGCCGCGCCCGACGCCGGCGCCGCCACGACGCGGCCCCCCACGCCGGGCGGCACATCCAAAGCCGCATCCGAAGCAGCATCCGAAGGAGAGCCACGGTGACCGACATCGCCGACCCGCTGATCGAAGGCTCGCCGGAGGCCGCCACGCAGGTGGCCCGGGCCGCGCTCGGCCGCCTGCGCGCCGAGGTGGCCAAGGTCGTCGTCGGGCAGGACGCCGTCGTGACCGGCATGGTCATCGCCCTGCTGGCGCGCGGCCACGTGCTGCTGGAGGGGGTGCCCGGCGTGGCCAAGACGCTACTCATCCGCACCATCGCGGCGGCTCTCGATCTTGATGCAAAGCGCGTCCAGTTCACCCCGGACCTGATGCCGGGCGACGTCACCGGGTCGCTGATCTTCGACGCCCGCAGCGCCGAGTTCCAGTTCCGGGAGGGGCCGGTCTTCACCAACCTGCTGATCGCGGACGAGATCAACCGCACGCCGCCGAAGACCCAGGCCTCACTGCTGGAGGTCATGGAGGAGCGGCAGGTGTCGGTCGAGGGCAAGGCGCGGCCGCTGCCCGACCCGTTCCTGGTCGCCGCGACGCAGAACCCGATCGAGTACGAGGGCACGTATCCGCTGCCCGAGGCGCAGCTGGACCGGTTCCTGCTCAAGCTCACCATGCCGCTGCCGACCCGGGACGAGGAGCTGGGCGTGCTGCGCGCGCACCACCAGGGCTTCGACCCGCGCCGACTGCGCGAGGCCGGGGTGCAGCCGGTCGCGACCGCCGCCGACCTGGCCGCCGGGCGTGCCGCGGTGCAGCGGGTCGCGGTCGCCGAGGGCGTGCTGGCGTACATCGTCGATCTGTGCCGCGCGACCCGCGTGTCGCCGTCGCTTGAGCTGGGCGCGTCGCCGCGCGGCGCCACCGCGCTGCTGGCCGCCTCGAAGGCGTGGGCGTGGCTCACCGGCCGCGAATACGTCACCCCCGACGACGTCAAGGCGCTGGCCCGCCCGACGCTGCGCCACCGGGTGCGGCTGCGGGCCGAGGCGGAGCTGGAGGGCGTGACCACCGACGCTGTGCTCGACTCGGTGCTGGCCGCCGTCCCGACCCCCCGATGAGCCCGGCCGCGAGGGACGACACATGATCACATGGCGGGCGGCGGCGCTGCTGGGGGCCGGGACCGTGCTCCTGGCGCTCGTCGGCTCCATCGCCGGCTCGGCCATCCCGGCCGCGGCGCTGTGGATCGCGGCCGGGGCGATCGTGTTCGTGGTGGCCGCCGCTTGCGTCGTGGACCTGCTCGGCGCCGCGTCGCCGAAGCTGCTGCGCATGAGCCGCAGCGGCGACCAGTCGCTGTGGCTCGGCGAGACCGGGCAGGTCACGCTGCTGCTGCAGAACCGGTCCAACCGGGTGCTGACCGGGCGCGTCCGCGATGCCTGGGTACCGTCCGCGGGCGCCGACCCGACGATGCATGACGTGCGGATCGAGCCCGGTCGCGCGGTCGCCGTCACCACCACGCTCACCCCGACGCGGCGCGGCGACCGGCCGGCCGTGCGGGTGCTGGTGCGCAGCTACGGACCGTTCCGGCTGACGTACCGGCAGACGAGCCGGGTCACCGCCGACCGGCTCACCCCGGCGTGGCGGCTGCGGGTGTACCCGCGGTTCAACTCCCGCCGCCTTCTGCCCGAGAAGCTCTCCCGCCTGCGCGTGCTCGACGGCTCGGTCGTGACCCGCGGCCGCGGCCAGGGCACCGAGTTCGACACGCTACGCGAGTACGTCCTCGGCGACGACGTGCGGTCGATCGACTGGCGCGGCAGCGCCCGACGCTCCGACGTCGTGGTGCGCACCTGGCGTCCCGAACGCGACCGGCGGCTCGTCTGCGTTCTGGACACGGGGCGTACCTCGGCCGCCCGCATCGGCGACGAGCCCCGCCTCGACGCGGCCATGGACGCCGCGCTGCTGCTCGCCTCGGTGGCGGCGCGCGCCGACGACCGGGTCGACCTGCTCGCCGTCGACACCGCCGTGCGCGCCTCGGTCACCAACGTCGAGAAGCACACCCTGCTCTTCCGGCTGGTCACCGCGATGGCGCCGCTGGAGCCGGCCCTGGTCGAGACCGACTTCGGGCTGGTCGCGGGCGAGGTCCTGCGCCGGGAGCGCAAGCGAGCGCTCGTCGTGCTCTTCACCGCCCTGGAGCCCGGCGCGCTCGGCGAGGGGCTGCTGCCCGTTCTGCCGCAGCTCGCGGCCCGGCACAAGGTGGTCGTCGCCGCGGTGCACGACCCGGAACTGGCGCGGATGGCGCGCGTGCGGCCCGACGCGACCCCCACCGAGGTGTACGCCGCCGCGGCCGCCCAGCGCGCGCTCACCGAGCGCGACCGGGTCGCCGCCGCGCTGCGCCACCACGGCGTGGAGGTCGTCGACGCGCCGGCGGACGACTTCGCATCCCGCCTGACCGACCACTACCTCGCGCTGAAGCACGCCGGGCGGCTCTGAGCGCGGACGGCGCCGGGCGACTCTGAGCACGAGCAGCGCGGGGCGACTCTGAGCACGAGCAGCGCCGGGCCCGTGGTCAACCGATGGTCAACCGGCGGTCAGGCGGCCGGCAGCGCGGCCTCCGGCACCTCGCCCTCGATCGCCGTCGACCCGCCCTCGCGGTCGGCCTGACGGCCCAGGACGAAGACGTATGCCAGGAACGCCACCCACACCACGAACCCGATGAAGTCCTTGACGATGTTCGGCAGCGGCGCCGGCGTCACGAAGCCCTCCAGCAGGCCGCTGACGAGCAGCACCGCGACCAGCCCCAGCGCCACCAGGATGCCCTCGATCGCGGTCTCGGCCAGCGCACGCCCGCGCGTGCGCAGCGGCCCGGGTGCGACCCAGGCCCAGCCGATGCGCAGCCCCACCCCGGCGCCGATGAAGACGGCGGTGAGCTCGAGCAGGCCGTGCGGCACGATCAGGCCAAAGAACGTGTCGGCGCGGCCGTAGGCGATCATGATGCCGCCGATCAGGCCGACGTTCAGGGCATTTTGGAACAATAGGTACACCACCGGGAGGAAGGCCACGCCGGAGGCCAGGGCCATGCCGGTGAGCAGGGCGTTGTGGGTCCAGACGCGCAGGAACGAGTTCTGCGGCAGGTAGTCGCTGTAATACCCCTCGAACCTGCTGTTGACGAGGTCGTTGATGTCGGCGTCGCTGAGGAAGTACCCGGCCACCTCGGGGTTGCCGGCGACATACGCCATCAGCCCGAACGCGAGCGCCGAGAACGCCGTCGCCACCCCGCACCACCACGGCCAGGCGCGATACACGGCCAGCGGGAAGGTTCGGGTGAAGAACCGGCCGACCCCGGCGAGGGAGAACGAGGGCGCGCCGGTGAGCGCGTTGCGGGCGGCCAGGACCAGGCGGGACAGCCGCGCGATCAGGATCGGGTCGGGCGAGCGGCTGCGAATGAGCGACAGATGGGTGGCCGCGCGCTGGTAGAGCGCCACGAGCTCGTCGGTCTCGGCCGCATTGAGCCGCCGGCGCCGGGAGAGCTCGTCCAGCCGCCGCCACTCGGCGCCGTGCTCGGCGACGTACGCGTCCAGATCCACCCCGGCAGCGTAAACGGGCAAGGCACGCGAAGGGTGCCCCGCTGTAGGACACTGTCATGCATGTACGACACCTCGGCCCCGGCGGCACCCGGCGCGCGGCTGGTCAGCGGCGAGGCCGTCGAGCTCGAGGTGCGCGTGGCCCGGGCCGGGTCGCGGGTCCTCGCGCTGATGCTCGACATCCTCCTGCAGCTGGTGCTGCTCGCCGCGCTGCTCATGGCGACCGCCCTGCTGATCTACCTGACGGCCGAAGGCGGCGTGTTCGACGGTGGCCTCTTCCAGGCGCTGATGGTGATCGACCTGACCGTCGTCGTGGTCGGTTACCCGGTGTTCTGGGAGACCCTGCTGCGCGGGCGCACCCCCGGCAAGCTCGCGATGGGCCTGCGCGTCGTGCGCGACGACGGCGGCCCGATCCGGTTCCGCCACGCGCTGGCTCGGTCGCTGGTGGGCCTCGCGATCGAGTGGCCCGGCCTGCTGTTCCCGGTCGCGTCCTGGCTGGCCGGCCTCGGCGTGCTCATGCTCAACCCGAGCGGCAAGCGCATCGGCGACCTGGTCGCCGGCACGATCGTGATCCACGAGCGCACCCCGGCGAGCTGGGGCTGGGTGCCGGCGATGCCGCCGCCGCTGAGGCAGTGGGCGGCCCTGCTGGACCTGACCGGGCTGGACGACAGCCTGGCACTGGCGGTGCGGCACTTCCTGGCGCGCAACCGCGAGATCGGCGAGCCGGCCCGCACCGCGCTGGGTCAGGCGCTGGCCCGCGAGGTCGCGAGCTGCACCACGCCGCCGCCCCCGCCGGGCGTCCCGGGCTGGGCCTACCTCGCCGCCGTCCTGGCCGAGCGGCACCGCCGGGCGAGCCACCGGCTGGCCCGGGCCCGCGCCGCCTCCGCCAGCGTCTGGCCGGGCCTGGCCGCGGTGCTGGCGCCGCGCCAGCCCGTCCCGATGATCGCCGCCGGTCCGCCGGCGCCGACCGTCCCGTGGACGCTGCCGGCCGCCCAGCCACGGCCGGCCGCTACGCTGCCGGCCGTCCGGCCGTCGCCCCCGCTGCGATAGCCGGGCTCACGCGGCCCGCTGGCCCCATTCCTGGATGTTGTACGTCGGGCCCCAGACCGAAGGGTTGTCGCGGATGTTCGCGTACTCCTGGTAGGTGAACGTCAGCGTCGGCCGCTGCATCAGCGGCAGCACGTAGGCATCCTTGGTCAGCAGGTCGTCGGCCTGGTTGAGCAGGTCGACGGCGCGCCTCGGATCGATGTCCACCGCCGCGGCGTGCACCAGCCGGTCGAGTTCCGGGTTGGAGTACCCGCCGTAGTTGCCCGGCGCGCCCGTCGACCAGCGCCGCTCGGGCGCGCCCTGGTAGAGCGGCCCGTTCACCCATTCGGCGAGGACCAGGTCGAAGTCGCCGGTGGTGAGTGTCTGCGCGAGCCCCTCGGTCGTCTCGGCCCGGGCCTCGACGCCGATCGCCTTCAGCGCGGCGGCGATGTGCTCGGCGACCACGGCCCGCGTGTCGTTGTCGTAGCGCAGGCGCAGGGCGGGCACCGCCTCCCCGGTCTTCGTCACGAGGTGGCCGTTCTCGATCTTGTAACCGGCGTCGGTGAGCAGCTTCTTCGCCTTGTCCACGTTGCCGGAGCCCTGCCCGGTGCCGCTGATGACGTCCTTGTACCCCGTGTCGCCCGGCACGAAGTTGTGGCTGCCCAGCGGCTTGAGGTTCTTGTCGAACGTGCCGTACGTCTTATCCACGATGGTCTTGACGTTCACCGCGGTGAAGATCGCCCGGCGCAGGACCGGGTCGGCGAGGTACTTGTTCTTCAGGTTGAGCGTCAGGTGCTCCCACACGTAGCTCTCGCCGACCTCGTAGATCACCCCGGGAGTGCCGGCCACTCCGGCGACCAGCGCCTGGCTGGGCCGCGGCGACATGCCGGTGAGCTCCTTGGCGCGCAGCGCCGGGACGATGGCGGCCGGGTCGAGCACGAACTTGAACGTGATCCGGTCCAGGGACGGCTTGATCTTGCCGTACCACTTGTCGTTCTTCTTCAGCACCAGCGCCTGGTCCTTGGTGAACGACTCGATCTGGTACGGGCCGCCCGACCACGTCGGCACGGTTCGGCTGAACCAGTCGGCGGCGCCGGCCACGCCCTCCGGCTTGGCCAGGTCGAAGCCCTGCTTGGTGGCCAGGTGCGACGGGTAGAGGCCGTCGTTGGAGAAGATGCCCTTCCAATCGCCGAAGGTCTTGCCGTCGGTGAAGGTCAGCGTCACGGTCTTGCCGCCGTCGGAGCCGACGATGCTCTTGATCACGTCGTACCCCGCGGTGCTGGCGGGGGTGCAGGCCGAGCAGTGCGCCGGGTTACCGGAGTTCTGCTTCCAGGTCAGGATGAAGTCGTCAGCGGTGATCGGGATGCCGTCGTTCCAGACCGCGTCCGGACGGATCTTGTAGACGATCGTCTCGGGGTTCTGGTTGGTGATGTCGGCGGAGCTGACCAGGTCGGCGTTGAGCTGCAGGCGGCCCTGCGGGTCGACCTTGAACACCTGCGGCAGCAGTCCGGAGATCGCCTGCTTGGTCGCGGGCGTGCTTCCCGCCGTCGTGTTGACGTTCCAGCTGGTCACCCGCTGGTCCAGGCCGTACGTGTACGAGCCGCCGAGCTTGATGTCACCGCCGTTGCAGGTTGTCGGATTCTTCGCGCAGTCGGCGAATCCGATCGTGGCCGTGGGCGACGGCTTGGCCCCGTTGCCGCCGGTGCATGCGCCAAGCAGCAGCCCGGCCGCCGCGACGGCGATAGAAGCCCGCATCTGCCTTCCAGTTACAAAAGCCACCCGGCAACCATAGGGGGCGACCCTAGGCGAACAGGGCACGACCCCAGTAATCGCCATCTGACGCAATGCCCGGCGGGCACGCGAACAAACCGCTCGACATGTGCCGGATGTACTCGTTGAGCGAGTCCTGGCGCGACAGCCGCGTCTGGATCGGCACGAACTGCTTGCGCGGGTCGCGCTGGTAGGCGATGAAGAACAGTCCGGCGTTGAGACGGCCCAGGCCGTCGGAGCCGTCCACGAAGTTGTACCCGCGGCGCAAGAGCCGCGCGCCGTCGTTGAACTCGGGGTGGGCCAGGCGCACGTGCGAGTTCGCGGCGATGGCCGGCCGCCCGTCGGTACCGTTGGCGGAGAAGACCGGCTCGTCGAACTCCTTGGCGCCACTGAGCGGGGCACCCTCCCCCTTGTCGCGCCCGACGATCGCCTCCTGCTCGCCCAGCGAGGTGCGGTCCCACGTCTCGATCAGCATCCGGATCTTGCGGGTGACCATGTAGGAGCCGCCGGTCATCCACGCCTCGCCGTCGCCGGACTGCACCCACAACTGCTCGTCGAGCAGCTTGGCGTCCTCGGCCTTGAGGTTGGCGGTGCCGTCCTTGAAACCGAACAGGTTGCGCGCGGTCTGCTGGTTGCGCGAGGTCGAGGAGGTGCGCCCGAAGCCCAGCTGCGACCACCGCACGCTGACCACGCCGAAGCCGATGCGGGCGAGGTTGCGCACCGCGTGCACGGCCACCTGCGGGTCGTGCGCACAGGCCTGCACGCACAGGTCGCCACCGGAGATCTCGGCCTGGAGCGTGTCCTTGGCGAAGCGCGGCAGGTCGGCCAGCGCCGCCGGGCGCCGGTCCGCGATGCCGAAGCGGTCCTTGCCCTGCCCGTCACGAAACAGCGTCGGGCCGAAGCCGATCGTGAGAGTGAGCCCGGACGGGGGCAGGCCGAGCGCCTCGCCGGTGTCGTCGGGGGCGGCTTCCGGGGCGCCGTTGACCGCACCGATCGTGCCCGCGTCCTTGCCCGCGGTCATCCGCGCCGCCGCCGCGGTCCACTTCTGCAGCAGCTCGACGACCTCGGCCTTCTTGTCGGTGATGACGTCGAAGGCGACGAAGTGCAGCCGGTCCTGCGCGGGCGTGACGATGCCGGCCTGGTGCTGGCCGTAGAAGGGCACCGCCGCGCCGGCGTCGGCCGCCCGGGCAGGCTCGGCGCGATCGAAGACCTGCGAGCCGACGACGCCCGCCGCCGCGGCCCCGAAGGCGCCCGCACCGGCAAGCCCGATCATCTTCCGGCGATCCATGATCAAAACCCTTCAATCGGATCCGGTACGGCGGGAGGCGCGCCCGGCGAACCGGACGCGCCCGCGGACCTACTTCGTGGCGACGAGCGGTGCGACCTTGCTGATCGGCTCGGCGAGCGCGTTGATCACGTCACCCAGGGCCTTCAGCTGCGGCTCGGTCAGCTCGTTGTGCAGCTTCCAGCCGTCGCCGCTGCGGTATTTGTCGAGCTCGGCCTGCGCCGCGGCGAACTTCTCGTCGAGCGTCTTGGCCAGCGCGGCGTCCTTCTCCTCGATCACCGGGTGCAGCGCGGCGATCGCGGCCCGCGAGCCATCGAGGTTGGCCGCGAAGTCCCACAGGTCGGTGTGCGAGAAGGCCTCCTCCTCACCGGTGATCTTGCCGGTGGCGACCTCGTCGAGCAGTTCCTTGGCGCCGTTGGCGAGCTCCAGCGGGGACAGCTGGACGGTGGCGGCCTTCTCGACGATGGTCTTGACGTCGGCGAGCAGCTTGTCGGCGATCGGGCCGGACTTGCTGATGTCCTTGGTGACCCAAAGGTCCTTCTCGATCTTGTGGAAGCCGGTCCATTCCTGGCCCGCCTCCAGGTCCGCCTCGCGGGCGTCGATGGCCGGGTCGAGGTCGCCGAAGCTCTCCGCGACCGGTTCGATACGCTCCCAGTAGGTGCGGGCGATCGGGTACAGCGCCTTGGCCTTCTCCACGTCGCCGGCCTTGACCGCGTTGACGAACTCGGTCGTCTTGTCGATCAGCGCGGCGGCCTGGCTCTGCACGTACCGCTGGTAGTCCTTGGTGGCCTGGTCGAGCTTGGCGTTGTCGGTGAGCGGCCGGCTCTCGCCGGTGGCCTTGAACGCGCCGCGGATGCCGTTGCCGATCATGCCTGGCTTGCAGGCAGTCTCGTAGGTGCCGGCCGGCAGCTCGACGATCAGGTCGCGGGTCAGGCCGGGTGCGACGTTCTCCACCTCGCCGACGATCCGGTCGCCGGTCGCGAACACGTAGAACTCGGTGACCTTGGTGCCCTTGTTGCTGACGGCGAAGGTGATCGCGCCCGAGGCCACCTCGGTCCGCTCGAGCTTGCACTCGGTGTCGGTGGCGGTCACGGCGATCTTGCCGCTACCGCTCGCGCCGGCCTTGTCGCCGGTCTTGCCGTCGCCGCAGCCGGCCATGGCGAGGGCGAGGGCGAGGGCCGGGACGGCGCCGAGTGCGAGCAGGCGTGTTTTAGGCATGGTTCTCCTAAGAGAGGGAGCTTGTCGCGAATTCAGGCGCTGGTGCTCGCCGGCTGTGGTGCCACCGGCTTGGGCGCGGCCGGCCTGCGCAGCAGCGGCAGCAGGAACAGGACGAGGACGGGCACGCCGTAGACGACCCAGGCGACGGTCTCCAGTACGGACGGCTGGGGCGTGAAGTTGAACATGCCGCGCAGCAGCTCGGAGTACCACGCGGTCGGCGGCAGGACGCCGGTGAGGTCGTAGGCATGGTTGTTGAGGCCGGGCAAGACGTTGGCCTCCTGCAGGTCGTGCACGCCGTACTTGAAGATGCCGGCGGCCACCAGCACGAGCAGGGCGCCGGTCCAGGTGAAGAACTTGGTCAGGTTGATCCGGACGGCACTGGCGTAGATCAGGTAGCCCAGCACGATCGAGGTGGCGAGGCCGAGCGTGATGCCGATCAGCGGCTGGAGCGTTTCGGAGCCCTGCGCCGCGGCGAAGAACAGGATCGCGGTCTCCAGGCCCTCCCGGATGACCGCGAGGAAGGCCATGCCGGCGACCGCGAACGGGCCGACCTGGATCGCGTCCTCCAGCTTGCCGCGCAGCTCCTTGCCCATCTGGCGGGCCATCCGGCGCATCCAGAAGATCATCCAGGTCACGAACGCGACGGCGACGAGCGAGGTGATCGCGTCGAAAAGCTCCTGGTGCGGGCCGGAGAGATACGCGGTGCCGGCCTGCAGCACCGCGGCGAACCCGATCGCGAGCACGGAAGCGGCGGCGACGCCGGTCCAGACGAACTTGAGCAGGTGCCTGCGATTGCTCTTGACCAGGAACGCGACGAGGATGGACACCACCAGGGTGATCTCGAGTCCCTCGCGCAGTCCGATCAGATAGATGGCGGTCATACCAGGCTCCGCAGTTAGCTGCACCTTACTTAGGTCAGCTTTACCTTAGACCTCATTGACCACGGCCTCAAGCGCCGGGGGGCCAAGTGAGCCTGGTCATGCCCGTGAACGCGAAAGGGCCCCGCCGGTACACGCCCGGCGAGGCCCTTCTTCGCGCTCAGTAGCGGTAGTGGTCCGCCTTGTAGGGACCCTCGACCGGCACGCCGAGGTACTCGGCCTGCTTCTTGGTCAGCTCGGTGAGCTTGACGCCCAGGGCGTCCAGGTGCAGCCTGGCAACCTTCTCATCGAGGTGCTTGGGCAGCGTGTAGACACCGACCGGGTACTGATCGGTCTTGGTGAACAGCTCGATCTGGGCGATCGACTGGTTGGCGAAGCTGTTGGACATCACGAACGACGGGTGACCGGTGGCGTTGCCCAGGTTCAGCAGGCGACCCTCGGACAGCACGATGATCGAGTGGCCGTCGTCGAACTTCCACTCGTCGACCTGCGGCTTGATGTTGATCCGCGTGACGTCCGAACGGCGGGCCAGGCCGGCCATGTCGATCTCGTTGTCGAAGTGGCCGATGTTGCCGACGATCGCCTGGTGCTTCATCCGGCCCATGTGCTCGGCGGTGATGACGTCGAGGCAGCCGGTCGCGGTGATGAAGATGTCGGCGGTCTCGACGACGTCCTCGACCGTGGCCACCTGGTAGCCGTCCATCGCCGCCTGCAGCGCGCAGATCGGGTCGACCTCGGTCACGATGACCCGGGCACCCTGGCCGCGCAGCGACTCGGCACAGCCCTTGCCCACGTCGCCGTAGCCGAAGACGACCGCGACCTTACCGCCGATGAGCACGTCGGTGGCGCGGTTGATGCCGTCGATGAGCGAGTGACGGCAGCCGTACTTGTTGTCGAACTTCGACTTGGTGACCGAGTCGTTGACGTTGATCGCCGGGAAGAGCAGCGTGCCGGCCTGCTGCATCTCGTACAGCCGGTGAACGCCGGTGGTGGTCTCCTCGGTCACGCCCTTGATACCCGCCGCGATGCGGGTCCAGCGGCCGTTGTCCTCCTGCAGCGAGCGCTGCAGAACCCCGAGGATGACCGCGTACTCCTCGGAGTCGGCGGTATCCGGCGACGGGACCGCGCCGGCGCCCTCGAACTCGGCGCCCTTGTGCACCAGCAGGGTGGCGTCACCGCCGTCGTCGAGGATCATGTTCGGGCCCTGGCCGTCGGGCCAGAGCAGCACCTGCTCGGTGCACCACCAGTACTCGTCGAGGGTCTCGCCCTTCCAGGCGTACACCGGGACACCGGCCGGCTTCTCCGGGGTGCCCTCGGGGCCCACCGCGATCGCGGCGGCGGCGTGGTCCTGGGTCGAGAAGATGTTGCAGCTGGCCCAGCGGACCTGCGCGCCGAGCGCGACGAGCGTCTCGATCAGCACCGCGGTCTGGATCGTCATGTGCAGGGAGCCGGTGACCCGCGCGCCCTTGAGCGGCTGCGTGGCGGCGAACTCCCGCCGGATGGCCATCAGGCCTGGCATCTCGTGCTCAGCGAGCTGGATCTCCTTGCGCCCGAACGCGGCGAGGGATAGATCGGCCACCTTGAAGTCACCGTCGGCGACGGTCCGCGGCGGCAGCGTACTGGTCAATGCGGTCTCCTGGTCTGCATAGGCGAACGGCAACCCTTCACGGTACCCGGCGGGCACGCGCCACTCCAATCGCCCCGGCGATGTGCCGGGGCGGCCGCGACGAACGACGCGGGCCGGTCGCGGGGTCTGCCCGCGTCCCGGCCCGAGGCGTTGGCCGCGCGGCGCTGCTACGGCGTGGCGGCCTGGAAGGCCTCGCCCGAGCCGCTCAGCGACAGCTCCGGGCGCCCGGCCCGCGCGAACGCCGCCTGCCCCTGCTTCAGGGTCACCGGGACGGCGCCATCGTCGACGCGGATCGAGCCCCGCGTGCACAGGACGATGCGCGGGCCGCCGCCGGGAAGGCGTACCGCCGGCACGGCCGGATCGACGACCGCGCGGTGCAGGGTGAAGTCGGCGATCGGGACGGGATAGGCGAATAGGCCCGGGCCGAGAACATTCGGCCTGGTCACGGGCTCGTCGAGGACCTCGAACCGCAGCACGCGCAGCAGCTCCTCGACGTCGACGTGCTTCGGGGTCAGGCCGCCGCGCAGGACGTTGTCCGAGGCGGCCATGATCTCGATGCCGACGCCGCGCAGGTAGGCGTGCAGATTGCCGGCCGGCATCCAGACCGCCTCGGTGGGGCGCAGGCGGATGCGGTTGAGCAGCGTTGCGACGATGACGCCGGAGTCGCCAGGGTATTGCGCGGCGAGCGACACCACGAGGTCGTAGGCCGGCCGCTCGGCCGTGCGGGGGCGGCAGGCCGCCACGACGTCGGCCACGAGCTCGGCGTCGGGGTTGGCGAGCAGCCCCTGGACCGTGTCGTGCAGGGCGACGGCGGGGTCGGACTGGGACAGCGTGTCCACAATCGGCTTGAGCCGGGCCACGCCCAGTGCGGCCAGGTCGCGCGAGGCCGCGGCCGGGTCGCGGAAGCCGCACAGGGCGTCGAAGTCGGTGAGCGCGACCAGCATCTCCGGCTTGTGCCAGGCGTCGACGTAGGAGGGGTGCCCGGCCGCGTGTGCGGCGCGGGCCTGCTCCAGCGTCGGGTGGGCCTGCAGGGACAGCGGCTTGGCGGCGGCGAGCACCTTGAGCAGGAACGGCAGCCGAGGGCCGAACCGCTCGACGTTCGCCGCGCCGAGCAGCGTCACCGGGTCGGCGGCGATGGCGTCCGTGAGCGGGGTGCCGCTCACGGCGAGCCGGGACGGGCTCGCCGGGTGGGCGCCCATCCACAGCTCCGCCTCCGGGTCCGCGGTCGGCGCCGACCGGCCCTGCAGCGTGGCGATCGCGTTGTGCGACCCCCAGGCGTACTTGCGGATCGGGCTCTCTAGCAGTTCCACGGTCAGTGTGCCTCCGCGTTGGTCGGGGCGGCCGCAGCTTCGGAGCTGCCGGCCTTGCTCGCCTGGTAGATGTCCGGCTCCAGGTAGATCACGCGGGCGATCGGCACCGCGGCCCGGATGCGGGCCTCGGCGGCGTCGATGCCGCTGGCGATCTCGTCGGCCGTCTCGTTGTGCCGCACCGCGATCTTCGCCGCGACCAGCAGCTCCTCGGGGCCGAGGTGCACGGTACGCATGTGGATCACGCGCTCGACCTCGGGACCGTCCACGATCGCCTTCTCGATGGCGTCGACCTGCTCCGGCGTGGCCGACTCGCCGACGAGCAGGCTCTTCATCTCCACCGCGAGGACGATGGCCACGGCGATCAGCAGCACGCCGATCGCGGCGGTGCCGATGCCGTCCCAGATGCCGTTGCCGGTGATCAGGGTCAGGCCGACACCGAAGAGGGCCAGCACGAGGCCGATCAGGGCGGCGAAGTCCTCCAGCAGGATGACCGGGAGCTCCGGCTGCTTGGCCCGGCGGATGAACTGCACCCAGCCGGCCTTGCCCTTGATCTTGCGGGTCTCGGCGATGGCGGTACGGAAGGAGAGCCCCTCCATGACGATCGCCGCGACGAGCACGGCGACCGGTACCCACTGCCAGGATGTGATCGGCTCGGGCTCGGCGATCTTGTGCCAGGCCTCGTAGATGGCGAAGACGCCGCCGACGAAGAACAGCACGACGGCGACGATGAACGCGTAGATGTAGCGCTCCCGCCCGTAGCCGAACGGGTGGCGGGCGGTCGCCCGCCTCTCGGCCTGCTTGCCGCCGAGCAGCAGCAACCCCTGGTTGCCGGAGTCCGCGACCGAGTGGATCGCCTCGGCCAGCATCGACGACGAGCCCGTCAGCGCGAACGCGACGAACTTGGTGGCGGCGATACCGAGGTTGGCGGACAGCGCCGCCAAGATCGCCTTTGTCCCACCTTCAGTGCTCACATCGTCTCCGCTTCGCTACGGCGACGTAAGCAAGGCTCTGCCTCGCTCTGCGAGGCGCCTCCGCTTCGCTCCTGACCTCTCACGGACTGACCAGCTCCTTCATCTCCGAGACGGCCGGGACGGCCATGGGGTCGAAGCCGTGCGCGAGCCCCAGGTAGATCGAGGCGAAGTCCGGCACGGCCACGAGCGAGGCCAATCGTTCCAGAGGAGATCCACCCTCCGCGGTGATCAGGCTCACCCGCACTCCGCGGCGCTCGGCCAGCTCCTGCACGGCCTCCGCGCGGCGTTCCTCGACCGCGACCGGCTCGTCGCCCTCCTCGTCGTCGCCGGTCAGGCCGCCGTCGCGCAGCAGCACCAGGCGCAGCCGGGTGACCGCGCTCGTCTCCTCCCCGGGGTCGGCGAAGATGTCGCGGTCGGCTTCGGCCAGCCCGCCGTACACCCCGTCAAGGAGGCCGACCCGGCCGCGGCCGGCCTCGCCGAGCGCGCCGACGACCGCGGGGTAGCGGGCGTTGGCGGCCAGCGTGTCGCCGACACGGCGGGCGGCGACGGTGGCCAGGGGCGAGGAGCCCCAGATGATCGGCACCGAGTGGGCGAGGTCGAGCGCGAGGCTCTTGCCAGGGTTGACGAACGACTCGAGCGCCGTGCGGCAGCGCTCGGCGTCGGCGTCGAGGCGGGAGGCCGTCTCGGCGAAGTCGGCCTCGTTGACCTTGACCAGGCCGAGCTGGCGGCCGGCCAGCAGGACCGGCACGGCCAGGCCCCAGAGGCTGGCCCGGGCCGGCGCGCGCCGCGGCACCGGGATGAACGGCGCGCGGAAGCGGTCGGCCAGGGCGTGCAGCTGCGTGTCGGGCGCGCCGATCGCGACGAGCCGGGCGCCGCGGCGACCGGCGGCCTCGGCGGCGGCGAGCGCCTCCGGGGAGCGCCCGGACGCCGAGACGGCGATGACGACGTCGGCGGCGCCGACCCAGCCGGGGATGCCGGCGCTGCGGTGCGCGAGGACCGGCACCGGGCAGCGCGGCCCGGCGACGGTCTCGAGGATGTCACCGGTGCGCGCGGCGGTGCCGACCCCGGCGATGACGATCGCGCGCGGGCGGCCCTCGTCGGCCAGCGCGCTCAGGTCGGTCTCCGCGGCCAGGGCGGCCGCCTCCCGCACCTGGGCGCCCGCCGACGCGGTCGCGCGCAGCATGCCGCCCGGGTCGTTGCGCTCCAGCGCCTCGGCGTTGTCCAGCAGCGCCAGGTCGATCTCTCGATGCCCGCGGACCCCCGCGGTGCCCTCCAGCGGATTCACTCGGCACCGCCCTCGCCACCCACGGCGTCGGCGTCCGGCGCGGGAGCCGCCGAGGCGGGACCCGGCGCCGGCGGGCGCGCCTCGTCGAGCAGGAGCACCGGGATACCGTCGCGGATCTCGAAGATCCGCCCGCATTCGGTGCAGGTCAGCGTCTGCTCCTCCGCGTCGAGGGTGAGCTCGGCGTGGTGCTCGTCGGGGCAGCGCAGGATCGACAGCAGGGCTGGGTCCACGGACACGCGTTCCAACTCCTTTTGTGCGGCTGATCGTCAGCGGCGTATGACGGTCAGCATCTCATCGCGCAGGGCGGCCATCCGCTCCGCGGTCGGCGCCTCAACGTTAAGCCGCAGCAGCGGCTCGGTGTTGGACGGGCGGACGTTCGCCCAACTGCCGTCGGGAAAGCTGAGGGTGATGCCGTCGAGGCGGTCGACCGGCACGCCGAAGGCCTGCTCGATCTCCGCCATCTTCGCGGGCTGGTCGGTGACGGTCGAGTTGATCTCGCCGGAGGCCGCGTACCGCTCGTAGTCCTTCGCCAGGGCCGACAGCGGCGCGGCCTGCCCCCCGAGCAGCGCCAGGGTGTGCAAGGCGGCCAGCATGCCGGTGTCGGCGCCCCAGAAGTCGCGGAAGTAGTAGTGCGCGGAGTGCTCGCCGCCGAACACCGCGCCGGTGCGGGCCATCTCGGCCTTGATGAACGAGTGACCGACTCGCGTGCGCACGGGCACACCGCCATGTTCCCGGACGATCTCGGGCACGACGTGCGAGGTGATGAGATTGTGGATGACCGTGGCGCCCGGCTCCTTGGCCAGTTCCCGGACCGCGACCATTGCCGTGATCACCGACGGTGACACGGCCTCGCCGCGCTCGTCGACGACGAAGCAGCGGTCGGCGTCGCCGTCGAAGGCGAGCCCGAGGTCGGCGCCGGTCTCGCGGACCTTGGCCTGCAGGTCGACCAGGTTGGCCGGCTCGAGCGGGTTGGCCTCGTGGTTGGGGAACGTGCCGTCGAGCTCGAAGTACAGCGGGATGATCGTCAGCGGCAGCCCCGAGCCGAGCACGGCCGGCACGGTGTAGCCGCCCATGCCGTTGCCTGCGTCGACGACCACGGTCAGCGGCCGGATGTCGGAGAGGTCGACGAGGGTGAGCAGGTGGGTCGCGTAGCGCTCGAGCAGGCTGTGCTGCTCGATGCCGCCCTTGAGCTCGGCCTCGGCGACCCGCGGCGCCCCGCTGTCGAGGATCTCCTGCGCGCGCTGACGGATCTCGGCGAGGCCGGTGTCCTGCCCGACGGGCTTGGCGCCCTGCTTGCAGAGCTTGATCCCGTTGTACTGCGCGGGGTTGTGACTCGCCGTGAACATCGCGCCAGGCAGGTCGAGCGCGCCCGAGGCGTAGTAGAGCAGGTCGGTGGAGCCGAGCCCGGCCTCCAGGATGTCGGCGCCCTCCGCGCGCGCCCCGGCTGCGAAGGCGGCGGCCAGCGCCGGGCCCGAGGCCCGCATGTCGTGCGCGGTGACGATCTTCTCGGCGAACTCCCCGCGTGAGCGCAGCGTCTGCACGAACGCCCGCCCGAGCGCCTCCGCCACCGGCTCGTTGAACTGGTCCGGCACCGTTCCCCGCACGTCGTACGCCTTGACGATCCGGCTCAGGTCGATCACAGTCTCGCACCCCTAGTCGTGGTCGCTGTTCCTACCGGGGAGCCTAGTGCGGTCGCGTTCCGTGCACGTGTCAGTCGGGAGTTGCTCATGAGGCAGCGCGGAGGAAGGTGACGCCCTACAGCTGCAGGCCGGTCAGGACCATCACCCGTTCCTCGGTGTAGTCGGCCATCGCGCTGGCGAGCCCCTCGCGGCCGATCCCGCTGGCCTTCGCCCCGCCGTACGGCATCTGGTCGGCCCGGTAGCTCGGCACGTCGCCAACGATCACGCCGCCCACGTCGAGCACGCGGTGCGCCTCGAACGCGCGGTCGAGCCGCCGGGTGAAGACGCCGGACTGCAGCCCGTACTGCGAGGCGTTGACGGCCGCGAAGCCGTCGGCGTCGGAGTCGACGCGGGCCAGCACCAGCACCGGGCCGAAGATCTCCTCGCTGACGACCTTCGCGTCCGCAGGCACGTCGGCGAGCACGGTCGGCGCGTAGGAGGCGCCGTCCCGGGTGCCGCCGGCGAGCAGCTTGGCCCCGGCCGCGACGGCCTCGCCGACCCACGCCTCGACCCGTTTCGCGGCGTCCTCGTTGATCAGCGGCCCGACGTCGGTGGCCTCGTCGTTCGGGTCGCCGGTCCGCTGCGCCTCGACGGCCGCCGTGAGCTTGTCGGCCAGGGCGTCGTAGTGCCGGTCGTGGACATACACCCGCTGCACCGCGATGCAGCTCTGCCCGGCCTGATAGTTGGCGAAGGTGGCGATGCGGCCGGCAGCCCAGTCCAGGTCGTCCCAGTCCTCGCAGACCACCACGGCGGCGTTGCCGCCCAGTTCGAGGGTCACGTGCTTGCGCGGCACGGCGTCGCGGATCTGCCAGCCGACCGGCCCGGAGCCAGTGAACGAGACGACCGGCAGGCGCGGGTCGGCGACCAGGGCGGGCGCGCGGTCGTTCGGGATCGGCACGATCGACCACATGCCGGCCGGCAGCCCGCTCCCGCCTGAGAGCTCCGCCAGGATCTCGCCCAGCAACAGCGCGCTGAGCGGGGTCGCGGGGGCGGGCTTGAGCACGATCGGCGCGCCGACGGCCAGCGCCGGGGCGACCTTGTGCGCGACCAGGTTGAGCGGGAAGTTGAACGGCGCGATGCCCAGCACCGGCCCCTTGGGCACCCGCTTGACCAGCGCGACCCGGCCGGTGCTGGCCGGGTCGGTGTCGAGCCGCTGCAGGGCGCCGGAGAACCGCCGGGCCTCCTCGGCCGCCCAGCGGAACGTCGACACGGCGCGGGCGACCTCGCCGCGGGCCCACTTCAGCGGCTTGCCGTTCTCCGCGGTGATCAGCTGGGCGACCTCTTCGGCGCGCTCCCTCAGCCGGGCGCTGACGTGGTCGAGCGCGGCCGCCCGGACGCTCGCGGGCAGGGCGGCGGCCTCGGCGGCGACGGCCGCGGCCGCGGCGACGGCCTCCTCCACCTGCGCCGGGGTGGCGTTCGAGGTGCTGCCGACCAGGCGCCCGTCATAGGGATGCCGGATCTCGACGACATCGTCGCTGCTCGCCGGACGGCCGGCGATGTAGAAGGGGGTCACAGGGCAATCTTATGCCCGCTCGCGACGCGGAAACAGTTGCCCAATGGGTTGTGTACTGCGGATTCGATGGAAGGATTTGGCTGCTGGCACTCAAAGGAGTGGACATGACCAAGCAACTGCAGAACTTCATCGACGGCGCTCACACGAATCCCGCCGACGGCCGCTACTGCGACATCATCGACCCCTCGACCGGCGAGGTCTACGCCTCCGCGCCGGTGTCGAGCGCGCAGGACGTCGACCGTGCCATGAAGGCGGCGGCGACGGCGTTCGAGACCTGGCGCGACGCCACACCGGCGGAACGGCAGAAGGCACTGCTCAAGCTCGCCGACGCGATGGAGGACCGGGCCGCCGAGATCATCGACGCGGAGGTCCGCGACACGGGCAAGCCGCGGGCGCTGACCGCGAGCGAAGAGCTGCCCCCGTCGGTGGACCAGATCCGGTTCTTCGCCGGCGCCGCCCGAGTGCTCGAGGGCAAGTCGGCCGGCGAGTACATGAAGGGCCACACCAGCTACGTGCGGCGCGAGCCGATCGGCGTCTGCGCGCAGGTCACGCCGTGGAACTACCCGCTGATGATGGCGGTGTGGAAGATCGCGCCGGCGCTCGCCGCGGGCAACACGGTCGTGCTCAAACCGTCCGACACCACGCCCGCCTCCACGCTGCTGCTCGCCGAGCTGGCCGCCGAGTTCCTGCCGCCCGGCGTGCTCAACGTGGTCACCGGCGACCGGGAGACCGGCCGCGCGCTGGTCGCCCACCCGACGCCGCGGCTCGTGTCGATCACCGGCTCGGTGCGGGCCGGCCGCGAGGTGGCCGGGGCGGCCGCGCCGTCGCTCAAGCGCACCCACCTGGAACTCGGCGGCAAGGCGCCGGTCGTGGTGTTCGACGACGCCGACCTGGCCGCCGCGGCCGAGGCGATCGCCATCGCCGGCTACTTCAACGCCGGCCAGGACTGCACCGCGGCCACCCGGGTGCTGGCCGGCCCCGGCATCCACGACGACTTCGTGGCCGCCCTCGCCGAGCAGGCGGCCGCCACGAAGACCGGCGCCCCCGACGACGAGGACATCCTCTACGGAGCGCTGAACAACGCCGACCAGCTGGTCCGGGTCGGCGGGTTCATCGACCGGCTGCCCGAGCACGCCGAGCTCAACACCGGCGGCGCGCGGGTCGGCGACAAGGGCTTCTTCTACGCCCCGACCGTCGTGTCGGGCCTGCGCCAGGACGACGAGATCATCCAGAACGAGGTCTTCGGCCCGGTCATCACCGTGCAGCGCTTCTCCACCGAGGACGAGGCGGTGCGCTGGGCCAACGGCGTGGAGTACGGCCTGTCGTCGTCGGTCTGGACCCGCGACCACGGCCGCGCCATGCGCATGACCCGCCGGCTGGACTTCGGCTGTGTCTGGGTCAACGCGCACATCCCGATCGTCGCCGAGATGCCGCACGGCGGGTTTAAGCAGTCCGGCTACGGCAAGGACCTGTCCATGTACGGCCTGGAGGACTACACGCGGATCAAGCACGTCATGCACAACATCGAGCTGTGATGTCACCGTCAGGGGCGCTCTCCAGCGACATCCACAAGCGCCGCGCGGCCGCCGTCGCGCGGGGTGTCAGCAGCATGATCTCGTCGTACGTCGACCACGCCTCCGGCGGCACGCTGTTCGATGTGGACGGCCGCGAGTGGATCGACATGGCCGCCGGCATCGCCGTCACCAATGTGGGCAACTCGAACCCGAGGGTCGTGGCGGCGGTGCGGCGGCAGGTGGAGCGCTTCACCCACACCTGCTTCATGATCGCGCCATATGAGGGCTACGTCGCGGTCTGCGAGCAGCTCAACGCGCTCACGCCGGGCTCGTTCGAGAAGCGATCGGCCCTGTTCAACTCGGGCGCCGAGGCGGTCGAGAACGCGGTGAAGATCGCCCGGCACGCCACCGGCCGGCGGGCGGTCGTCGTGTTCGACCACGCCTACCACGGCCGGACCAACCTCACCATGGCGCTCACGGCCAAGGACATGCCGTACAAGCACGGCTTCGGCCCGTTCGCCGGCGAGATCTACCGGGTGCCGATGTCGTACCCGTTCCGCGACGGCCTCGCCGGGCCCGACGCCGCCGCGCTGGCGATCAACACGATCGAGAAGCAGGTGGGCGCGGACCAGGTCGCGGCGGTCCTCATCGAGCCCATCCAGGGCGAGGGCGGCTTCGTGGTGCCCGCGCCGGGCTTCCTGCCGTCGCTGGCGGCCTGGGCGAAGGCCAGCGGGGCGCTGTTCGTGGCGGACGAGATCCAGACCGGCTTCTGCCGTACCGGCGACTGGTTCGCCTCGACCCACGAGGGCGTTGAGCCCGACCTCGTCGCCACGGCGAAGGGCATCGCCGGCGGCCTGCCGCTCGCCGCGGTGACCGGCCGCGCGGACGTCATGGACGCCGTGCACGCCGGCGGCCTCGGCGGCACGTACGGCGGCAACCCGGTGGCCTGCGCCGCGGCGCTCGCGTCGATCGAGACCATGCGGGAGCTCGACCTGTGCGCCGCGGCCCGCCGGATCGAGTCGGTGATGCTCCCCCGCCTGCGGGCCCTGCGGGAGAGGCAGCGGTTCATCGGCGACGTCCGGGGCCGCGGCGCGATGCTGGCGCTGGAGATCGTCGTGCCGGACTCCGCGGCGCCCGGCTCGCTGACCGCCGAGCGCGGCTTCGCCCGGGGCGCCCCGCTGGGCGCTACCCCGGATCCGGTGAAGACGGCGGAGATCCAGCGCCGCGCCCACGAGGCGGGGCTGCTGCTGCTCACCTGCGGCACGTACGGCAACGTGATCCGCTTCCTGCCGCCGCTCGTGATGGACGACGCGACGCTGGACCGTGCGCTGACAATGCTCGCGTCCGCACTCTAGCGTGTTGATCTTGCAGTTGTGGTGCCTGGACACGCCGCTGTTGTCCGCCTTATCACCACCACAACTGCAAGATCAACGGGGTTGTCCACAGGGGACGACGAAGTGTTGTTCCCTGCGGGCGACGGTGGGCAGGGTGGTCGGGTGGAACGGATGCGGGGGTATCGGGAACTGCTCGAGCTTGGCGTGCCGCGACAGCGGCTGCGGGATCGCGTCACAGCCGGCCGGGTCGCGATCGTCAGCCGCGGCGTCTACGGACCTGCCGTCAATGATCACATAGATCACCTTCAGGCGGTCCTGCTCCGCCTGCCCGACGACGTTGTCCTCAGCCACCAGTCGGCCGCCACGCTGTACGGTTTCGCCGTCGTCAGCGCCGAGAGCGTGCACGTCACGTTTCCCGCAGGCATGGCCAAACCCCGGATCCGAGGCGTGATCGCGCACGAGTCCGCGTTACCAGTCACCGCCGTCCAGCACCCATTCGGCGTCAGGTGCGCGCCGCCAGCACGGGTTGCCGTCGATCTGGCGCGGTCCTACCGACGACCCGATGCCCTGGCGACGCTGGACGCCGCATTGCGGACCCGACTATGCACTGCCGACGAACTGACCGACGAGGCACTGCTGCACCATGGGCTGCGCGGCGTGCGGCACACCCGCGATCTCGTGCCGCTGGCTGACGCCGGCGCGGAATGCCGGCAGGAGAGCCACCTTCGGCTGCTGATCATTGATGGCCGCCTACCAGCGCCCGCGACCCAGGTATGGGCAAGTGGCCCATCGGGTGAATACAGCTACCGCCTGGACCTCGCTTACGAGGAGCGCAAGGTCGGCATCGAATACGACGGTGCGTCACACACGAATCGCTCTCGCCTGGCCGCGGACCGTCGGCGGATGAACCGGCTGGCCCAGTCCGGCTGGACCATGCGCTACTTCACGGCAACCGACGTCTACCAGTTTCCCTCAAGCGTGATCGAGTCGGTGAAGGCCGCCTTGGGCCGCCAGTGATCTTGCACTTGTGGTGGCGATAAAACGGACAACAGCGGCGTGTTCGGGCACCACAAGTGCAAGATCACCGTTGAGCGCGTCATTTCTCCTGCACACCCCACGGCGAGCCGTACTCGGTGAGCAGATCGAGGAACGGCCGCGGCGGCAGCGCCTCCGGGCCGAGCACGCCGGCGCCCGACCACGTGCCGGCGGCCAGCAGTTCGAGGGCCACGACCGGGTTGACCGCAGTCTGCCAGACGACGGCCTGGGAGCCGTACTCGCGCATCGTCCACGCGTTGTCCACGACGTGGTAGAGGTATGTGGCCCGCGGGAGCCCGTCGCGGCCGAGGCCCGTGACGTAGGTGCCGGCGCACGTACGCCCGTGCATGCGATCGCCGAGCGTGGCCGGATCGGGCAGGCAGGCGGCCACGACGTCGCGCGGTGAGACGTCCATGCCCCCGGCGCGCACCTTCCTCGTCGAGTCCAGGCCCAGCTTGTGCAGGGTCTTGAGGACCTCGATGAACTCGTTGCCCAGGCCGTACTTGAAGGTGACCCGCCGCACGTCGATCCAGCGCGGGATGAGCAGCACCTCCTCGTGCTCCACGTTGACGCACTCGACGGGGCCGATGCCGGCCGGGAAGTCGAAGATCTCCGGCTCCGAGAACGGCTTGGTGACGTACCAGCCCCGGTTGTTCTCATAGATGACCGGCGGGTTGAGGCACTCCTCGATCGTCGTCCAGATCGAGAAGGAGGGCGCGAACTCGTAGCCCTCCACCACCAGGTCGGAGCCGTCGCGGATGCCCACGTCGTGCACCTCGGCGAAGAGGCTGTCGGCCGCATAGCGGGCGAACACGTCGGACAGGCCGGGCTCTACGCCCATGCCGACGAGGGCCAGCCGGCCGGCCGCCGCCCACCGGTCGTCGACCGCGAACTGTTCGTCGCCGAGCTTCACGCCGGTCCGCTCGTACGGCCGCTCGGGGTCCGGACGGGACAGGGACATCGCCATGTCCAGGTAGTGCGCGCCGGCCGCGAACGCGCCGTCGAAGACGGGCATGACGAAGCGCGGGTCGACGGCGTTGAGCACGTGCGTGATCCGCAGGCTCCGGCAGATCCCGGCGACCGCGGCCGCGTCGGAGGCATCGAGGGACGCCGCCGTGAAACGGGGGTCGTCCACAGAGGACACAGCGGCCTGCGCGCGGGCCGAGTCGTAGTCGGCGACGACGCAGTGATCGAAGAACCGGCGGCGGGCGGCGATGCGCACGGCGGCGGTGCCCACGCCACCGGCACCGACGATGAGAAGTCGCATGGCTGGACCCAGCCTTTCGTTACCTGGCCCTCCGGCGCAGGCGCGGCAGCTGTCCGATGAGGACGATCAAGAACGAGACGAGGAACATCGCGGTTCCGATCACGTTGATCTGGGCGGGGATGCCGCGCTGGGAGGCACCCCACACGAACATCGGGAACGTGACCGAGGTCCCGGAGTTGAAGTTGGTGACGATGAAGTCGTCGAAGGACAGCGAGAACGACAGCAGCGCCGCGGCCACGATCCCCGGCATCACCAGCGGGAGCGTGACGCGCATGAACGTCTGCCGCTCGTCGGCGTAGAGGTCCATCGCCGCCTCCCGCAGCCGCGGGTCGAGGCCGGCCAGGCGGGCCTTGACCGTGACCACCACGAACGACAGGCAGAACATGATGTGCGCGATGACGACCGTCCAGAAGCCCAGCGGCACCCCGGACGCGACGAACAGCGCCAGCAGCGACGAGCCCATCACGATCTCCGGCGTCGCCATCGGCAGGAAGATCAGCGTGTTGGTGGCGCCGCGACCGCGGAAGGAGTGCCGGGCCAGCGCGAAGGACATCAGCGTGCCGAGGATCGTCGCGCCCACCGTCGCGACCAGCGCGATGGTGACGCTCAGCAGGAAGGCTTCCTGGATGCCGGGCACGCCGAACGGGTGCTTCCAGTTGTCCAGCG
This sequence comes from Dactylosporangium sp. NPDC051484, assembly GCF_040689395.1. Classification (NCBI taxonomy): domain Bacteria; kingdom Bacillati; phylum Actinomycetota; class Actinomycetes; order Micromonosporales; family Micromonosporaceae; genus Dactylosporangium; species Dactylosporangium sp. NPDC051484. Next base: position 669,492 of record NZ_JBFAZX010000001.1, on the reverse strand, counting down.
TGAACTTGAAGTTGTCCAGCGTGTAGGGCGCGTTGTTCCGGGCTTCGCGGAACGACATGGCGGCCACCACGCCGATCGGCACGAAGAGGTACAGCAGCACGATCAGCGCGATCGCCAGGACCCAGTGGTCCGCGGCGAACCGGCGCAGGCGGTGGACCATCAGAGCACCTCGTCCGTTCCGGCGCGCCTGACGTAGACGAAGACCAGCACGAGGATCGCCGCCATCAGCGTGAACGACAGCGCGGCCGCGGCGGGGTAGTCGCCGACCTTCAGGAACTTCGACTGGATGACGTTGCCGATCATGTACTGCCGGCTCGTGCCCAGCAGTTCGGCGTTGATGTAGTCGCCGGCGGCCGGGATGAAGGTGAGCAGCGTGCCAGCGACCACGCCGGGCATGGACAACGGCAGCACGACGCGGGTGAACCGCGCGACCGGCCGGGCGTAGAGGTCCCCGGCGGCCTCGATCAGCCGCGGGTCGAGCTTCTCCAGGCTGGCGTAGAGCGGCAGGACCATGAAGGGCAGGAAGTTGTACACCAGGCCGGCGATCACCGCCGGGGTGGTGGCCAGCAGCCGGCCGTCGGGCAGCGGCACGTGCAGCGCATTGAGCACCGACACGACCGTGCCGTTGTCGGACAGGATGACCTTCCAGGCCAGGGTGCGGATCAGGAAGGTCGTGAAGAACGGCGCGATCACGCAGATGAGCAGGATGTTCTTCCACCGGCCGGACTTCAGCGCGATCGCGTAGGCCAGCGGATAGCCCAGCAGCAGCGAGAAGAGCGTGGTCAGCGCGGCGTAGCCGATCGAGCGGCCGAACTGGGGCAGGTAGGCGGAGACGGCGTCCGGGTAGTTGCCGAACTGCCAGGTCATCGCGTAGCCCTCCTCGAGCGACCCGTTCGGGTCGTAGAGGCTGGTCGCGAACAGTTGGACGGACGGCACCGCGAAGAAGATGATCAACCACAGGCCGCCGGGGAGCAACAGGAGGTACGGCAGCCATTTCTTCCGGGGTTTCTCCAGCTTGACCTGGGCCGCGGACCCCCCGCCCGCCGCCACATGTCCCAGGGCACTCATGCCGTCACCTCCTCCCGGGCCGCCACCGGGGCGTGCGTCTCGCCGGCCGGACGGGGCAGCAGGAACGCGTGCTCGGGGCGCCAGTAGGCGGTGACCTCGCTGGCCACGGCGAGCGGCGCCGCCACGCCGGAGTTGGGCACGAACACGGTCAGCTCGTCGCCCCACGGCGCGCGCACCAGATACTGCGTGCTCACGCCCGTGTACGAGGAATCGGTGATGATGCCGGTCACGCTCTGGTGGCCATCGGGCACGGCCTGGGTCGTGAGGTGCATCTTCTCCGGCCGCACGCCGAGCCAGACCGTGCCGCCGGTGGCGCGGGCGCGCGCCGCGGGCACGGTGTAGCGGCCGCCGTACGCCTCGACGAGCAGGTCGGCGCCGGAGCGGCCGCGCACGTCGCCGGCGAACAGGTTGGACTGGCCGAGGAAGTTGGCCACGAAGGCGGTGCCGGGAAAGTCGTACATCTCGACCGGCGCGCCCAGCTGTTCGATGCGCCCCGCGTTCATCACCGCGACCGTGTCGGCCATCGTCATGGCCTCCTCCTGGTCGTGGGTGACGTGGACGAACGTGATGCCGACCTCGGTCTGGATCCGCTTGAGCTCGACCTGCATCTGCCGGCGTAGCTTGAGGTCGAGGGCGCCGAGCGGCTCGTCGAGCAGCAGCACCTGCGGCTGGTTGATCAGGGCCCGGGCGAGCGCGACGCGCTGCTGCTGGCCGCCGGACAGCTGCGACGGCTTGCGCTTGCCGAAGCCGTCCATCTCGACCAGATGGAGCATCTGCTCCACCTGGTCGGCGTACTTCTTGACGCCACGCCGGCGCAGGCCGAACGCGACGTTGTCGGCGACGGTGAGGTGCGGGAAGAGCGCGTAGCTCTGGAACACCGTGTTCACCGGGCGCTTGTAAGGGCGCAGCGGCGTCACGTCCCGGTCGCCCAGCAACACCCGGCCAGCCGTCGGCTCCTCGAGGCCGGCGATCATCCGCAGGGTGGTCGTCTTGCCGCACCCGGACGCACCGAGCAGGGCGAAGAACGACCCCCGGGGCACCGTGAGGGTGAGGTCGTCGACCGCCGTGAACGCCCCGAACCGCTTCGTCACGCCGTCCAACCTGAGGTCGGCGCCGCTGGCACCGTGTTGCTGCTCAATCATCAATCAGGCTCCACGAACCGACTCGAACTTGGCGGCGTACTTCCTGTCCTCTTCCTCGGTCAGCGCCCTGAAGTCGTGCGCCTTCGCCAGCGTCGCGGCATCCGGGAAGATCAGCGGATTGGTGGCCAGGTCCGGGTCGATCTTCTGCATCGCGTCCTGCGCGCCCTGGACCGGGCAGATGTAGTTGACCGAGGCGGCCACCTGCGCGGCAACGGCCGGGTCGTAGTAGTAGTCGATGAGCTGCTCGGCGTTGGCCTTGTGCGTCGCCGGCGCCGGGATCAGCATGTTGTCGGACCAGATGATCAGGCCCTCTTCGGGCGTGACGAACTTGACCTGCGAGCCCTCTTCGGCGGCGAGCTGGATGATGTCGCCGGACCACGCCATGCAGGCCGCCAGGTCGCCCTTGGCCAGATCCTCCTTGTAGTCGTTGCCGGTGAACTTGCGAATCTGCCCGGAGGCGACGGCCTTCTTGAGCTTCTCCAGCGCCGCGTCGTAGTCGGCGTCGCTCACCGCGGCCGGGTCCTTGCCCATCGACAGCAGCACGAGGCCGACGGTGTCGCGCATCTCCGCGAGGACGGCGACCTTGCCCTTGAGGTCGGGGCGGGTCAGCAGCTCGTCGATCGTGCGGATCTCCTTGGCGACCTTGCCGTTGTACGCGATGCCGGTGAGGCCGGACTGCCACGGCACGGCGTGGTTCATGTCCTTGTCCCACGGCCGGTTACGCAGCGTGGACAGGACGTTCTTGGTGTAGTTGGGAGTCTTGGCGGTGTCAAAGGGCTGCGCCCAGCCCAGGGCGACGACGCGCGAGGCCATCCAGTCGGTCAAGACCATGAGGTCGCGGTCGATGGACTGGCAGCCCTGCAACTGGTTGCGGACCTTGCCGAAGAACTCGTTGTTGTCGTTGATGTCCTCGGTGTAGGTGACCGCGATCTGGGTCTTCGTGGTGAACCCGTCGAGCGACGGGCGCTTCTTGTCGTCCTTCTCATCGACGTCGATGTACAGGGGCCAGTTGGAGAAGTTGATCTTCTTCTCGGTAGCCGAGACGTCGGTGCCGATACAGGCCGGCTTCTTCGCGGGCTTCGTGCCACAGGCCGCCAGCGCGCCGCCGGTCGCGACGATGGCGCCACCGGCCAGCAGGCCGCGCATGACGGTCCGGCGCGACAGGCCGGTGGCGTTGATGACCGCCCGCGCTTCTGGGGAGAGCGGCGGGCGAGGGGGGTTTCGCACTGGGGCTCCTACACATCTGGTGCTTGTCGACACTTCCAGGGGGATGGTGACCGACGACTGATCGTGACACGCTGTGCCATCACTCACAAGGGATTCCGTTGTTATGATCAAGCGGCACAACGAAAAGCGTTATTCGATCAAGCCAAGGTCATGGCCTCCACCTCCCGGAAACAGGGAGAGTCAGTCTGTCATGGTTCCCGCGACGGACGGCATCCCTCACGAATCCGCAGATGCATCGCCCAGAAGCCGTGGAATTAGTTGCCAACTGCCGGTTCCTGAGTAAGAATCCACACGTGACCGAGCCCGTCCTCGACGACGTCAACAAGCGCATCATCGAACAGCTGCAGCGCGATGGCCGCATGTCCTACGCCGCTCTCGCCAAGGTCGTCGGCCTCTCCGAGGCCGCCGTCCGCCAGCGGGTGCAGCGACTGCTGGACACCGGTGTCATGCAGATCGTGGCCGTTACCGATCCCCTCACCCTGGGCTTCGCCCGGCAGGTGATGATCGGGGTCAAGGTGGAGGGGGACATCCGGCCGATCGCGAAGGCCCTCGCCGGGGTGCCGGAGATCGACTACGTGGTCATCTGCGCCGGCGGATACGACCTGCTCGTCGAGCTGGTGTGCACCGACGACGAGCACCTCCTCGATCTCATCAACGACACGGTACGGAGCATCCCCGGCGTGACCGCGACGGAGACCTTCGTCTACCTCAAGCTCGCCAAGCAGACCTATGCATGGGGGACCCGATGACCACCGACCAGCAACCCGACGCCGCCGCCCTGGACTCGGCGGCGCGCGAGCACCTCTGGATGCACTTCACGCGCCTGTCGGCGTACGCCGAGGCGCCGGTGCCCGTGATCGTGCGCGGCGACGGAGCGTATATCTACGACAGCAACGGCCGGCGCTACCTCGACGGCCTGTCCGGGCTGTTCGTCGTGCAGAGCGGGCACGGCCGGCAGGAGCTCGCCGACGCGGCCGCCAAGCAGGCCGCCGAGCTCGCCTACTTCCCGCTGTGGTCCTACGCCCACCCGAAGGCGATCGAGCTGGCCGACCGGCTGGCCGAGATCTCCCCCGGCGACCTCAACCGGGTCTTCTTCACCACCGGCGGCTCGGAGGCCGTCGAGAGCGCATGGAAGCTCGCCCGCTCCTACTTCAAGCGCACCGGCAAGCCGATGAAGACCAAGGTGCTGTCCCGCTCGATCGCCTACCACGGCACGTCGATGGGCGCCCTGTCGATCACCGGCATCCCCCTGCTCAAGCAGGACTTCGAGCCGCTCGTGCCGGGCGCGTTCCGGGTGCCCAACACCAACTACTACCGCCGGCCGGACGAGTCGATGACGCCCGAGCAGTTCGGCGTCTGGGCCGCGAACCGCATCGCGGAGGCCATCGAGTTCGAGGGTCCGGCCACGGTGGCCGCGGTGTACCTCGAGCCGGTGCAGAACGCCGGCGGCTGCTTCCCGCCCCCGCCCGGTTACTTCGAGCGCGTCCGCGAGATCTGCGACCGCTATGACGTGCTGCTGGTGTCCGACGAGGTGATCTGCGCGTTCGGCCGGCTCGGCGAGTACTTCGGGGCCAAGCGCTACGGCTACCAGCCCGACATCATCACCTGCGCCAAGGGCCTCACGAGCGGCTACGTGCCGCTGGGCGCGATGCTCGCCTCCGATCGGCTGGCCGAGCCGTTCCTGGACGGCAAGAGCTGGTTCGCGCACGGCGTCACCTACGGCGGGCACCCGGTCGGCTCCGCGGTGGCGCTGGCCAACCTCGACATCTTCGAGCGCGAGGGGCTCAACGCGCACGTGCGCGACAACTCGCCGCTGTTCCGGTCGTACCTCGAACGCCTCTACGACCTGCCGATCGTCGGCGACGTGCGCGGCGACGGATACTTCTTCGGCATCGAGCTGGTCAAGGACAAGGCGACGAAGGCGACGTTCAACGAGGCCGAGTCCGAGGCGCTGCTGCGCGGCTTCCTGTCCAAGGCGCTCTTCGACGCCGGGCTCTACTGCCGCGCCGACGACCGCGGCGACCCGGTGATCCAGCTGGCCCCGCCGCTGATCTGCGACGAGAGCCACTTCGCCGAGATGGAGCAGATCCTGCGTTCGGTGCTGACCGAGGCATGGGCGCGTCTGTAGAGCGCAGCCGGCGCGGCCGCGTGACGCGAGCGGATCAGCCGGCGTTGTGACGGCCTGGACGTCTCAGGACTCGAGGTCGTCCGGGGACACGCCCAGCAGGTTGGCCACCTGCTCGATGATCACGTCGTGGACGAGGTCGGCCAGGTCCTCGTGGTCGGCGGCGCGGAACTCGAGGGGGCGGCGATACAGCACGATCCGCGGCGGCACGCCGTGGCGGCCCGGGCGCCCCGGCAGCAGGCGGGCCAGCGGCACCTCGCCGTCCTCGAGGACGTCGGAGTCGTAGACGTTGAGGTCGGGCGGGACGTCCTCGACCGCGAACTCCACGCCGGCGAGCTCCTTCGAGAACCGCTGCTCGAGCTGCTCGACGGAGTCGAGGACGAGATCGTCGAACATCTCGGCACGGGTGCGGGACATCGGCAGCGACGCGGGCACCAGCCGGCCGCGTAGACCCCGGCCATGCCGATCACGACCGCGCCGTCCCGGTCCACTGCGTCGTCGGTCTGGGCTCGCCACGATGTCAGCCTAGCGCCAGCACACCCTATCGCCCGAGTGAGCGTGTCGCCGTGGTCACCCCGGCGTGTCGCGGCGCTTTCGGGACGGCGCGCGGGCCTCGGGGAGATACCGTTCGGCCGTGAGGACCCCACGTCGATGCTCGCGCAACGGTTGCCCCCGCCCGCCCGTTGCGACGTTGACGTACGTTTATGCCGAATCGACCGCAGTTGTCGGTCCGCTGGCGGCATTCGCCGAGCCGCACTCCTACGACCTGTGCGAATCGCACGCCCGTGGGCTCACCGCGCCGCGGGGTTGGGACCTGGTACGGCATGAGGGCGAGTACGGCCCGCCCCCGCCGACGAATGACGATCTGGTCGCGCTCGCCGAGGCCGTGCGCGAGGCGGCTCGGCCCGCACCGCGGCGCGAGGAGCCCGACCAGCAGCATCCACTCGGGCGCCGCGGCCATCTGCGAGTTATTCCCCCCGACGCATAAATATAAATACCGCCGGTGCATTTACCACGAAAAGGGCGCCGACTCCATTTCGGAAGTCGGCGCCCGATTTCAAAATCCGATCTGCTAAGCCGCCCGTCGTTTGAGCTTGCGGCGCTCGCGCTCCGAGAGTCCCCCCCAAATCCCGAAGCGCTCATCGTGCCCCAGCGCGTACTCCAGGCAGTCCGCCCGCACCTCACAGCGCGAGCAGATGCGCTTGGCCTCGCGCGTCGACCCGCCCTTCTCCGGAAAGAATGCCTCCGGGTCGGTCTGTGAACACAGAGCGCGCTCTTGCCACTCCGGAGCGTTACCCAGCAGGTCGGCCACGACTGGTCGACCATCCATCAGCGTGCCTCCTTCTTGCGCACCGGCGTCAATGCCGACGCAACCCCCCCACGCGGAAGGCGCATGTCCTACAAGGTGCTGTACCTCGGCGCGGTGTTCCTTATGCCCGCAAGGTGGCCACTTGCTTCCAACCTTGCGAACATCCCCGGTGAAATTACACGCGTGTAATGCGTGCGTCGTCAAGCCGAACCTGATAAATAGGCCCACTCGGGCGATCGCCTACAGCCGTGCCGTACCCATACCGACGCAGCCCCGGTGGAGGTAACGGGCGACACGCCGGACACGCCGGAAGAGTCCCAGCAAGTTTGCTCAACCGGCCCGGGACGTGGCCGAAGTTCGCCGATGTGCGGCAAAGAACTGAGATCCGACGCCGCGATCCGCTCATGATCAGCCATATGCTCGAGGGCGCCGCGTCCGTGATCATCTTCACCGTCGGCGGCGCCCTCGATGCACGCGGGCGACCTCATCTTCGTCGATCCCCGCACGCGAACGGTGGCGGTTACGAGATCGTGACGTCCGCCCATCGGCGCGGCCCGATCACCTCACACGTCCGCGGGCACGCGGCCGTAGACGGTGGTCCGGCGACGCACCGGACGGCCGGCCGCCTTGCCGATGGCCTCCAGCTCCTCCCTCGTGCGCGCGGAACCGTGCTCGGAGCCGGCCATGCGGGAGATGGTCTCCTCCATGAGCGTGCCGCCGAGGTCGTTGGCGCCACCGCGGAGCATCGCCACCGTGCCCTCGTCGCCCAGCTTGACCCACGAGCACTGGATGTTGTCGATCCGCCCGTGCAGCAGGACCCGCGCCATCGCGTGGACCGCACGGTTGTCACGCCAGGTCGGGCCCGGTCGGGCGATGCCGGCGAGGTAGATGGGCGCGCTGTGGTGCACGAACGGCAGCGCCACGAACTCGGTGAAGCCACCGGTGCGGTCCTGGATGCCGGCAAGGACGCGGAAGTGGCCGAGCCAGTGGCCGGGGTGGTCGACGTGGCCGTACATCATGGTGGAGCTGGACCGGATGCCGAGCTCGTGCGCGGTGGTGATCACCTCGACCCACGCCGACGTCGGCAGCTTGCCCTTGGTGAGCACCCAGCGCACCTCGTCGTCGAGGATCTCGGCGGCGGTGCCGGGGATCGTGTCCAGGCCCGCCTCCTTGAGCTGGGTCAGCCAGTCGCGGATCGACACGCCGGCCTTCGAGGCGGCGGTCACCACCTCCATCGGGCTGAAGGCGTGCACGTGCATGCCGGGCACCCGATTCTTGACCGCGCGGACCAGCTCGGCGTACGCACCCACGGGCAGCTTGGGGTCGATGCCGCCCTGCATGCAGACCTCGGTCGCGCCCGCCTGCCACGCCTCCTCGGCGCGGTCGGCGACCTGCTCGTAGGAGAGCCGATACGCGTCGGCGTCGCGCTCGCGCTGGGCGAACGCGCAGAAGCGGCAGCCGACGTAGCAGACGTTGGAGAAGTTGATGTTCCGGTTGATCACGTAGGTGATGTCGTCGCCGACCGCCTCGCGGCGCAGGTCGTCGGCGATGCGGACCAGCTCCTCCAGGCCGGGACCGTCCACATTGAACAGCGCGAGCGCGGCGTCCTCGTGCTCGGGCAGCAGCAGCCGCGCCGGGTCGCTCGCGGCCAGCGACAGTCCGGTGTGGACGTCGCCGTCCAGGCGCTGCGGCGCGGCCCGCGGGATGCGCGTGGCCACCTCGTTCCAGTCGCCGTACACCGTGTCGAAGTCGCCCCGCCGGTCAGCGCTTCGACCCTCCGAGTCGATCGCGGCGAACAGGTCGGTGCGGCCGCTGTCCTCGTGCCCGCCGTCCGGCTCCTGCCAGGGCAGACCCGCCGGGAGGGCACCCTCGTCGGCGAGGCCGGTGTCGCGGTCCATCAGGGCCTCGACGTGCGCGATCAGCCGGGCGTCGAGCCAGGGCACGCCGCGGCGGGCGTACTCGGGGTAGATGGTCAGGCGCTCCCGCAGTACGAAACCGGCGGCCCTTGTCCTTTCCGCGAGCTCGTCGAGGGCCGGCCAGGGCCGTTCGGGGTTCACGTGGTCCGGCGTCACCGGCGACACGCCGCCCCAGTCGTCGATGCCGGCCCGGATGAGCAGCGCGTATTCGGAGTCGATGAGGTTGGGCGGGGCCTGGATGCGGGCCTTCGGGCCGAGCACCAGCCGGGCCACGGCGATGGTGGCCGCGAGGTCGTGCAGTTCGGCGTCGGGCATCCCGCGCATCGCCGTGTCCGGCTTGGCGCGGAAGTTCTGGACGATGATCTCCTGGATGTGGCCGAACTCCCGCATCGTCTTGCGGATCGCGAACAGCGACTCGGCCCGCTCCTCGATCGTCTCGCCGATGCCGATGAGGATGCCGGTGGTGAACGGCACGCCGACCCGGCCGGCATCGTCGAGCACCCGCAGCCGCACGGCCGGCTCCTTGTCCGGCGAGCCGTAGTGCGGACCGCCGGGCTCGGACCACAGGCGGGTCGCGGTGGTCTCGAGCATCATGCCCATGCTGGGCGCGACGGGCTTGAGCCGCTGCAGCTCGGCCCAGGACAGCACGCCCGGGTTGAGGTGCGGCAGGAGGCCGGTCTCCTCGAGCACGGCGATGGCGCAGGCGCGCAGGTAGGACAGGGTCGAGTCGTAGCCGCGCTCGTCCAGCCAGCGCTTCGCCTGGGGCCAGCGCTCCTCGGGTCGGTCACCGAGGGTGAACAGCGCCTCCTTGCACCCCTGCCGAGCCCCCTCGCGGGCGATCTCGAGCACCTCGTCGATCTCGAGGTACTCGCTGGGCAGGCGGTGCGGGACGGTCGCAAACGTGCAGTAGTGGCAGCGATCCCGGCACAGCCGGGTCAGCGGGATGAAGACCTTCTTCGAGAAGGTGATGACGCCCGGGCGACCGGCGTCGACGAGCCCCGCGTCGCGGACCGCGCCCGCGGTCGCCAGCAGGTCGTCGAGGGCCGATCCCCGGGCGGTCAGGAGCACGGCCGCCTCGGTCGCGTCGAGCGACCGGCCGTCGGCCGCCCGGCGTAGCGCCCTGCGCATGGCGTTGCCTTCGGTACCTCTGCCTTCAGTGCCTTCAGACGTCACGCATTGCAGCGTAGGCCGCGGCCGGGCGGATCCACGTGCCCACGGCGTGTGACATGTCGCCCGGGCCCGTGACCCTGCCCGTGGCCGTGGGCGAGCCACGGCCACGGGCAGGCGGTCACCGGCTCAGTTGCTCGGCGGAATCGCCTGAGTGCGCTGCGTTTGGTCGGCGTCGTCGGCCTTGGCACCGGGCCGCAGCACCGTCGTGGCGTCCGGGTCGGCCGGGGACAGCACCGCCGTGCCCTCCTCGTCCGGCTGCGCCGCCGCAAGGCCGGCCGTGCCCACCGGCTGGGCCTGGGCCAGCACCGCCGTGCCCTCCTCGTCCGGCTGCGCCGGCGAGAGGCCGGCCGTGGCTTGCGGCTGGGCCGGGGGCAGGCCGACGGTCGCGTCCTGCGTGATCTCGGCGGGCGGGTGGGTGGAGCTGCCGCCCGGCCAGCCGGCCGCGGCGAAACCGCCGGGCGGCGTCGACGGCCCGGAGTCCGCGGGAGACGCGGAGACCGGCTCGTCCGAGACCGGGGTCGGGGCGGGCGCCGTGTACGCGGCGAACGGCGAGCTCAGCGGCTGCGCCGATGCGGGCGCCGCGGAGACGGGCCGCGCGTCGGCCGGCGGGATGGCCGGGGCACCGAAGCTGGGCGCCGCGGCGGCCGGGGCCGTATAGCCTTGGGCCGCATAACCTGGAGCGTTATAACCAGGGGCCGCAGTGCCAGGAGTGGCATAGCCGGGAGTGGCGTAGCCGCCCGAGGTCGGGGCGCCAGAAGCCGGGGCGCTCGTCGGGACGCCAGAAGCCGGGGCACCAGCCGGGGCACCGGAGGCCGGGGTGGCGTAGCCGGGGGCCGCGAACGCACCGGTCGCGGCGGCCTGCGCCGGGTAGCCGGCCGCCGCGCCGGCGATGACGCCGGGCGTGACCGCGGGGGTGGCGCCGGTCGGCTGCGCCCAGCCGGTCGTGGCCGGCTGCTGCTGTCCATAGGCCGCGTATCCCTGCGCCGCGGGCTGCGCGCCGGTGACATAGCCGGTCTGCTGGGCGTACTGCTGCTGCGGGTAGCCGTAGCCGGCCGGGTACGGGTAGCCGGGCTGCCCGTACGGCAGCGCGACCGGCTTCGGCACGGTGTAGCCGCCCAGGAAGATCCGCGCGGTGAGGAACAGCCCGAGCCCGATGAGGCCGAGGCCGGCCAGGTGCTCCAGGAAGCTCGAAAACGCGTAGCCGACCGCGACGGTCTCCCTCTTGACGTCGCCGATGAGGCCGGCGAGCAGCAGCACGACGCCGAGGACGGCGGCGACCGCGTATTCCACCAGCGCGCCGATGACGATGAGCCTCGCCCGGGCGGTGACCGGCGCGACCTGCGTCACCAGCACGACGGCGAGGATCGGCAGCAGGATGGTCTCGAAGCCCACGATGTTGCCGAATGACCCTGTCGCGGTGGCGAGGAACCCGTTGAACATGCCGGTGAGCATCTCGATCAGGCCGGCCAGCAGGAAGATCGCGACGGCGCCGACCAGCGCGAAGGCGACGAGCTCGCGGTAGGGCTCCAGCAGCCCGCGGGCCTTCTTGGCGTCCAGCGGCGCGACCGGCGCGACCGGCATCGCCTGGTGTTGCTGCGCGGGGCCCACGCCGGGGACTGCCTGGGTCGCCGGGCCGGCGGCGGGGGTCTGATAGTGGGCCGCGGCCGGGCTCGCGAAGCCCCCGGTAGGGGTCGGATCGGGTGGCTGGGTGCTCACTGGCTCTCCCGAGGTGAAACGGTCCGAGTTTGCTGTCCGAGTCGAAGGTCCGTGCAACGGGTCGCCAGCAGCCTAAGGCCTGCGTCATGACTCGGGTGTGGTGCCCGGGTCATGTCGCAGTCCGGGGTGTGCGCCTCGTCGTTCCGGTGTGGTCGCGCACGGTGGTGTGGTGCGTGGCTCATCCGGGGTTGTCGGGGGCACCGGCCGACGGTTGCCGTGGGTGGCTTGGTGTCGGCTCGTACCGGTAGTTCGCCGAGCACGCCGGCACCAGCCACCCCGGCCGTGGGGCCTGGGGTGGCTGGTGCTGCGCTGCGGCCGCCGCGGCCGGGCACCGTGCGGGTGCCGGGTGGGGCGGGGGTTTCCGGTTGACTCGGACAGGGCTCCTTGCAGCCCTTGGTTGATGGCCTCGACACCTACGGTGTCGAGGGTGGTTTGCGCGGCGGGCCAGTCGATCCGGGCCGTGCCCGGCACATTGGGGTCGGCCAAGACGGTGTGCGCGCCGAGGAGGGCGGCGACGAGGTCACGGTCGCCGGTCAGGCCGCAGTCGGGGCAGTGGTGGCGGCGCTGGCGTAGGTGTTTGGGGACACGGGTGCCGCACAGGCAGTGCTGGGTCCAGGCGGTGTACCGGGTCCCGGCCCGCACCAGCCCGCTGCCGTGCCCTAACGCGGCGACCTGGCGCGTTTCGTGTTGCAGGGCGGTGATGAGCATGCCGGGGGTGAACGCGTGGATGCCGCGGCCCCACCGCCGTGCCCACGATCGCAGGTCACAGTCCTCCACGACCAGGTTCGCGCCGTGCGTGGCGACCAGCGTCGCGGCGATGGTGCGGGCGCGGGTGCGGCCGGCCTGGGTGCGGGCGGCGCCGTCGGCCGCGGCCCGGCCGCGCAGTCGGCGATAGGTGCCGGACAGCATGTCGCGCCGGTACGCCTGAACCGGGATGCCGGCGGTATTGGCCTGTCGCGGCCCGCCGGGCACCACGACCTGCACCGGCGCCAGCCCGGCCGCGGCCCGGCGTTCGGCGCGGCGGGCCTGGCGTGGTGAGAGCCGGTATTGGGTGGGGTTGGTGGCGCGGCGGGAGCGTTGCAGGGCGCGGTTGCGCCGCCGCTGCCGCAGTCGTTCGGCGGCCAGCCGGGCATCATCCGTGCCGGTGCGGGCGACCCGGGTCGCCCGCAGACCGTCCACCCGGCCTGGGTCAGGGACGGGGACGGACACCACGGCGAGGTTGGACACGTTGACGTCCACCCCGCCGCGCCGGTGCAGGGTTGCGGCGGCCTCCCGGCGGGCCGCCACCGGTGGGGAGGTGTGGCCGGGGCCGAGGATCATCAGGTGCGCCTCGTACCGCCAGCCCCCGGGCGTGCCTGGATCGCGGTGGCGGACCAGATCGACCTTGTGCCACCGTCCCGGATCGGTCAGGTAGTGCTCCACCACCGGACGGCGGCCCGGGCCCTGCGGCAGCCGCACCGGCAGCACCAGATCCCCCGGCCGGTGCCGGTCAGCACGACCGCGAACGCCCCGTCGTGCTCCCACCACGACCGGACCGTCCGCCCACCCGCCGCCGGGGTCACGGCGGGCATCCGCCGGGGCTGCCGCAACCGCCCGCCACGGCCGAAGGTCGTGTCGTGGCCGGCCAGGGTGCCGACCAGGCGGAACGTCTCCCACTTCCGCGCGGTGGTGTGGGAGCGGGCCCGGCCCGCGATCCGGCCGAACCCCCACCAGTCGCCGGCCTTCGGCCGGCCGTGCCGGCGGCCGGCCGCGTCGGGGAACAGGTGCCGGTCCACCGCCGTCCACACCCCATCCGCGACATGCATGGCCAGGGCCTTGGTCACATACCGCCGCAGGTGCGGGGCGGCGTCCAGATGCCGGTACGCGGCGTGTTCCAGCCCGGTGCGGGACAGCCCCAGCCGGTCACGGACCGCGGCCGCCCCGACAGTGTCGCGTTCACGGTGGGCGGCCCAGTAGGCATCCACCCGGGCCCGGGCATCAAGCTGCACCGCCCGGCGCACCACGAACGCCGCCGCGAACACCCGCTCCACATGCCGGCGCACCCGCGGATCATGGACATCCAACGCCAGCCGGAACACCGACACCGGACCATCCCACCGCCACAACGCCGTCTTGTTCCGGCCCCGCCGCCGCGGACCCGACACCCCCGTCACAGCCACCGACCATACAGCTATATGGCCACAATCACCACCTCGCGGCCGCCGAGCCACCCACACCACAGACGCCACGGCAACCAAACGGCGCCAACCACCACGCTCCAACCGAGCCCGAACCGACTCATGAAACAGGCCGTAGCCCCCCGGGAGGGCTTTCCCGCGTGTGCGAGCGACCCCGCAGCCGGCCGTGACGGCGGTGGGGCAGGATTGGACGCATGCGGATCGTGGTGCTGGCTGGTGGAATCGGCGGCGCGCGCTTCCTCCTCGGGGTGCGTGCGGTGGGCCGGGAGTTGGGCGCTGACGTCACGGCGGTGGTCAACGTCGGCGACGACGTGACCCTGCACGGATTGCGCATCTGCCCCGACCTCGACAGCGTCATGTACACGCTCGGCGGCGGGGCCGATCCGGAGCGTGGCTGGGGCCGGGTCGGCGAGAGCTGGGTGGTCAAGGAGGAGCTGGCCGCGTACGGCGCGGAGCCGACCTGGTTCGGGCTGGGCGACAAGGACATCGCCACGCACCTGGTGCGCACCCGGATGCTGGAGGCCGGGTATCCGCTCTCCGCGGTGACCGAGGCGCTCTGCGACCGCTGGAAGCCCGGCATCCACATGCTGCCGGCCAGTGACGACCGCGTCGAGACGCACGCGGTGGTCGAGCTCGACGGCGCGACCCGGGCTATCCACTTCCAGGAGTGGTGGATCCGCTACCGCGCCGAGGTGCCGACCCAGCGCTTCGTCTTCGTGGGGGCGGACACGGCGAAGCCGGCCGCGGGGGTGCTGGAAGCCATCTCCTCAGCCGATGTCGTACTCGTGGCGCCGAGCAACCCGGTCGTGTCCATCGCCCCGATCCTCGCCGTCGCGGCATTGCGCGACGCGGTGACGACCGGCCGCGCTCCCGTCGTCGGCGTGTCCCCGATCATCGGCAGCGCGCCCGTGCGCGGCATGGCCGACAAGTGCCTCGCGGTGATGGGCGTGGAGTGCAGCCCGGCCGGCGTCGGCGGGCTGCTCGGCGCGCGGGCCGCCGGAGGCGTGCTCGACGCGTGGCTCGTCGACGAGACCGACGCCGGCGTGGAGGTGCCGGGGCTGACCGTGCGCGCCGTACCGCTGTGGATGACCGACGAGGCCGCGACCGCCACGATGGTCCGCGACGCGCTCGCCACGGTCGGCGTCGCATGACGACCGATCCCGCGCACGTGCCCGGTCGGCTGGAGATCCTGCCGGTCACCGGCATCGGCGACGTGCGGCCCGGCGACGACCTGGCGGCGCTCATCACGACCGCTGCTCCCTGGCTCGCCGACGGCGACGTGCTCGTCGTCACCAGCAAGATCGTGAGCAAGTCCGAGGGGCAACTGGTCGAGATCCCGCTCGACGAGCCGGCCCGGGAGGCCGCCCGCGAGGCCGTGCTGCGCGCCGAGACGGCCCGTGTGGTCGCCCGGCGCGGCGCGACCCGGATCGTGCAGACCCACCACGGCTTCGTGCTCGCCGCGGCCGGCATCGACGCCTCCAACGTCGACCCCACCCACCTCGTACTCCTGCCCAAGGATCCGGACGCCTCGGCCCGCTGGCTGCGCGACGAGCTGCGGGAGCGCTTCGACCTCGACGTCGCGGTGGTCATCACCGACACCATGGGCCGGCCGTGGCGGCTGGGCCTCACCGACGTGGCGATCGGCGCCGCCGGTGTCGGCGCGCTGGCCGACTACCGGGGCCTGCGCGACGCGTACGGCAATGAGCTGCAGCTGACCCAGATGGCCGTGGTCGACGAGCTCGCCGCGGCTGCGGACCTGGTGAAGGGCAAGGTCGCCCAGGTGCCGGTCGCCGTGGTGCGCGGGCTGGCGCACTCCCCCGGCGCCGGGCACGGCCGCGGCGCCGCCGAGCTGGTCCGGGGCGCCGACGCCGACCTGTTCTCGCTCGGCACCGCCGAGGCGGTCGCCCGGGGCCTGCGCGCCGCCGGTGAGCTGCGCGACGCCGACCGCTTCGCACCCTCCGACGACGCCGTCCAACTCCCCGATCTGCCGTTCCCGACAACACGGAGCGTGACCGTTCCGGAGAACACCGTGGCGGCCGTGTTGGTGTGGGCGCCCGCCGGCGACATGCGCGCCGCCATCGATGCCGGCCGCCGCGTCGAGCGAATGCGAAGCATTCTCGCAGCCGACGGGCTTGCGACCGGCTGGCTGGAGATCGCCGATCCGGGCCGCCTCGCCGGGGAGGTCCCGGAAGGCGGAGTGCCCCTCGGCGTGCTCGCGATCGGGCGCGGTAGCCTACCGTCACTATGACGCTGCATGAGGACGCACTCGCGGTACTGTCGGCATGGGCGGCCCCATCGGCGGAGGCCGAGGCGACCCGCCAGCGGTTCCTGGATTTCGTAAGGCCGGATCCGTCCACCGTCTGGCGCGAGCACGCCGGGGGCCACGTGACGGCGAGCGCCTTGGTCGTGGACGCTTCCGCCGAGCGCGTGCTGCTCTGCCTGCATGGCCGGATCAAGCGCTGGGTCCAGATGGGCGGCCATTGCGAGCCGGCCGACGCGACGATCGCGGGTGCGGCCCTGCGCGAGGCGACCGAGGAGTCCGGCATTCTTGGCCTGCGCATCAGCGAG
Organism: Dactylosporangium sp. NPDC051484; assembly: GCF_040689395.1. Lineage (NCBI taxonomy): Bacteria > Bacillati > Actinomycetota > Actinomycetes > Micromonosporales > Micromonosporaceae > Dactylosporangium > Dactylosporangium sp. NPDC051484. Next base: position 653,074 of record NZ_JBFAZX010000001.1, on the reverse strand, counting down.
GCCCCGATCGGCCTGGACGTGCACCACGTGTTCTGCTCGGGCGGGCCGTCGCTGCACTACGACGTCCGGTATGCGGCGCTCGCCCCGCCGGGCGCCGTCGAGATGGTCAGCGCGGAGTCGAGCGCGCTGGGGTGGTTCGCCCCGGACGCGCTGCCCGACCCGCTGGCCGACGCGACGGACGTGCTGGTGGCACCGGCACTGGCCTGGGCCAAGCGCGCCTGACCGAGCGCACCCAGCCAAGCGCGTCTGACCACGCGCCTGACCGGGGCGCCGTGCGAGGCGGGACGACGACTACAGCAGCTCGATGGAGCCGCGCTCCTTCAGGGAGTCGACCAGCTTCTTGACGTCCTGAGCACGGGCACGCGGGCAGATCAGCAGTGCGTCCGGCGTGTCGACGATGATGAGGTCGCTGACGCCAACCGCGGCGACCAGGCGGCCCGAATGCGGCACCACGACCACGCGCTCCGCGTCCTGCATGAGGACCGTGGGCTTCCCCGCTCGGGCCGGGTCGGGCTCGGCGTCGGCACCGAGGTCGACGACCACGTTGCCGGCGGTGTCGGTCTCCAGCAGTTCGCCCAGCGTGTGGAAGTCTCCGACGTCGTTCCAGCCGAAATCGCCGGGGACGGTGCCGACCAGGCCGGCGCGGCCCGCGCCCTCCATGACGCCGAAGTCTACGGAGATCTTGGTGAGGCCCGGCCACAGCTCGGCCAGGACCTCCTCGCGGTCGCGCGTCTCCCAGGCGTCTGCGATGCGGCGCAGGCCGTCGTGGAGGGTCGGCTGCTGGCGGGCGAGCTCGTCCAGGAAGACCTCGACGCGCCAGACGAACATGCCGGCGTTCCACAGGTACTCGCCGGAGTCGACGTAACGCCGCGCCACCTCCAGCGCCGGCTTCTCGGCGAACTCGGCGACCTTGCACACGTCGCTGGTGTTCGTGGGCTCGCCGACGTGGAGGTAGCCGTATCCAGTCTCGGGGTGGGTCGGCGTGATGCCGATGGTCATCAGGAGGCCGTCCTCGGCGCCCTGGATCGCCCGGTGGAGCGTGTCCGTGAACGCCGGGACGTCGCGGACCAGCTGGTCGGCGGCGAACGCGCCCATGATGGCGCCCGGGTCGCGCCGGGCGATCACCGCGGCGGCAAGCCCGATCGCCGCGCACGAGTCGCGCGGGGTCGGTTCGACGAGGATGTTGCCCTCCGGCAGACCCGGCAGCTGCCGGGCGACGGCGGCCGCGTGCGCCACTCCGGTGACCACGAACGTGGAGCCGGGCGTCGCCAGGCCCTCCAGCCGCCCGTATGTCGCCTGGAGCAGCGACAGCGGGGTGCCGGTGAGGGCATGGAGAAACTTCGGATGGCCGGCTCGCGACAGCGGCCAGAGCCGCGTGCCGCTGCCACCTGCAGGAATCACCGCGTAGAACACGGCCACATCATGCCCAGCAGAGGGCGCCCTTCCACAACTCGGAGGTGTCGCAACCATTACCAGAATCGCCTATACCGGTCTTGGAAGGTGACGTTCGGGGTCACCCGGGCTAATACCCGCGCGGCCCGGCGGCTCTGGCCCACGCGGCGAGGTGAACCTCGGCGCTGGACTCCCAGGTGAACTCCTTGGCGCGCGCGGCACCGGCCTTTGCCAAAGCGTTACGTCGCTCCGTGTCGTCGAGCAGCGCCGCAAGGTCGCGGGCGATCTCGTCGGGGCTCGGTCCGGTGTAGGCCACCGCGTCACCGCCGACCTCGGGCAGGGACAGCCGGGGCGTGGTGAGCACGGGCGCGCCACAGGCCATGGCCTCCAGGATCGGCAGGCCGAAGCCCTCGCCGAAGGACGGATAGGCCGCCACGACCGCGCCGCCCAGGAAGCCGGGGAGGTCGGCGTAGCGCAGGTAACCCGGCCGCAGCAGGCGGAGGTTGCTCGGCACCTCGGCGATCGCACCGTCGATCTCGTCGTCGTGCCCCTGCCCACCGGCCACCACCAGCGCGGGCGGATCCTCCCGGTCGCGCACGGCGGAGATCCAGCCGCGGATCAGGCTGGGCACGTTCTTGCGGGGCTCCTTGGCGCCGAGGAAGGCGACGTATTCCGTCGAGCCGAGGCCGAGCCGCGCCCGCACCCGGGCCTTCTCGTCCTCGCTGGGCGCGTGGAACGCCTCCGGCTCCACCCCGTGGTATGCCACGTCGATGCGCGTCGGATCGGCGTCGAGCAGGCGGATCAGCTCGTCGCGGGTCGCCTTGCTGGGCACGATGACCCGGCTCGCGCGGCGCAGCGACGTCTTGATCGCGGAGCGGAAGAAGGTGCGGCGGGACTTGTCGTAGTGCTCCGGCTCGGTGAAGAACGTCGCGTCGTGGACGGTCACGGTCACCGGGCAGCCGGCGCGCAACGGGCAGGTGTAGAAGGGCGAGTGCAGCACCTGCGCGCCGACCTGCTGGGCGAGCATCGGCAGGCCGGTCTGCTCCCAGGCGAGGCGGGCCGGACGGTGCGCCGCCGCGGCCGGGGCGGACATGATGCGCGCGTTCGGCAGGAGCCGGCCATAACGCTCGGCATCCGTGCGTTGACAGACGACGGCGAGATCGGCGTCGAGCACGCCCAGTGCTCCCAGCAGACCGTCGACATAGCGCCCCACACCGCCTCGGTCGGCTGGGACACTCGTGGCGTCAACAAGCACGCGTGGCGGACGGCCGGGGGTCACTTGGCGACTCCTTCTGTGCTCGATGCGACGGTCTCGGCAAGCCTACGCCCGATCCCCCGGTGATCGATGTCCACGACGCGACTAGCGACGTGAGTTCCACCCAGGATTCAGCCTGAATCAACTCACGTGTTCGGTTCATCTCGCCCACCGCATCTGCCCACGCCGCGGATCTCGAACCACCCATCGTGGTGGACGGCCACGTCGGCGCGCCGAGCCGAACCAGGGACCGGCTCCCACTCGCGGATCGCACGGATCGCCCACCGGCCGGTGGACGGGCGCCAGATCGCGGGCCCGGCGCGTCCGGCGCCCGGGGGTAGTCGCCGGGAACGGGCTCGTCACCGGGCCGACCGAGCTGCGGTTCGCCGGCCCGGCCGTCCCCATCATGGTCGGCCGGCGCCGCAACGTCACCCGGGCAGCGCCACGAGACCGCGCTCACGGGTCAGCAGCGTGGTTCCCGTCGCCGTCATAGTAGGCCCGCACGGCGATCTCGTTCGGGCCCAAAGTAAAGCTGGGCTGTGCCATGCCGTGCAGGCGCACGCGCCGCGCCGGTATCGTCGCGTTGCCCAGACACCCATCTCGCCAGAGACTCGGGTGAGATGCCATGGAAGGGATTTTTTAGACATATGAGGAATACAGTTCCTTCACTCTTTGCGGCAGTCGTCGGTAAGGACCCGTCACTTCCGTTTCTGACGTTCTACGACGACGCGACGGGCGAGCGGACCGAGCTGTCGGGCGCCACGCTGGCCAACTGGGTGTCGAAGACGGCGAACCTGCTCGTCGACGGGTGCGGCCTCGGCCCCGGCGACGTGGCCGCGGTGCGCCTGCCCGCGCACTGGCAGACGGCGGCGATCCTGCTGGGGGCCTGGACGGCCGGGCTGAGCGTCGCATACGGCGAGCCGACCGCCGCCGCCGACGTCGAGTTCGCGTCGCTGGCCGTCGCCGAACGAGGTGCCGAGACCGGCGCGGCGGGCACTGCTTCGGGGGCGGCCGACCGGTACGTGCTCGGCCTGGCCCCGATGGGACTGCCGATGCGCGGCGGCGTGCCCACCGGCTGGGCGGACTACGTGGCCGAGGTGCGGCAGTTCGGCGACCACTACCCGGGGCCGGTCGGCGGCGAGGGCACCGGCGAGCTCGTCGAGCGGGCCCGCGCGCTGGCACTGCCGGGCGGGCGGCTGCTCGTCGACGCGGTCACCCACCCCGACCCGGTGCAGTGGCTGGTCGGCCCGCTCGCGGCCGGCGCGAGCATCGTGCTGAGCGTCAACAGCGACCCGGAGAAGCTGGCCGCCCGCGCCGCCGCCGAACAGGCCGTGCCGATCTAAGCCGATCTGAGCCTGGCGGACCGTCACCCGCGGGCGGCGCGGATCTCGGCGAAGTAGCGCAGCGACTCGGGGTTGACCAGGGCGCCCTTGGCTGCCGCCCGGTCGACCGGCGTGCCGGTGAGGATCCGCTTCACGGGCACCTCGAGCTTCTTGCCCGACAGCGTCCGCGGTACGGCGTCGACCTGGAAGACCTGGTCCGGAACGTGCCGCGGGGAGAGCGCGGTGCGCAGCTCCCGCGCGATGCGCGCGCGCAACGCGTCGTCGAGGGACTCGCCGGGGCACAGCACCACGAACAGCAGCAGCTCGCCGGCGCCGCCCTCCGGGTCTTCCAGGTGTACGACCACGGAGTCCACGACCTCGTCGAGGCTCTCGACGACGGAGTAGAACTCACTCGTGCCCAGCCGCACGCCGCCGCGGTTGAGGGTGGCGTCGGAGCGGCCGGTGATCACGCAGGCGCCGCCGTCGTCGATGGTGATCCAGTCGCCGTGCCGCCACACGCCCGGGTATGTGCCGAAATACGCGTCGGCGTAGCGCGAGCCGTCCTCGTCGCCCCAGAAGCCGACGGGCATGCTGGGCATCGGCGCCGTGATCACCAGCTCGCCGAGTTCGCCGAGGACCGGGCTGCCGTCCGCCGCGTACGCCTCGACCCGGGCGCCGAGCGCCCGGCAGGCGATCTCGCCGGACCGTACGGGCAGCAGCGGCACGCCGCCGACGAAGGCGGTGCACACGTCGGTACCGCCCGAGACCGACGCCAGCAGCACGTCCGCGGAGACCGCCTCGTAGACCCACTCGAAGCCCTCCGGCGGCAGCGGCGCCCCGGTCGATCCGACGCCGCGCAGCCGGCTCAGGTCGGCGATGTCCTTCGGCACCAGGCCGGCCTTGCGGCAAGCCAGCAGGAACGGCGCGGACGTGCCGAAGTACGTGGCGCCGGTCTCCTGCGTGACCCGCCAGAGCCAGCTCAGGTCGGGGTAGGCGGGGTTGCCGTCGACGAGCACGATCGCCGCGCCCACCGCCGGGCCGGAGACCAGGTAGTTCCACATCATCCAGCCCGTGGTGGTGAACCAGAAAAACCGGTCGCCGGGGCCGAGGTCGTGGTGCAGGGCGAGCATCTTGACGTGCTCGAGCAGGATGCCGCCGTGCCCATGCACGATCGGCTTCGGCAGGCCGGTCGTGCCGGAGGAGTAGAGCACGTACAGCGGGTGCTCGAACGGCACCGCCTCGAACGCCAGCGGCTCGTCCGTCTGCGCGGTCAGCGCCGCCCAGTCCGTGCCCTCATGGCCCTCATGGCCCTCGTGCAGGTATCCGATCCGCACGACGTGCTCCAGCGACGGCAGCTCCGCACGGATCGCCTCGACCTCGGCGGCGCGGTCGACGACCTTGTCGCCGTAGCGATACCCGTCGACGGCGACCAGCACCTTCGGCTCGATCTGCCGCCAGCGGTCCACCACCGAGCGGGTGCCGAACTCGGGCGCGCAGCTGGAGAAGATCGCCCCAAGGCTGGCCGTCGCGAGCAGCAGGACGAACGTCTCCGGGATGTTCGGCGCGTAGGCGGCGACCCGGTCGCCCGGCCTCACCCCGAGCCGGCGCAGCCCGGCCCGCGCCCGGCGGACCTGCTCGCGCAGCTCGGCGGCGCTCAGCGTGATCGGGCCGCGGGTCTGCGACCAGGCCAGCACGATCGGCTCGTCGTCGGCGACGCCGGGCATGCGCAGCACGTTCTCGGCGTAGTTCAGCCGCGCGCCGGGGAACCACTGCGCGCCCGGCATACTCACGTCGGCGAGGACGTCGGCCGGCTCCACCTGGGCGACGATCTCGAAGTGCTCCCAGATCGCCCGCCAGAACTCGGCGGGACGGTCCACCGACCACTGCCACAGCGCCGCGTAGTCCTCGAACTTCTCGCCGCGCTCGGCCTCCAGCCAACGCAGGAACGCCCCGATCCGGGTGCGTTCGAGCACGTCCGCCGGGGGTCGCCAGAGCACCTTCGCCATTGAACCATCTTGCGGCACTTCAGAAGATCGCTCAGTATGGGCGGCCCCTACCCGACCCCCCGCCTCGGTGTGTCATGCCCACGTACCGATCCGGGTAAGTCATGACATCCGCCACCGGGACTCGGGCTATTTGGACTCGGGTCCGCGTCAGCTGCGGGCCGCTCCTCCCGCGAGACAACGGGCCGGGGCTGCCTGAAGGGCGCCCCGGCCCTGCCGGGTCCGCGGTGCCAAGAAAGATGGAGCGGGCTATCGGCCCGACCGGTGGCGCTGGATCGCGTCGCGGCGGGCAAGGCGGTGCTCGCGTCGGATTTCCGCCTCCCGCCACCGCCCCTCGTCCTCCGGCGAGTCCGGCACGACGGCGGGCAGGGGGCGGGGCTTACCCTCGGCGTCGACGCCGACGAACACGAGGTACGCGGTGGCGACCACGACCGGCGCGGACTCGCTCACCTCGTCCCACCGCTCCGCCTCCACCCGCACGCCGATCTCCATCGACGTGGTGCCGGTCCAGTTGACCTGCGCGAACGCGTGCACGAGGTCGCCCACCCGCAGCGGCTCGACGAACACGATCTCGTCGATCGAGGCGGTCACCGCGATCCCGCCGCTGTGCCGCGCGGCGGCCGCGCCGGCCACATTATCGATAAACTTCATGATCACGCCGCCATGCACCGTGCCATACAGGTTCACGTCGACGGCGGTCATGATCCGGCTCAGCGTGACCCGCGAGTAAGTAGTGGGACGGCTGGTCGGTCGGCCGGTGTGCTCGGTCATACCAAAGACGGTACGGTGCGACTCATGCGACACGTCGGAAGCCTGATCGCGGGGATGTTGATCGCTCCCCTCGCGTGGCTGCTGATCGCCATCGGACAGCAGAAATCCGCGGATACCGTGGCGAAATGGGTCGAGCACGGCGCTTTCAACTCCGTCGACCTGCTCCCGCCCGCCGCGTACCTGCTCGGCGCCGGCCTGCTCATCGGTCTCATCGCCACCCTGCGCATCTCCCCGGTTGGACCGATCGTCGCCGGCCTGGCGCTGCTCGCCACATACGTCAGCCTCTTCATCGATCCGCTCTCGGCGCTCAACAGCCTGAAGAAGGATGCGACGATCCCCGGCCTGACGGTCGACCTCACCCTGCCGATCACCAACGGCACCACGGCGGTCCTGGGCCTGGCCCTGCTCGTCGCCGCCGCAAGCGTGAAGCGCTGGCGCGCCTGGCCGGCGGCGGTCCCGCTCGGGCCGACCGGCGCGGAGGCGCCCTCGGACATCCACGAGTACCCGCTGGGCCAGGGGCCGGGCGCGGCTGCGCCGGTGGCCGCCCGGCCGCCGTACGGCGGGCAGCCCGGCCAGAGCACCGCGTTCCCGGCGGCGAGCACCTCGGTCCTGCCCACCTCGGGCGCCGCAGCCCCCGGCGGCTACCCGCCGGGCGGTTTCGGGGCGCCGGGCGGCATCCCGGCGCCCGCCAGCGACGAGACGCAGCCCGTCCCGGCGTGGGGCCCACCGCCAGTGTCCGGCGGCGCCCCCGCCCGCCACCCAGCCTTCGCGCCGACGGTCGCGTCGGGCCCGCCCGCTCAGGTCGTGTCCGGTCCTCCCGTAGTCTCCGGTCCGCCCGTCGTGTCGGGGCCGCCGGCTCCGGCGGTCTCCGCACCACCCGCGCCCATGGTCTCCGCACCACCCGCGCCCGTCGTGTCCGCGCCGCCGGGACTTGCGGTGGGGCCCGCGTTCGCCCCGCCCGGCCTCGCGGTCTCCGCTCCGCCCGCGCCCGTGGTGTCCGCGCCGCCGGGGCCCGCATTCACCCAGCCCGGCCCCATGGTCTCCGCACCGCCCGCGCCCGTCGTGTCCGCGCCGCCGAGGCTTGCGGCGGGGCCCGCATTCACCCCACCCGGCCCTGTGGTGTCCGCGCCGCCCGCACCCGTGGTCACGCCGCCCGGGCCGACGGGCGGGCAGCCCGGTTCGCTGCCCGGGCCGTTTCCGCCCACGCCGGCCGGAGTGGCTCCGCAGGCCGTTCCGCCGAGCCGGTTCGATTTCGCGGCCTCCGCGCCGCCGCCCCTCCCGCCCACCACCACGCCTCCCACCACCACGCCTCCCGTTGCCACGCCACCCGGTGCTGTGCCTTCCGGCGTCGGTGGGCCGGCGGCTCCGCCGTTGCGAGCCCCCGGCGATCCAGCCTGGCTGACGCCCGAGTACGCGCCCCCGCCACAGCCGCCGGGGGCGGGCGGGGCCGCATCGCCGACCGGGATGACTCCGGCCGGTGGGACGGTGCCGCCCGGGGCGGCTGGGGCCACGCCATGGAGCGGGGCGCCGGCCGGGCCCCGGCCGGGGTTCGCCGGTTCCGGCACGAGTGAGCTTCCCATCCGGCTGCCGACCGTGCCGGTGTCCCCGCCCCCTCCGTACGGGGGTGGGCAGCCGGCCACCTCGCCCACGCCCAGCGAGACCGTCCCGGAGGATGCCATCGCGTACAGCAGGGGTGCCAGCGCACCACCGCCAGCCGAGGACAGGGCCACCGAGCCGTTCGAGGTCACACACCCGACGACCGGAGGCGCCGCCACGCCGCCTGTCTCCACCCCGCCAGTTTTCGCCCCGCCGGTGTCCACCCCGCCGGTCACGGCTCCGCCGGCGTCCGCTCACCCCGCCCCCGCGTCGGCCCCCGTTTCATCGGTCCCCGTTTCGTCGGCCTCGGCGCCACCCGGGCCGCCCGAGTTGGGGCCTTCGGGGTCCTGGCCGGTCGTTCCCGCGCCGCGTGGCACCGGGAGCGCGGCGGACGAGGACGCCACCCGGCCGCTGCATGCGGGCGGGCCCCCGGCGGCGACGCCGAGCGGGCTGCCGTCCCGGGCCGCCCGTGGGCCGGTCCGTGGGGAACGCTCCATCCTGGACGGGCCGTCGTTCGACGGGTTCGCGGTGCCGCCGCGGCCCGGGCGCGAGGCGGAGACCGAGGCGTTCCACCCCGGGCATCAGTCTCCGGTGCCCTCACGGCCGCGGCACGCGGCGCCGAGCGAGACCGGGGAGCACCCGGTGGTGTCGGTAGAGGGCGAAGAGGGCCCGGACAAGCCCGGGCTTCGGTTCCAGCCGATGGCGCCCCTCGATCCGATCGTCCCGCCCAAGGACTCTCCGACAGGGGATGCGGCCGGGGATGCGGCCGAACCGACGACGACCGTCCTGAAGGCCCCGCCGGCCGCCAGCTTCGGGTCCGCCGCGAACGCGCCGGGCGACGATGCGGGTGAGCCGACAACGTGGTTCCGGCCGTCTTCAGAGCCGGTCGTGGATGCCGAGGCGACCGCGAACTTCGGATTCGGGGGCGGCACGTTCGGCGCGGCCGAACTGACGGAGCGGCGGGCCGGAGCGCAGTCCGAGCTCGAACGGCCGGCCGCCGAGCACGCCGCCAGGGAGGCTGCCGCGCGCAAGCCCGGCGCCGAGGATGACTCCGCGGACGGCGACGCCACCGAGGTGGTCGACACCCGGCCGCGCCGCGACACTCCACCCACCTCACCTTGGTCGCAGCCGCCGCGCGATCGGGGCTGACCGCCGCACGACCGCTGTGATCCGGCCCCGTCGCCCCTCGGGCGGCGGGGCCGCATCGTCGTCGGCGCGCCGCGGATCGAGCCGCCGTCACTTTAAGGTTCCCGACCCTTACATTTAATAGTGTTAACTGATAGCGTCCCTGCTCATCGATCCATCGATGGGCAGGAGGTCCCGTGAGATCTCGTCGTCGCACATTCACCCTGGTAGCCGGCGCGGCTGCGGCCGCCGTGGCGGCGCTGGTCCTCGCGCCGACGCTCCAGGCGCAGGCCGTCAGCACCGTGGCCCAGGCCGCCTGCTCGGCGCCGAACTGGGCTGAGGGCAACACGTACACAGCCGGCACGCAGGTGACCTACAACGGTCACACGTACCAGGCTCTGCAGACCCACACCGCCTATGTGGGCGCCAACTGGAACCCGGCGGGGACGCCGTCGCTGTGGAAGGACCTCGGCGCCTGCACCGGCGGCGGCGGTGGCTCGCCATCCCCGTCGGTCTCCCCGAGCAAGTCGCCGTCCACCTCGCCGTCGCCGTCGGCCTCCCCGAGCAAGTCGCCGTCCAGCTCGCCGTCCAGCTCCCCCTCGAAGTCGCCGTCGAGCTCGGCGCCACCGACCGGCGGCACCTGCGGCGTGAAGTCGCGGCCGGCCGGCAAGGTGCTGCAGGGCTACTGGGAGAACTGGGACGGCGCGTCCAACGGCGTACACCCGGGCCTCGGCTGGATCCCGATCACCGACTCGCGCATGGCGCAGCACGGATACAACGTGATCAACCTGGCCTTCCCCGTCATCCGCTCCGACGGCACGGTGCTGTGGGAGAACGGGATGGACGCGGGCGTGAAGGTGCCGACCCCGGCGGAGATGTGCCAGGCCAAGGCAAACGGCATGACGCTGCTGATGTCGATCGGTGGCGCCGCGGCCGGCATCGACCTGAGCTCGTCGGCGGTCGCGGACCGGTTCATCGCGACGATCGTGCCGATCCTGAAGGCCAACAACTTTGACGGCATCGACATCGACATCGAGACCGGGCTGTCCGGTAGTGGCAGCATCAACACCCTGTCGGCGTCGCAGGCCAACCTGATCCGCATCATCGACGGCGTGCTGGCCCAGATGCCGTCGAACTTCGGCCTCACCATGGCGCCGGAGACGGCGTACGTGACCGGCGGCAGCGTCACCTACGGCTCGATCTGGGGCGCGTACCTGCCGATCATCAAGAAGTACGTCGACAACGGCCGCCTGTGGTGGCTCAACATGCAGTACTACAACGGCAGCATGTACGGCTGCTCGGGCGACTCGTACTCGGCCGGCACGGTCCAGGGCTTCACGGTCCAGACCAACTGCCTCAACTCCGGCCTGACGATCCAGGGCACCACGATCCGGGTGCCGTACGACAAGCAGGTCCCCGGCCTGCCCGCGCAGTCGGGCGCCGGCGGCGGCTACATGACCCCGTCCCTGGTGTCGCAGGCCTACAACAGCCAGCTCAAGGGCCTGATGGACTGGTCGATCAACTGGGACGGCTCGAAGGGCTGGACCTTCGGCGACAACGTGAAGTCGCTGCAGGGGCGCTGATCCCGGCGTAAGGACGAGAGGCCGGGTGCTCGCCCGGCGTGATCAAGAGGGGGCTGGGCGATCGCCCAGCCCCCTCGCCGTTGCGGCAGCGGACCGCCGCTCAACGGACTCTGCGGGCGTGAGCGCCGCCTCGCCACCCGGTCGGGTCACCGCATGCCGCGGTACACGCCGCGCAGGCGATCGAGGCGCTGCCGCTGCTCGTAGGTGGCGCCGAGGCTGATCAGCAGCACGCCGGTGCCGGTGAACAGCAGCAACAGCATCGGCAGCGGCAGGCCGATGCGGAACAGCTCGTTGACGGTGGCGATCACCGTCACCGCCGCACCCACCGCGACCGGGGCCTTCTGCTGGCGTACCGCACCGACGGCCACGGTGATGACGCCAGCCAGGATGAGCAGCACCCGCCGCAGCTCCGGGGAGTCCGGCTGGGCCACGGCGATCACCAGGCTCGGCGCGAAGCCGGCGACCAGCGCCGGGCCGTAGGCGAGCCAGCTGCCCAGCTCCGGCCGGTTGCGGATCTCAATCAGGCCGGTGATCAGGGCGAGCGCGGCGAACGGCAGCGTGTACGCCTCCGGTAGCGCGACCCGGACGGTGATCAGCAACAGCCAGATCGCCAGCAGCTCGGCGACCGACGCGGCGATGATCAGGATCGTGCGGTGCCGGGGGCTGCGGCCCTTGCGCGCCGCGGACAGGCCGAGCACGGCGCCGACCGCGGTGAGCGCGGCCGCGGTGTGCGCCGGCGAGCCAAGCGTGAGCAGGACCGCGATGCCGGCACCCGCGTAGCCGGCGGCCTCGATCGTGAGCGCCTCGCGGTTGATGGTGTCGTTCGGGCGCAGGCGGGGCAGCGCCGCGCCCAGCACGAGCAGCGCGGTGGCGACGATGAGCAGCGGGAACGCGCACTGCTTGATCCCCAGCCCGGCGGCGAGGCCGGCCGCGATCGCGAGGCCCTGGGCGGTCGAGGCGGCCACGTGCCAGCCGAGCATCCGTCCGTTCGTGGTCCGGCCCCAGATGCCGCCGATCGCGCCGACCACGACCGAGCCGGCGAGCCAGCTGAGGGTCTGCGAGCGGGTGGCGAGGCTGCCCGCGCCGCCGGCACCGGCGGCCAGCACGGCGATCGCGAACACCAGCCGGCGGGCGTGGATCATCAGCCGGCCGTCGGGATTGTCCGCGATCGGTGGCACGGTGAGCGCCAGGCCGAGGCCGGCGATGGTGGCGACCAGCAGGGCGAGGGTCGGCTGCACCGGCCAGGTCGCGTGCAGCGCGGCGGGGGCGATGAGCAGCGTCAGCGCGGCGCCGGGCACGACGATCGCCACGGCCCGATTGGCCACCGCCTGCCCGCTGCCGCCCAGCCCGACGGCCATCAGCGCGCCCGCGACGGTGAGCAGGAACGCGCCCAGCACGTGGGTGCTGCTGCCGGCGTACTGGCCGAGCGGGCCGAGGTCCGCGGCGGTCTGCGGGGTTGCGGTCCAGGGCTGTTCGATCCAGCGGTACGGCCCGGCGAGCGCGGCGAGCAGCGCGGGCGCGAGGAAGACCACGACGATCGCGGCCGGGATACCGGCGGCCGCGGCGACGCCGAGGGCGAAGTTGCGCGGGATGCGGGACTGCTCCCAGCGGGTGACCGGGCGGCGGGTGCGGTCCGGGCGGAACCCGCGGGCCAGTTCGGGCTCGGCCGGGGTGTGCCAGTTGGCGCGCAGCAGTTCGGCGAGGACCCCGAGCAGCGCCGCCGCGGCGGCGTAGACGACGGCACCCTCGCGCTGGACGATGAGCGCCGCGATCGCGGTCGTGGTGGCGGCGACGGCGACGCCAGCGCTGACGTACGGCAGGTAACCGGGCGCCTGCTGCGCCCCGGCCGCCGCGGCCGCGAGCCCGACGGCGGCGGTGGCCAGCGCCGCGATGAGGATTGTGCTGGCCCGGTCCGGGTGAATGCCGCCGACCACCGCCGCGGCCGCGCCGGTGAACGCGAACAGCGCGCCGGCCAGGCCGATGCCGCCGACCACGCCGAGCGGGCCGTCGTCGGGGTCGCCGCCGCCTTGGGCGGGCCCTCCCGGCGAGGCGTCGGCGGGCCGGCTTTGGCGCAGCCGGGCGACGTTGCGGGCCAGGCCGGCGACGAACACGCCGCTGACGCCGAGCGCAGCCAGGGTGCCGGCGGTGGCGCCCGGGCGGACCAGCCCGGCTCCGGCCGCGAACGCGCCGGCCACGAGCGCCGCACCGAGCCTGGTGTAGGCGCCGCGCCAGCTGCGCGCGAAGCTCGCCCACACGGCGACGCCGGTCGCGGCGGCCCAGCCGATGACCATCGGGGCCTGCCAGCCGAGCCCCAGCCCGACCGGCGCGCCCAGCGTGGCGAGCACGACGGCGGCCGAGGCGGTGTCGTCGCCGTACGGCTGCGGCAGCCCGATCGCGGCGGCGCCGGCGAGCAGCAGCAGTGCGATCGGCACCTGCCAGCCGTACTGCGCCAGGCCCTGCGCGGTGGCGGCCCACTGCGCGTCGAGCGGGGCGTGCCAAGCCGGGCCCGCGGCGCGGATCACCCCGACGGCGCCGATCGCCGACAGCGCGCCGGCGTAGAGACCGGTGCCCAAACCGACCATGGCGGCGCCGGCGACCGGGCCGCGGCGCCACTCCTCGGGCAGCGTCCGGGCGGCGACCGCGACGATGAAGACCAGCAGCGCGAGCGTGACCACCTCGATGCCGGAGGCGGCGAGCGACACGGCACGGGCGATCGCGCCGATGGCGGCGATCGTCACGGCGGCCGCGGCCGCGTCCGCGCCGGAGAATTCGATGCCGAAGGTCCGCCGGTCGTCCATGCGCGGGGCGGCCCACAACATGACGGCGGCGATCACCATGAGCAGGCCGATGACCAGGTCGATGGTGGTGGCGCCGCGCGCGACCACGGTGGCGACGCCGACCGCGACCGTGCCGGCGGTGGCCCCGGCCAGCAGCGGCGGGCTCGGCTCGCTGCGGGCGACCTGGGTGAGGGCGGCGACGCCGAGGCTCACGGCGAGCGCCAGGAAGCTCAGCACCAGCACCACCGTGGCGCCGCCCGGCAGATCCCCGAAGACGATCGCGGCGGCGGCCGCGGCCGCGCCGGGCAGCGCGAACAGCGCGCCGCCGCCCGCGGCGTCGCTGACCCGCCGCGCGGCGGCCATCCGGCTGCCGTCGGCCTGGTGCGGGTTCGGCAGCAGCGCGATGGCGGCGCCGGCGATGGCGATCGCGGTGAGGGTGATCGCGGTGGCGGCGGGCCGGGTCAGGCTGGCCGCTGCCGCGTACAGACCCAGGACGAGCGCGGAGCCGAGGCAGGCCCAGGCGGTGTGCGCGGCCCGGACCCGCAGGGCGAGGGCGCCGGCCGCGATGGCGGCGCTGACCGCCAGCGCCGGGATCGCGAGCCAGCTCAGGCCGAGCGCGGCGGGGGCGACGAGCAGGGTCAGGGCGGCGCCGACGACGCCGACGTCGACGCGCAGCTCTTCGGTGGGCACGGACGCGCCCCGGCCGGGCCTCAGCGGCAGGGCCACGGGCTCGCCGCGGCCGGTGAGCATGAGCGCGCAGGCGCCGGTCAGCAGCACGACGGCGATGACGTACTGCCAGCCGTCCCGCCCAACCGCCTCGTGCACTCGGCCCGTGTACCCGCTCAGATCGGCGTCCCAGACCGGCCACGCGGCGCGCAACGGCGCGACGATGCCGGGGAACGCCCGGACCAGGACCAGCAGCGTGGCGCCGGCGGCGGACACGGACACGGCGTAGCGCGGGCCGCGCCGGGCGTCGGCGGGCAGGAACGGCACCCCGGCGGCGGCGACGGTCACCGCGAGGGCGAGAAACAGCGGCGTCGAGCCGGGCAGCCAGACCGCGCCGACGCGGGCGATGGCGACGACGACCGCGCCGGTGGCGATGCCCGCGGCGATGTCGGGCAGCACGCCGCGCCGCCACGCCAGCGAGCCGCCGACGCCAAGGGCCGCGGCGACGAGCATCGCCACGGCGGCCTGCATCGTCGCGACGCGCTCGGCGGTGCCGGCCAGCCCGACCGCGGCCGACAGCAGGGCGAGCGCGGAGGCGAGGGCGAACAGGCTCCAGGCGAGATCCCGCATGAGCCCGTCGGCGATGCGGTTGGTGCGGCCGGTGTGGGCCGGTTGATCCTCGGCCGCGGCGTCCTCGTGGTGGGCGTCGATGCGCCGCTGCACTGACCGCTTGAGCGCGACGGCGAAGCCCAGGTCGATGACCGCCACCCCGGACAGGGCGATGGACCAGCCGGTCGGGCCGTGGATCCCGTCCAGGACGAGCAGCGGCAGCACCGGCTGCAGGGCCAGCAGGGTCGCGTATCGGGAGGCGATGAGATGGCTCTGCATGCTGTACACGGCGGCGATGCCCGCCGTGGCCAGGCACACGATGCCCAGGTAGGTGCTGAACTGGGGGCGATCGGCGCCGAGCAGCTTCTCGGAGCGGACCACGTAGCCGTCGAGCAGCACCAGCAGCAGTGCGACCGAGGCGACGGTCTCGGCGGTGGCGCTCAGCCCGCGCCGCACGAGCACCAGCGGCAGGGCCAGCGCGATGGCGGTGATGGCGGCCAGCGACACGATCCGGCCGAACGTGCCGACGGTGCCGAACGCGTCGACGGTGAGCACGATCGCGGCGCCGGCCAGCAGCAGGCCGCCCAGCGCCAGCACGGACGCCTGCATGCTGCTCTGCGTGGCCTCGGGCTGGTCGGCGCCGGGAGCCCCGCCGCCGTCGCGTGGCGGGCGGCGCATCTGCGGCAGCTGGGCCTGGGGCCGCTCCGGGGCGATGACCGGATGCGACGGGCCGCCCTGCGGCGCGCCAGTGGCATGACCGCTCTCGATCGCGTGGGGTGCCCTCGGGGAGTACTGCTGCTCGATCGTGGGGTTGGTCTGCGTGACCGACGCGGGCGGCGGCGTCTCCCGGGAGCGGCCCCGGTGCGGCCGCTTGGACTTCGCCGCTTGCTCGGCGTCCATCGCCGCGCGGACCTTGCGCCGCAGGTTGTCGCGCTGGGCGGTGGTGTGCGCCAGCTGCTTGCGCAGGACCAGGGTGTTGTCGGTGAGGTCGCGCTTCTTCTGTTCCAGCGCCGCGACCGTGCGCTGGAACATGGCGAGCGCCGCTGCGTCCGGGTCGTGCGGCCGGCCACAGTCACGGCAGCCGGTAGCCGCGGTGGCCGGCCCACCGCACGCCGGGCACGGATACGTCTCCACGCCATTCCTCCCCCGGTGCTGGCGGCCGGGGTACCGCGGTGCGGTGCCCCGGACCGTTCACGCCCTACTGGGAAGAATGCCTTGTTTCGCGGGGCTACGAAAGCGAAGCGCCCGTTCGGGATTCCATCTATGCAACGACCGGGCGCCCCATGCCGCGGTACTCCCACCCGCCGGCGACCCAGATGGCCTGGTCGAGGCAGTTCCGGCCGTCGATGACCTTCTTCGCCGTGACGAGCGGGGCCAGCGTGTTGGGGTCGGTGTTGCGGAACTCCTCCCACTCCGTGAGCACGCAGAGCAGGTCGGCGCCGGTGACGGCGTCGGTGAGGGTCTTGGCGTAGGTGACGTCGGAGACGTCGGCCCGGGCGTTGTCCATGCCCTCCGGGTCATAGACGGTGACCTCGGCGCCGGAGCGGGACAGCTTGCGCACGACCGACAGGGCCGGCGAGTCGCGCACGTCGTCGGAGTTGGGCTTGAACGTGGCGCCCAGCACGGTGATGCGGGTGCCGGCGAGGTCGGGGCCGGCCGGGCCGTAGCCACGGCCGAGCAGCTCCGCGGAGAGCTGGACGATCTTCTGCCGGCGGCGCTGGTTGATCAGGTCGACCTCGTGCAGGAACCGCAGCGCCTCGCCGACGCCGAGCTCCTGGGCCCGGGCCTGGAACGCACGGATGTCCTTGGGCAGGCAGCCGCCGCCGAAGCCGACGCCGGCGCGCAGGAACTTGTTGCCGATGCGGGCGTCATAGCCGATCGAGCGGGCCAGCTGGGTCACGTCGGCGCCGGCCGCCTCGCAGACCTCGGCCATCGCGTTGATGAACGAGATCTTGGTGGCCAGGAAGGCGTTGGCGGCGACCTTGACCAGCTCCGCGGTGGCGAAGTCGGTGACCACCACCGGGACCTCGCGGTCCTCGGTCAGCGCCAGGTCGAACACGCCCTTGTGGGCGGAATACAGCATCCCGGTCGCCCAATCGGACTTGACGCCGAAGATGACACGGTTGGGCCGCAGCACGTCCTCGACCGCCACGCCCTCCTGCAGGAACTCGGGGCTCCAGGCCACCTCGACTCCCAGGTCGGCCGGGGCATTCCGGTCGACGAGCTGCTCGATCCACTCGGCGGTGCCGACCGGGACGGTCGACTTTCCGACGATGAGCGCCTTGCGGGTCAGGTGCGGGGCCAGGTTGGTGACCGCGCTCTCCACATGCGACAGGTCGGCGGCCATGCCGTCGGGGCGCTGCGGGGTGCCGACGCAGATGAAGTGGATGTCGCCGAACTGCGCAACCTCCTCAAAGGAGGTGCTGAAGCGCAGCCGGCCGGCCGAGAGGTTCTTGCGCAGCAACTCGTCGAGGCCCGGTTCGTGGAACGGCACGTCGCCACCGGCGAGCTTGGCGATCTTCCCCTCGTCGATGTCGAAGCCCAAGACTTCGTATCCGAGCTCCGCGAAGCAGATCGCATAGGTCGCGCCGAGGTAACCGGTGCCCAGGAAGGTCAGCCTGGGCCGCGGCGAGCCGGACGGCGGGGCAACGACGGGTGGGGTGCTCGGGTACGCGATGGTCACGCCTTGTCTCCGATCGATCGAGATCCACTAGGCCTTCCCCTGTTGGGATCGGGCCGACGTCGCCACGGCGAGGATAGTCCCTCAGCCCCGACCGCGCCTCCGACCGATTCATTACTCGTCGGTATGCTCACACTCGCGAGCCGCTGAACGGTGGTTCAGTGCCGCCACGAAGAGGGGGTTTGCCGTGTTCGACGTCTACCAGTTGCCCGAGGAGCACGCCGCGATTCGTGAAGCGGTCCGCGCGGTTTGTGACGGCAAGGTCGCACCCAACGCCGCCGCCGCCGACGAGACCGGCGAGTTCCCCCAGTCCTCCTACGACGCGCTGCGCGCATCCGACTTCCACGCGCCGCACATCCCCGTCGAGTACGACGGGGCCGGCGCCGACGCGCTCGCCACCGCGATCGTCATCGAGGAGGTCGCCCGGGCCTGCGCCTCCTCCTCGCTCATCCCCGCGGTCAACAAGCTCGGCACGCTGCCGCTGCTGCTGGCCGGCTCCGAGGAGCTCAAGCGCCGCTACCTCCCGCCGGTGGCCCGGGGTGAGGCGATGTTCTCGTACTGCCTGTCCGAGCCCGAGGCCGGCAGCGACGCGGTCGGCATGAAGACCCGCGCCGAGCGCGACGGCGACGCCTGGGTGCTCAACGGCGTCAAGCGCTGGATCACCAACGCCGGCATCAGCGAGTACTACACCGTCTTCGCCGTCACCGACCCGGGCGCACGCTCCCGCGGCATCTCCGCGTTCGTGGTCGAGAAGTCCGACCCGGGCGTCAGCTTCGGCGCGCCGGAGAAGAAGCTCGGCATCAAGGGCAGCCCCACCCGCGAGGTGTACCTCGACAACGTGCGCATCCCCGCGGACCGCGTCATCGGCGAGCCCGGCACGGGCTTCGCCACGGCGATGCGCACCCTGGATCACACGCGGGTGACGATCGCCGCCCAGGCTCTTGGCATCGCGCAGGGCGCGCTCGACTTCGCGCTGGGTTATGTGCAGGAGCGCAAGCAGTTCGGCAAGGCCATCGCCGACTTCCAAGGCATCCAGTTCATGCTGGCCGACATGGGCATGAAGCTGGAAGCCGCCCGCCAGCTCACCTACGCCGCCGCGGCGAAGTCCGAGCGGGGCGACGCGGACCTGACGTATTTCGGCGCCGCCGCGAAGTGCTTCGCCTCGGACGCGGCGATGTCGATCACGACGGACGCGGTCCAGCTGCTGGGTGGCTACGGCTACACGAAGGACTTCCCGCTGGAGCGCATGATGCGCGACGCGAAGATCACCCAGATCTACGAGGGCACCAACCAGGTCCAGCGCATCGTGATGGCCCGCCAGCTGCTCAACGGCTGACCGGACGTCTGGCGCGGGCGGCACCAGCACCGCACCCGGTGCCCGATATCAGCTGAATGTCGTTACTTGCGGGCGATGACGGCGAACAGCGACGCCTCCAGCGGCGAGGGGCGCTCGGCCGGGTCGTCGATGGGACGCCACTGCGCGACCGGCACGATGCCCGGCGGCACGATCTCAAGGCCGTCGACGAGGTGTTCGACCTCGCCACGGCCGCGAAACCACATGTCGACGCCGGCACGCTGGTTGACGGCGTCGGTCTGGGCCGCCACCTCGGGCGTCAACAGATCCTTCGACAGATGGGTCAGCGCGATGTAGCTGCCCTCGGGCACGGCGTCCAGCAGCGGCCGGACGACGGCCTCGGCGTCGGGCACGAAGTGCAGCACCGAGACGAGCAGGATCGCGACCGGCCGGGTCAGGTCGAGCACGCCCCGCAGCGACTCGTCGCGCAGCAGCGCCTCCGGGTCGCGCATGTCGGCGTCGATGTACGCGGTCATGCCGCCGGGCGCGCTGGTCAGCAGCGCGCGGGCGTGGCTGAGCACGATCGGGTCGTTGTCGACGTACACGACGCGGGCGTCGGGCACGATCGCCTGCGCGATCTCGTGGGTGTTCGGCGAGACCGGGATGCCGGTGCCGATGTCGAGGAACTGCCGGACGCCGGCCTCGGCGAGGAACGCGACCGATCGCTCGAGGAAGCGGCGGTTGGCGATCGCGGCGGTGCGGATCGGCGGATACACCGCGGCGATCTTGTCGCCCGACTCCCGGTCCGCGGCGAAGTTGTCCTTGCCGCCGAGCCAGTAGTTGTACCGCCGGGCTGGGTGCGGCACGGTCGTGTCGATGACCGGCGCCTGGGCCGATGGGGTCGTGCTGCCGCCGCGCCATGGTGCCGTCATCGTCGCCGCTCCCCCGGGGCCGACCGTGTCGTCTGCCGGAATTCTGCCCGAATCGCCCGTTCATCGCCAGACGATGACGTTCCGCCGCCCGGCCGTCGCGACGCCCGCGATCGCCCGACTGTTCAGACGCCGGCGTCCCCGGCCGGCCACTGGCCACGCTCGACCAGGTGCAGCACGAGCGCGGCGATGTTCCAGGCGTCATCGGCGCCGTTGTGGTGCCGCCCCTCCAGCGGCAGGCCGGCGCTCTGCAGGGCGCCGGCCATGCCCTGCCGCCGGGCCCCGCGGGCATCGGCGAAGACGGCCTTCGCGTTGACGTGGACCGATCCGAAGGGGTACCACCGGGTGCCGCCACACTGCCGAGCGAACTGCTTGCGGTCGTAGTCGCCCCAGCTCACCCAGGGCCGGGAGTCCGACCGGTGGCGTCGCACGAGCTGCCGGCACGCCTCCTCGAACGGCACGCCGGCCGCCGCCTCCTCGGGCGTGATCCCGGTCAGCTCGGTGCAGAACCCGCTCACGGTCGACCGCGCCGGCCGCACCATGATCCGGTCCCGCCCCACCCGCTCGCGGGCGTCGAGATCCACCACGCAGACGCCGATCTCGATGATCTCGTTGACCTGACCGGGCGGTGGCGGCCCGTCCCAGCACGTCGCCTCGACATCGATCACGTTGAGCAGTCGGTCCATGGGCCGTGAGTTTAGGAAACGGTACGCCCAGCGCGCCTCAGATTTCCCCGTGGGGTCAGGTGGGGTTCGACGGCCCGGCGAGGGACGCGGAGAGGGCGGCGTCCTTCTCCGCCACCATCGCGCGCAGCGACTCCTGGAAGTCACGGACCTTCGCCAGCAGCGCGGGGTCGGCTGCGGCCAGGATGCGCACGGCGAGCAGGCCCGCGTTGCGCGCGCCCGCGATCGACACCGTGGCGACCGGGATGCCGGCCGGCATCTGGACGATCGACATGAGCGAGTCCATGCCGTCGAGATACTTCAGCGGTACCGGCACGCCGATGACCGGCAGCGGGGTGGCCGAGGCGACCATGCCGGGCAGGTGGGCGGCGCCGCCGGCCCCGGCGACGATGACCTTCAGGCCCCGGCCCACGGCCTCGCCGGCGTAGTCGAGCATGAGGTGGGGGGTGCGGTGCGCGGAGACGACCCGTACCTCATAGGAAACGCCGAACTCGTCCAGTGCCTCGGCCGCCAGGCGCATGACCGGCCAGTCGGAGTCGCTGCCCATGATGATGCCGACGTCGGTCAATACTGGAACCCCTCCTCGAGAATGCGGGCGGCCCGGCGGGCTCGCCTGCGGCAGTCTTCCAGGTCGTCGCCGAGCACCGTCACGTGGCCGATCTTGCGACCCGGGCGGACCTGCTTGCCGTACAGATGCACCTTGGCGCCCGGCTCCTCGGCGAACAGGTGGTGCAGGCGCTCGTCGATCGACATGCCGCCCGGCTCGCCGCCCAGGACGTTGGCCATGACGACGGCGGGGGCGGTCATCCGGGTGTCGCCCATCGGGTAGTCCAGCACAGCGCGCAGGTGCTGCTCGAACTGCGAGGTCCGGGCGCCCTCGATCGTCCAGTGTGCGGAGTTGTGCGGGCGCATCGCGAGCTCGTTGATGAGCAGCTGAGCGTCGGTCGTCTCGAACAGCTCGACCGCGAGCACGCCCACGACGCCGAGGCTCGTGGCGATGTCGATGGCCAGGCGCTGAGCCCGCACCGCGAGCTCCTCGTCGAGGCCCGGCGCGGGGGCGAGCACCTCGACGCAGATGCCGCCCTCCTGGACGGTCTCCACGACCGGGTACGCCGCGACCTGCCCGAGTGGCGATCGCGCCACCACCGCGGCCAGCTCGCGCCGCAGCGGCACCAGCTCCTCGGCGATGATCTCCACGTCCGCCGGGATGTCGGCGGGCGACTCGGCCACGAAGACGCCGCGCCCGTCGTACCCGCCGGTCGCCGTCTTCACGATCACCGGCCAGCCGACCTCGTCGCCGAACGCGCGCGCGTCGCCCGCCGTCCAGCGCGGCATGGGGAAGCCGAGCGCCCCGAGGTGCTCGCGCATCATCCGCTTGTTCTGGGCGTACCGCAGGGCGTCCGCCCCCGGCAGCAGCGTGTGGCCCTCGGCGGCGAGCGTCCGGATGATCTCGCCGGGCACGTGCTCGTGGTCGAAGGTCAGCACGTCGCAGCCCTTGGCGAAGTCGCGCAGCGCGGCGAGGTCGTCGTGCCGCCCGATCCGCACGTCGGCGGCGACGAGGGCGGCGCCGTCGTCGGGCGAGACGGCGAGCACGCGCAGGGACTGGCCGAGGGCGATGGCCGCCTGGTGGGTCATCCGGGCCAGCTGCCCTCCGCCCACCATGCCGACGACGGGGAGTCCGGTTCGGGTGTCCATAGGCTGGCCAGCCTAACGTTTCCGCGCCGGCCGATGGCACGGGCCGGGCGCCACAGCATCCGGATATGTCCGACTTATCCGGCAATACCCCGGCACCCGGCCGTCTTCCGGCCCCCAGGGGGCCGCGCGGATCACACCGCGGGACCGCGGCGACGCAGCTCGTCGACCGACTCCATGGCCTGCCGCAGCTCGGTCAGCCAGGCGTCGGCGTGCTGCCCGACCAGGGCAACGCACCACGCCAGCGCCTCGGAGCGCGACCGCGCCACGCCCGAGTCGACCAGGGTGTCGAGCACCTGGCGCTCGGTCTGGCGCAGGCGGGTCATCACCGGCGCCGAGTGGGTGGTGAACAGCTCGCGCTCCTCGCCGACCCGCACGCCCCATGAGACCTTGCGCCGATACCGCCGCTCCAGTTGTTGCGCGATGCCGATCCGCTGGTCGCGGGTGGTCTCCCGGAACCCGGCGACGCGGCCCTGCGCGGCCGCTGCCCGATCGGCGTCGGTGGCGTCGTCGGGCAGCGCCGGCTCGCTCAGCCGGCCGACGATCAGGATCTCGTCGCGGTCGATGGTCACCTCGGCCGGGCCCTGGAACCAGGTCTCCGGCAGCGCGCCGCCGATCCAGGCGGTCGCGTCGTCGGCCGGCGGGGGCTCGCTGCGCGGGCCGCCGCCGCGTCCCCAGGGCACGTCTCCTCGTCGAATCATCATTACTCCCTTGCTTGAGCAACTCTGATTACACGATTACACCGTTACAGCGAGACGCCAAGGCAGGGTGCGTTCGCCTGTGGTGAACGCACCCTGAGCGCGACCGATTCAGGCCAGCTTGGCGACGAGGTCCTCGAGCGCCGTGACGGGCGCGTCGCAGACGAAACCCCGGCAGACGTACGCCGTGGGCCGTCCGTCCCGCAGCGGACGCCCCTCGAGCAGGGGCACCCCGGCGCGGTCCGGCTCGCCGGCGACGACGACGGCGCCCGGGGGCGCGTGCCACCAGGCGGCCGCGACGAGCGGGTCGGCCGCGTCGGCGGTGGCGATGGCGATCTCGTACGGACCGCTCAGGAGCGCCTCCCCCGCCGCACAGGCGTATCCGGTGAACCGCCCGTGGGTCGCCGCCACGGCCGCGACGGTGCCGAGCGCGCGCTCGGCCGCCTCGCGGTAGGCGGTGTCGGCGGTCAGCGCCGAGTACGTGACCAGCGCCGCCGCGATCGCCGAGAGCCCCGCCGGGGTGGCGTTGTCGGTGATGTCGGCCGGCCGGGCGACGAGCGCCTCGGCGTCGTCGGCGGTGTCGAAGAAGCCGCCGCTGCCGACGTCGCGGAACCGCTCAAGGGCCACGTCGAGCAGCTCCTTGGCGAGCGCGAGCCAACGGCCGTCGCCAGTGGCCTGGTGTACCGCGCAGAACGCCTCGGCGACCGCGCCGTAGTCCTCCAGCACTCCCGCCGGCTCGCCGGCCACGCCGTCACGGGACACCCGGCGCAGCCTCCCGCCGACCAGGTGGGTGCCGGCCAGAAACTCGGCGGTACGGACGGCGAGGCCGATCGCCTCCCCGTCGCCGTACGCCTTGCCGTACTCGACCAGCGCGGTGATCGCCAGCCCGTTCCAGGCCGCGACGACCTTGCCGTCCCGCGCCGGCTGCGGCCGCCCCGCGCGCGCCCACAGCAGCTTGGCCCGGATGTCCTGCCAGCGCTCGGCGTCCGCCGGGTCCTCGGGCAGTTGCAGCACCGAGCTGCCGTGCTCGAACGTGCCCTCGCGGGTCACGTCCAGCAGGTGGCGCGCCCAGGTCCCGTCGACCTCGCCGAGCACCTCGTCGACCTGCTCGGGCGTCCAGACGTAGGTCAGGCCCTCCTCGCCGCCGGCGTCGGCGTCGAGCGCCGAGATGAAGCCATACCCGTCGTGCAGGTCCCGGGCCAGGAACGCGGCGGTCTCCTGGGCCACCCGCCGCCCGGTGCCGCTGCCGGCGACGCGGTCGAGGTGGGTATACACGCGCAGCAGCAGCGCGTTGTCGTACAGCATCTTCTCGAAGTGCGGCACGGTCCAGGTGCCGTCCACCGCGTATCGCGCGAAGCCGCCCGCCAGCTGGTCGTACATGCCGCCGCGGGCCATCCGTTCGCAGGTGTGCCGGACCGCGTCGAGCACGGCGTCGTCGCGCGTGCGCTGATAGTGGCGCAGCAGGAACAGCAGTGCCATGTGCGGCGGGAACTTGGGCGCCCCGCCGAAGCCACCGTGCTCGCCGTCGTAGGTCTTCATCAGCGTGGCGGCGGCGGCCCGCAGTACCGAATCGTCCATGGGGTTTGCCGGGGGTCGCTCGGCGACCTTGCGGACGGCGTCGACCACGGCGGCGCTCTGGCGGACCACCGCGTCGCGCTGCTCGCGCCAGGCGTCGGAGACGGCTTGGACCAGCCGCAGGAACGCGTCGCGGGGGAAGTAGGTGCCACAGTAGAACGGTTCTCCGTCGGGCGTGGCGAAGACGGTCATCGGCCACCCGCCCTGCCCGGTCATGGCCTGCGTGGCCGTCATGTAGACCGCGTCGACGTCCGGCCGCTCCTCGCGGTCGACCTTGATCGGCACGGTGAGCTCGTTGACGACGGCCGCGACGCCCTCGTGCTCGAACGACTCGTGGGCCATCACGTGGCACCAGTGACAGGCCGCGTACCCCACGGAGATGAGCACCGGCACGTCGCGGCGGCGCGCCTCCTCGAACGCCTCGGGCGACCACTGCCACCAGTCGACCGGGTTGTCCTTGTGCTGCTGCAGGTAGGGCGAGGTAGCCCCGGCGAGACGGTTGGCCATACCCCAACCCTCTCACGGACGGGACCGCCAGTAGGCCGTCAGTAGGGTTCGGTCAGCGGGGCCGTCAGCGCGGCGGCCTCCGTGTCGGCGGCCT
Organism: Dactylosporangium sp. NPDC051484; assembly: GCF_040689395.1. Classification (NCBI taxonomy): domain Bacteria; kingdom Bacillati; phylum Actinomycetota; class Actinomycetes; order Micromonosporales; family Micromonosporaceae; genus Dactylosporangium; species Dactylosporangium sp. NPDC051484. The sequence goes on along the minus strand of NZ_JBFAZX010000001.1, from coordinate 627,823 downwards.
CCTTGAGCCGGCCCGCCGCGACGTAGGCGAGCGTCTGGCCATACCCGGTCGAGGCGACAAGGCCAGCCCGTTCGAGCCGGCGGATGTCACGAATGGCCTGGTCGCGCGAGATTCCCTCCTCCTCCTGGTAGGTCTCCCGGCGCAGCCCGCCACTCGCCGCAGCGTAGAGCGCGGCGACAGCACGGTCGGCGAGACCCGTGTGCCCAGCGATGACCTCGGCTTGGTGCCAGACCGCGGCGCTGAGCTTCAGCCGGCGGTCCACAACCTGGGCCTGCTGGTGATGCGCGCGAAGGCAGAACCGTATCCAGTCGTGCGCGCTCCGGCTCGGCTGATACGACCCTTGGCTCGTCTCCCGCAATGCGCGGTAGTACTCGTAGGTGTTGACGTCGAATCCGAGCCACTCCTCAATCGAGCAGAACTCTGGATACGTCCGGCCGTCGCGGGCGATGACGAGCGTCTGCAGGCAGCGTGCCATGCGCCCGTTGCCGTCGCGCCACGGGTGGATCGCCACGAGGTTGAGGTGGGCCATGGCCGCTCGGACGAGCGAATGGGCACCGGGGTCGCCTGTCTCCAGCCACTCGACGAGTTCGCGCATCAACGCGGGCACGTCCTCGGCCGCAGGCCCCACGTAGGCCGGCGCCAAGGGGTCGGAGCCGGTGACCACGATGCCGCCGCGGCGATAGCGCCCCGGCGACTTGTTCTTCCAGAACCGCAGCATCATGAAGTGCAGCGCGGACAGCACCATCTCGCCGTGCGTGAAGAAGTCCATCTCCGGCGTCTGCAGCACCCAGGTCAGCGCGTCGCGATACCCGGCCACGGCCTCCCGCGAGTCCTCGGGCACGCTCGCCGGTACTGCCGCACGCTCCACGATGGCCGCAACGGTGCTCAATTCGACGGTGTAGCCCTCGATGCTGTTCGACCCCATGATTGCCCCAGCCAGCTGGCGTTTCCGCAGCCCGCCGACCCACTCCTTGACGGCGTTACCACCGGTCGAGCGGGCGAAGTTGGCGTAGAAGTCGTCGATCTGGGCCAAGACGCGCTCGTCGTCGCTGTCCAGCCTCGGCGTCGAATACAGCATGCCTCGATGCTACAAGGATCGTAGCATCGAGGGCGATCGAACGAGCATAACGGCGACCTCGGCGCCGTACCCAGGTCTCGACAAGCAGGTTCGCTCGTGTCACAGTTCTAGAACTGTTGACTGTTCTAGAACTGTGGAGGGACTCGTGGGTGAGGTACTCATCCGGCCGCGGCGGGGCGTCGCACGAGGGCCGGTCATGGGGGATCCTGGGGCGCTCGGGCGGTTCGGGGAGTACGGCGGGCGGTACGTGCCCGAGTCGCTCGTCGGGGCCTGCCGCGAGGTCGAGGAGGCGTTTCGCGAGGCCTGGGCCGATCCGGCGTTTCGCGGCCAGCTCGACCGGCTGCTCGCCACCTACGCGGGCCGGCCGACGCCGCTGACACCCGCGGCGCGGCTCTCGGCGGAGCTCGGGCTCACCGTGCTGCTCAAGCGCGAGGATCTCACGCACACCGGGTCACACAAGATCAACAATGTGCTCGGGCAGGCGCTGCTGGCCAAGCGGATGGGGCGGCGGCGGTTGATCGCCGAGACCGGAGCCGGGCAGCACGGGGTCGCCACCGCGACGGCGGCGGCGCTGTTCGGGCTCCAGGCCACCGTGTTCATGGGCGAACGGGACATCGAGCGGCAGGAGCTCAACGTGTTCCGGATGCGCATGCTCGGGGCCGAGGTCGTGCCGGTGCGCGGCGGCGGGCAGACGCTCAAGGACGCCACCAGCGAGGCGATGCGGCACTGGGTCGGGGCCCTCGGCGAGGCGCACTACTGCATGGGATCGGTGCTCGGACCCGCGCCGTACCCGTGGATGGTCCGCGAGTTCCAGCGCGTCATCGGCGATGAGGCGCGCCGGCAGTGCGCGGCCGAACTGCCCGCCGCGGTGCCGGACTACGTGGTCGCGTGCGTCGGCGGCGGGTCGAACGCGGCCGGCACGTTCGCCGGGTTCGTCGGCACCGCGGCGCGGCTGGTCGGGGTCGAGGCCGACGGCGGGGCCGGCGCGAGCAGGGGGCGGCTGGGGGTGCTGCACGGCGTGCGCTCGATGTTCCTGCAGGACGACGACGGGCAGATCAGCGAGGCGCACTCGATCGCGGCCGGGCTCGACTACCCGGGCATCGGGCCGGAGCACGTACACCTGCGCGACCTCGGGCGGGCGCGGTACGTCACGGTCACCGACGACGAGGTGGTCGAGGCGGCGGTACGACTGGCGCGCACCGAGGGCATCATCGCCGCGCTCGAGTCGGCGCACGCGCTCGCGTGGGTCCTGCGCGGGGAGCTGCCGTCGGGCTCGACGGTGCTGATCACGCTGTCGGGGCGTGGAGACAAGGACCTGGCGACGCTGCGGGAGGCGCTGTGAAGCTGCTGATGCCGTACGTCACGGCCGGCGTGACGGCAGACTGGACGCAATACGTGCGCGCGTTCGCCGCCGCCGGCGCGGACATGATCGAGATCGGGCTGCCGTTCTCCGATCCGACGCTCGACGGGCCGACGATCCAGGAGGCGACGGCCGCGGCGCTGGGCCGGGGCGCGACACTGGATCGGATTCTTCATGAAGTATCGGAGATCTCGGTTTCGGTACCGCTGATCGCCAGCACCTACGCGAACCTCGTGATCCGCGAGGGCGCTGCGAGGTTCTGCCGCCGCCTGAGGGACGCCGGCGTAAGCGCGCTCATCGTGCCCGACCTCCCTCTTGAGGAGTGCGCCGAGGTGGCCGACCACATCGACCTCGTCCTGCTCGCCTCCCCCGCCACGCCGGACGGCCGGCTCGCCGAGATCGGCCGGCGCAGCCGGCGGTTCGTCTACGCGCTGACGGTCATGGGCACCACCGGCGAGCGCGACGAGCTCGCCGCCTCCGCGGCCGCGCTGGCCGCCCGCATCAAGCCCCGGACCGAACTGCCGGTCTTGTTAGGATTCGGCATCTCCACGCCCGCGCAGGCGGCGGAGGCGGCAGGCCTCGCCGATGGCGTCGTGGTCGGGGCCGCCGTCATGCGCCGCGTGCTCAACGGGGCCGGCCCGGCCGAGGTGGGGGCATACGTGGCCGAGCTGAGGGCAGCGATGTCAGGAGGATGACCCTTGGTCCGTGACGGCGGCGAGCCCCGCTACCGCGCCATCGCCGCCGACCTGGCCGCGAAGATCCACGCCGGCGACTACCCGGCCGGTTCCGCGCTGCCCGCGCAGCGGGAGCTCAGCAGCGCGTACGGCGTGACGCTCATGACGCTCCGCCAGGCGCTGCGGCAGCTCAGCGACGAGGGGCTGATCGTGCAGCAGGCGGGGCGGGGCACGTTCGTGTCGCCGCCCCACCTCGCGTATCGGCTGGGCTCGCTGCGCAGCCTCGCCGACGACCTTCGCGAGCAGGGGCACGCGGTGCGGACCGTGGTCGTGGCGGCCGGGCTCGCCGTGTCGGCGGAGCTCGGGCCGCGGGCGCTGCGGCTCGAGCGCGTGCGGGAGTTCGGGGGCCGGCCCTCGGTACACCAGATCTCCTGGGTCCCGGCCCCGCACGGCGAGCGGCTCCTCGGCGTCGACTTCACCGTGGTCGCCCTCTATGCCGCGCTCGCCGACGCCGGGGTGGCGGTGGCACGCGCCTCCGAGACCGTGCGGCCCGCGCTGCTCGATCCGGTTTCCCAGGTGTACCTGCACAGGCCCGCCGGCACGCCGGTGTTCGTGAGCGAGCGGGTGACGTACGCGCTGGACGCCACCGCGGTGGTCGCCGACCGCGCGGTGATCCTCGGTGACGCGATGGAGATCCGCGCCGAGCGGGCCGCGACCGGCCTGTCGATGACGTGGTCCGGCGCCGCGCGAGCCGGCTCGGCGCCCGAACCGGCCGGGTCGCGGACAGCCGGATCAGACGTGGCCGCGCAGTGACTCGTCGTACGTGACGGCCGGAGCGCCGCCGAGCACGTCCTTGGCGGCCCGCTCGAACGCCGTCGCCTCGCTGCGCTTGCGCAGCTGGACGGTGACCTCGCCGCAGGGCGCTCCCCCGTCGAGGCGGGCGATCGCGCCGGCCGGCAGGAGCGCCACCGCGTCCGGCCGCCCGGGCGGCTTGGCGACGACCCCGACGACGGTGCCGACCAGGCCGTGCCAGCCACGGGTCAGGGCGACATGGTCACCGATGCGCAGCCCGCGCCCGTCGACGGCGAGCACCTCGGCATCCTTGTCGGGGACCCGCCCCTCCAGCAGCGCGGCGCTGCGCAGCGCTGGGCTACGCAGCGCAGTCGCCACCGTCGCGTGCGCCAGCGTCACCTCGAAGGTCGCGACCCCGACGTCGTGCAGCGCCTGGTCGCACTCGACCGCGGCGGTCTGTGGCAGCGCGGCGAGCCGCTCGATCTGTTTGGGCGTGATACGCCCGGCGAGCCGCATGTCGGCCCCGCCGGGCAGGTAGGCGAAGCGCTCGCTCCCGCCGAAGCGATCCAGCACCACGAACGCCGCGACCGCGGCCACGGCGAAGCCGAACGCGCTGGTCAACCCCCGCCTGCTCACAAGGGGTGACGGTAAGGCAACACGGTGCCGCGCCGTCGCACCGCCGCCGGTGTGTCGGGCTTTTGGGGTTTTCACCACCTGGCCGAGCGACGCTCAGACGGCACCCTCGGCGCGGAGGTGGCGGCGTCGCACCTGGCGGCGTTCGCGCAATACGGCCAGCAGGGCGTCCGGGGACATCGGCGGATAGAAGAGGAAGCCCTGCGCGGCCGAGCAGCCGAGCTCGGTCAACCGGGCCCGCTGCTCCGGATTCTCCACGCCCTCCGCGACCACCCGCAGGCCCAGCCGGCGCGCCAGGTCGACCGTGGCCTGCACGATCGCGCCCGGCTTCGGCGCGTCCAGCATCTGGGCCACGAACTCGCGGTCGATCTTGACCTCCTGGACCGGCACGCGGGTGAGGACGGTGAACGCCGAGTAGCCGGTGCCGAAGTCGTCGACCGCGAGCTGGACGCCGAGGCGGCGCAGGCGGGCCAGCACGTCGTCGATGACCGGGGAGTTGGAGAGCATGACGGTCTCGGTGATCTCGAGGACCAGCAGCTCGGCTGGGAGGCGGTGGCGGCCGAGCAGTTCGCCGACGGTCTCGGGCAGCTGCCGCTCGGCCAGGCTGCGCGCCGAGATGTTGACGGCGACCGGGACGGCCAGGCCGGCCCGGCGCCAGCCCGAGGCCAGGATGATCGCGCGCTCCAGCACCCAGTGCGTGAGCGGGCCGATGAGCTCGCTCGCCTCGACGGCCGGCAGGAACTGGGCGGGCGAGAGCTTGCCGCGACGCGGGTGCCGCCAGCGGATCAGTGCCTCGGCGCCGGTGATCTGGCCGGTGATGGTGGATGCGCCGGCCGGCCCGGCGAGCGCGACCGCGGGCTGCAGCTCGAGCGTGAGCTGCTCCAGGCCGGGCGTGTTGGCGGCGAGGGCCTCGCGCAGCTCGGCCAGCAGAGCCAGGCGGTCGGTGCTGGCGTCGTCGCGCGTCGCGTCATACCAGGCCACCGGCTGGGCGCCGTCCTTGGCCTGGTACATCGCGATGTCGGCCCGGCGCAGCAGCTCGGTGATGTCGACCGAGCCGGCCGCGGCGACCACGACGCCGATCGACGCCTCCTTGGACAGCGTGACGCCGTCAATGCGCATCGGGACGGCGATCTGCGCGCCGAGCTTGCGGGCGCGCTCGACGGCGGCGGCGAGGGCCAGGTCGGCCTCGCCGACAGCCAGGTCGGTGATGAGGATCGCGAACTCGTCGCCGCCGAGGCGGGCGTGCAGCTCCCCGGCGTTGCCGGAGTCCAGGACCCGGCCGGCGATCACCTTGAGCACATCGTCGCCGGCGGTGTGCCCGAGGGCGTTGTTGACCTCCTTGAAGTCGTTGACGTCAAGCAGCAGGAGGGCCACCGGGTCGCCGGGAGCGCGGGAGCCGAGCCGCAGGTCGCCGCGGGCGAGCAGGGCGGCACGGTTGAGCAGGCCGGTGAGCGGGTCGTGCACCGCGTCATACGTGGTCCGCTCGCTCATCGCGCGCAGCTGGTCCTGGGTGATCGCGTCGTGCAGGGCGGCCGCGAGCGCGTCGCCGAACGTGGCGAGCATCAGGCGGTCCCGGGCGCGCCGCGGCTCGGGACCGGCCAGGTGCAGCTCGCCGACCGCGACCGGGCCGACGGTCAGCGGACGGGTGGTCACCGGACCGCAGAGCGGTTCGCCGTATGCCCGGCCACCGGCGAGCACGATCCGGGCGGCGGGCACGCCGAACAGGCGCACGGCGCCCGCGACGCCGGCCAGCGCGGCGTCGCGCTCGTCGAGACGGTTGAGGTCGCGGGCCACCTCGGCGAACTCGGCCCAGGTGCGGCGCTCGTCGTCCTCGCCGAGCCGGTTGGCGTAGAACTGGTGCATCAGCCACAGCACCGGTGGCAGGAACAGCAGCAGAAAGCCGCTGGTGGCACAGGCCCAGACGATCACCAGGCCGGTCGCGACGTTACCGACGAGCACCAGCGCGGTGCTGCCGAGCATCGATCCGGCGACGGCGCGCACGGTGCCGCCGCCGGTCGCCACGAGGCGGACGGTGACCAGCGCCACCGTGACCAGGTAGTAGACGACCGCCGCGGCCACCAGCGCGGCGATCAGCCCCGGCGACAGCCCGTCGCCGGGGTCTCGCCCCGGCGCGGCCCCCGCCACGAGCGCGCCGAGCGCCGCGGCGACGGTGAGCGCGGCGACGCCGTAGACGACCTCCCGGGCCGGCCGGGCGTGACTGGCACGCCGGTCGACGGCGTGCAGGGCGGCATGCGCCGCAGCGAACCCGACGAGGGCGACCGGTGGCACGAGCGCGGGCGGCAGGCTCGCGCACAGCACCACGACGGCGGCCTCGCCCCATGCGAGCCGGGCCAGCCCACCACCGGCCCGCAACCGTAGCCAGGCCAGCTGTGACACCATCGCCACGGCGGCGCCGGTGAACAGGGCGACCGGCACGGCCGGCAGGCCGCTGCGTCCGAACCGACGCAACGCGGCGCCGACGGTGTCCTCGGGCAGGCCGAAGGTGATCACGAGAGCTGCCGACACCGCCAGGGCGGCGGCGAGGACCAGCGGGGCTACCAGGCGGAGCGGCAGCGGTCTCATCGCCGGGCCGAATCGACCGGGGGCAATGAGCCTCGGGGCCGGCGCCGGTGCGCCGGGTGCCGGGCGGCCGAGTGGGCGCGCGTCGGGGCACGCACATTTGCCCCCTTCCCTGGCCCAGGGATGCGCGATCGGCGAAATGGAACGCGCACCCCGAGAAGGCTAAGCCACGGCGGAAAGAGGCAACAGAGGGCAGTGATGTGTTTCTAACTCAGATCATCGACCGGCGTGCTCAAGCAGGCGTCGATTTGTCCAGCCGATCGGGGCCGGAATCGGCACGATCGCCGAGGTCCGCGCCGCCGGTGCCGCGGCCGGCGTCCGGATCGGGGAATTCGGCCGGCAGGCGGCGGATCCGCGCGGTCATGTTACGGATCAGGAAAATCGTCACAATGCCCAGGATCACGATGATGAACAGGCCCATGGGACCGGCCAGGCCCCCAGACCGGGTGTCACCGAAGTTGTTCTCGGCAAGAATGTCCAGCGCGCCCATACCGTTCACCTTACGCCAGCGAAAAGATCGTCTTCGGGCATGTTCGACTCGACATACGACTTGACCAGCTCGTAGTCCTCCGTCGGCCAGATCTTCTGCTGGATCGGCAGCGGAACGGCGAACCAGAACCCGTCCGGGTCGACCTGGGTGGCGTGCGCGCGCAGGGCGTCGTCGCGGACCTCGAAGAACTCGCCGCAGGGCACCCGCGTGGTGACCCGCTCGGCGGGGTCCCGCCGGTCCGGCTCGTCCCAGTTCTTCATCCACTCCGCATACGGCGACTCGCCCGTCGCCTCGAGCATCGCCTCGTGCAGCAGCTGGATGCGGGCGCGCGACCAGCCCATGTTGTAGTACAGCTTCAGGGGCTGCCACGGCTCACCGCGGTCCGGGAAGCGGCTCGCGTCACTGGCCGCCTCGAACGCCACCATGCTGATCCTGTGCGTCATGACGTGGTCGGGGTGCGGGTAGCCGCCCTGCTCGTCGTAGGTGGTGATCACGTGCGGGCGGAACTTGCGGATCAGCTCGACCAGCGGCGCCGCGGCCTCCTCGGGGTCGACCAGGCCGAAGCAGCCCTCGGGCAGCGGCGGCAGCGGGTCGCCCTCCGGGTAGCCGGAGTCGACGAAGCCCAGCCACTCCTGGCGGACGCCCAGGATCTCCCGCGCCCGGTCCATCTCGGCGCGGCGGATCTCGGCGATGTTCTCCCAGATCTCCGGCCGGTCCAGCTTCGGGTTGAGCACGCTGCCGCGCTCGCCGCCGGTGCAGGTGACGACGAGCACGTCGACGCCCTCGGCCGTGTATTTCGCCATGGCCGCCGCGCCCTTGCTCGACTCGTCGTCCGGGTGTGCGTGCACCGCCATCAATCGCAGCTGCTCGCTCACGAGCTCTCCCTCACGGTCTGTCCGGCCCCGCTGGCCGCCCCGCCGCGGGGCCGCCCCGGGTAACGACCCTATTGTGGTTGGAACCTCCGACAAAACGACGAGGACGCTCACCCGTGACCGACCCGCGCAACGAGACGCACGCCACATCCAAGTACCCGCCCGGCCGATACGGCCGGCGCCGGGAGCCGCAGCCGCGCCGCCGCTGGTTGGTGTTCGCGCTGGCCGGGCTCGTCGCGCTGGCCGGGCTCGCGATCGCGGGACGGCTGTACACGCAGTACGGGCCGCAGGACTACGAGCCGCAGGTTCAACGTTTCTACAACGTGACCGACGACGGCGTCACCGTCGAGTTCGTGGTGCGCAAGGACCCGGACAAGCGCGCGACCTGCAGCGTCCGGGCACGCTCGGCCAGTGGCCAGGAGGTCGGGCGGGCCCAGGTCGACGTGCCGCCCGGCGCCGAGGCGTTCGTCACATACCGGCTCGCCACGAGCGACCGGCCGGTCACGGCGGAGGTCCCGGCCTGCGGGCCGCTACAGTCGAGATGAAATGACCCGACGGTAACGCCCCAGCAAATTCAAGTGGCTGCGGTGATGCGAGTCACTGGTACTTTGGTGGTTTGACCAAGCGTGCCCGTAAGGAGATCTTCAGTGTCGACCACCGACGGCGACCAGGCCACCACCTGGCTGTCGCAGGACGCATATGACCGGTTGCAGGCCGAGCTCGACGAGCTCATCGCCAACCGTCCGGCGGTAGCCGCCGAGATCAACGCACGCCGCGAAGAGGGCGATCTGCGTGAGAACGGCGGCTACCACGCGGCGCGCGAGGAGCAGGGCAAGGCCGAGGGCCGCATCCTGTACCTGAAGGAGTTCCTCCGCAAGGCGGTGGTGGGCGACGCCCCGACCACCGACGCCGTCGCTCCCGGCACCGTCGTCACGATCCAGTTCGACGACGACGAGGACGACACGGAGAAGTTCCTGCTCGGCTCGCGCGAGATCGCCGCGACCACCAACCTGACCGTCTACAGCCCGGAGTCCGCGCTGGGTCGGGCGATCCTCGGCACGAAGCGCGGCGACGCCGTGACCTACACGGCCCCGAGCGGCGCCGCGATCAAAGTGAAGGTCATCGACTTCGAGCCGTTCGCCGGCTGATCCCGGTATCGCACGCCCGTCGGCGCGCCCCTCACATCGGCTTGAGGGTGCGCGCCGATCGATCTTTCTAGATGTCGAAGGTCACTGTATAGCCCGCCGAGCGGAGGGCGCCGATCAGCCGATCGGAGTGCTCGGCGCCGCGGGTCTCCACGGACAGGCCGAGCTCGACCTCGCCGAGCGCCAGGCGCGAATCTTGGCGGCGGTGAGCGACGTCGACCACGTTGGCGCCATGCTCGGCGATGCACGTCAACAGCTTCGCCAGGTGGCCTGGGCGATCCCCGCAGCGGACGGTGAAGGTGAGGTAGCGCCCGGCGGCGGCCAGGCCGTGCTCGATGACGCGGGCCATGAGCATCGGGTCGATGTTGCCGCCCGAGAGCACCGCGACGGCCGGCGTCTCGACCTGCACGACGCCGGCGAGCAGCGCGGCCACCCCGACGCTGCCGGCCGGCTCGACAACCATCTTGCCCCGCTCCAGCAGCATGAGCAGCGCCCGGGAGATGTCCTCCTCACTCACCGTGACGATATCGTCGACAAGCTTGCCGACGTGGGCGAAGGTGAGGTCGCCGGGGCGGCCGACCGCGATGCCGTCGGCGATGGTGCCGAACGTGTCCAGCCGCACCGGGCGGCCCTGGCGCAGCGACGGCGGGAACGCGGCGGCGTCGGCCGCCTGCACGCCGATGACCCGCACGTCGGGGCGCAACGACTTGATCGCGACGGCGAGGCCCGAGATGAGCCCGCCCCCGCCGACCCCGGCGATCACGGTCTTGACCTCGGGCACCTGCTCCAGCAGCTCCAGGCCGATCGTGCCCTGCCCGGCGATGACGTCGGGGTGGTCGAAGGGGTGAATCAGCACGGCACCGGTGCGCTCGGCAAACTCGTGCGCGGCGACCAGGGCCTCGTCAACGGTGGAGCCGGCGAACTCGACGGCCGCGCCATACCCCTTCGTCGCCGCGATCTTGGGCAGTGGCGCGCCGAGCGGCATGAACACGGTGCTGGCGATGCCGAGCAAGGCGGCCGCGAGCGCGACCCCCTGCGCGTGGTTGCCGGCGCTGGCGGCCACGACGCCGCGCTCGCGCTCCGCGGCGCCGAGGCGGGCCAGCCGCACGTACGCGCCGCGGACCTTGAAGGACCCGGCACGCTGCAGGTTCTCACACTTGAGCCACATTGGCCCGCCGAGTTTGGCGGTCAGTGGCCGGCAGGGCTCCACCGGGGTCAGGCGGGTCACGCCTGCCAGCAGTCGCCTTGCCGCTTCGACATCGGCGAGCGTCACGAGCTCCGATGGGACGGCGACGGTCATGCCCCGATCGTGCCACCATCCCCGGGAATCGTCAGAGGCACCGGCGACACCGCGGCGCCGCCCTGACAGGTCCCACAGCCGGGCCACCCGGCCGTACCGCGCACTCGTCACCCGGGCGATCAGCGGCGATCTCCCCGATCACCGGGGCCGGGCCGCCGTCCTCGGCCAGCCCGGCGCGTGCCGCCGCCAGGGCGCGGCCTGCTCGAGCTGGCCGGCGAGGGCGAGCAGCAGCAGCTCCGAGCCCGGCTGGCCGACCAGTTGCACGGCGACCGGCAGCCCGTCGTCGCGCACCCCGACCGGGAACACCAGGGCCGGGAAGCCGGCGAAGTTCCACGGCGCCGCATACGGCGCGTAACGCACGTTGGCCACCATGTTGGCCGCCCACGAGCGTGCCGACCAGCGGTCCGCGACCGGCGGCGGGCCGGCCAGCGCCGGGGTCACCAGCACGTCGTAGCCGCCGTCGTTGAACCAGTTGCGGCACCGCTCCCGCCAGGCCGCCCGGTCGCCCTCGCGAACCAGGCCGCGACGCAGCGCCGCCTCGCCGAGCGCCACATGACGCCGAGTGCGCGGCTGCAGCGCCGCGCGATCGAGGCCGTCGGCGTCGAGGCTCGCGCCGCCGAACCAGGTGGCGAGCACCTGGGCGGCCAGCGCCGGCGGGTACGCCGGGTCGGCACGCACCGCGCCGTGCCCGTGCGCCAGCAGCAGCCGAACGGCGTCGCTGAGCCCCTTGCGCGCGCCGGCGTCCGGGAACACGCCGGCGACCGGGCTGCGCAGCGAGACGGCCACGCGCAGTCGGTCCGGCGGGGTGAGGGCCCGGGGAGTATGCCCAGCGAGCACCGCATACCCCAGGTGCGCGTCGGCGACCGTGGTGGCCAGGATGCCGTTCTCCGCCAGGCCGTACCAATCGTTGGAGCCGATCCCGGCCGGCACCGCGCCCCGGCCGGGCTTGAGCCCGACGATCCCGCAACACGCGGCGGGGACGCGGATCGAGCCGAGCCCGTCATTGGCGTGGGCGATCGGCACGAGGCCGGCGGCGACCGCGGCGGCCGACCCGCCCGAAGAGCCGCCGGGCGTGCGGTCGGTCCGCCACGGGTTGCGGGCGATGCCACTGGCGTCGTCGGTCGTCGCCCAGGTGCCCAGCTCCGGCATCCGAGTCACGCCGACCACGACCGCGCCAGCCCCGCGCAGCCGCCGCACCACCTCGTGGTCGCGGTCGGCGACCGCCCGCCGGGCCGCCGCCGAGCCGTTCCAGGTCGCCACTCCGGTGACCTGGACGTTCTCCTTGACCGCGACCGGGACGCCGGCCAGGGCCAGGTTGCCCAGCCCGGGCTGGTCGTCGACAATCTCCGCCTCGGCGATCGCCTCGCCAGCGCGCACTTCGCGGAACGCGCCGATGATGCGGTCATACGCCCGGATCGAGTCGAGGTGGTCGGCCACGACGGCGGTCGCCGAGGTGTCGCCACGCCGGACCGCGCGGGCGATCTCCCTGGCCGTGGTACCCACCCAGCTGGTGGAGCGCTGCAGCATGCCGAACACCCTTCCGTACCGATTGGCGGTGCGGTCAAGTGTGTCAACGAGCGAGCGCGTACTCCAGATCGGCCAGAAGATCGTCAATCGTCTCGATTCCGACGGACAACCGGACGAGGTCGGCCGGCACCTCCAGCGGGCTGCCGGCGGCGCTCGCGTGGGTCATCCGGCCCGGGTGCTCGATCAGCGACTCGACGCCGCCGAGCGACTCTCCCAGCACGAACAGCCGGGCCCGGTTGCAGATCTCCACCGCGTGCTGCTCGCTGTGCGCGCGGAAGCTGACCATGCCACCGAACCGCTTCATCTGCTTGGCGGCGGTCTCGTGGCCCGGGTGCTCCGGCAGGCCCGGGTACAGCACCTGGGCCACCGCCTTGCTGCGCTGCAGGAACTCGACGACCTTCTCGGCGTTGTCGCAGTGGCGGTCCATGCGCACGCCGAGCGTCTTGATCCCGCGCAGGGTGAGCCAGGCGTCGAACGGGCCGTTGATCGCGCCCATCGCGTTCTGGTGGTAGGCCAGCTCGCCGAGCAGCTGCTCATCGGTGCCGACGAGCGCGCCGCCGACGACGTCGGAGTGGCCGCCGAGGTACTTCGTGGTCGAGTGCACGACCAGGTCCGCGCCCAGGTTCAGGGGCTGCTGCAGGTACGGCGAGGCGAACGTGTTGTCCACCACGAGCAGCGCGCCGCGGTCGTGCGCGACCTGGGCCAGGGCGGCGATGTCGGCGATGCCGAGCAGCGGGTTGGTGGGCGTCTCGACCCACACGATCCGGGTGCGGTCGGTGATCGCGGCGCGCACCGCCTCGACGCTGTGGATCGACGCGGCGGTCCAGTTCAGGCCCCAGCGCTCGGCGACCTTGGAGAACAGCCGGTAGGTGCCGCCGTAGGCATCGTCCGGAATGACGACGTGGTCGCCGGGGCGGCACACGGCGCGCAGCAGGGTGTCCTCGGCGGCGAGGCCGGAGGCGAAGGCCAGCGCGCGGCGGCCGCCCTCGAGCGCGGCGAGGCACTCCTGCAGGGCGTCGCGGGTCGGATTGGCGGTGCGGCTGTACTCGTACCCCCGCCGCGGGCTGCCGACGGCGTCCTGTGCGTAGGTGCTCGTCTGGAAGATCGGCGGCACGACCGCGCCGGTGGCCGGGTCCGGCTCCTGGCCGGCGTGGATGGCGAGCGTCTCGAAGCCGTGGGTCATGAGTTCGACCCTAACGGTGGATAGTCTGGCGAGCGTGTCGGACTGCCTGTTCTGCTCGATCGCGTCGGGCGATGCGCCCGGCTTCGTGGTGGCGTCGACTCCGAGCGCCGCCGCGTTCCTCGACATCCGCCCCGTCTTCAAGGGCCACGTGCTCGTGGTGCCGAAGACGCACGTCGTGACCCTGACCGACCTTGAGCCGACCGAGATCCCGGCGTACTTCGGGTTCGTCCAGCGCATCGCCCGCGCGGTCGAGACGGGCCTGTCGGCGGGCGGCTCATTCGTGGCGATCAACAACCGCGTGTCGCAGAGCGTCGCCCACCTCCACACGCACGTCGCGCCCCGCACCAAGGGCGACGGGCTGAAGGGCTTTTTCTGGCCGCGCACGAAATACGAGTCCGACCAGGAAGCGTTGTCCTTCGCGGAGAAGATCTCGGCCGTAATGACCTGATAAGGCATCGGGGCCGATTTCGCGGCAAACTTGAGCCCAGGTACCTCAAGTTTTGAGGACCAGCTCAGTCTTCCTAGGAGCGGATCGTGTTCCTGCGCTACACCAAGCAGCTTGACCTGCCGACCGCTGAGTCGGCCATCCCCGGGCGCGACACCGAGATGCACGTCGCCGCGAAGCACACCGTCCTCGGCACCCCGCTGCGCGGCCCCTGGCCGGCCGGGCTGGAGGTCGCCTACTTCGGCATGGGCTGCTTCTGGGGCGCGGAGCGCATCTTCTGGCGCATCCCGGGTGTGTACTCGACCGCGGTCGGATACCAGGGCGGCTTCACGAAGAACCCGACGTACGAGGAGACCTGCTCCGGCCAGACGGGCCACACCGAGGCGGTGCTGGTGGTCTACGACCCGGCGAAGGTGTCGTACGAGCAGTTGCTGAAGGCGTTCTGGGAGAACCACGACCCGACCCAGGGCATGCGCCAGGGCAACGACATCGGCACGCAGTACCGCTCGGCCGTCTACACCACCACCCCGGCGCAGGCCGCGGCGGCCGCGGCGGCGCGCGAGGCCTTCGCCCCGGTGGTCCGCGCCGCAGGCCGCGGCGAGATCACCACGGAGATCGCCCCGGCGGGCCCGTTCTACTACGCCGAGGACTATCACCAGCAGTACCTGTCGGACTCGAAGAACCCGGGTGGCTACTGCAACCACGGCCCCAACGGCATGACGTGCCCGATCGGCGTGGGCACGCTGCCCGCCTGATCCCCTTCGCCGAAGCGCCACCGCCATCTCGACGGTGGCCGCTTCGGCGTATTACAGTTTGTCTTATGTCGACGATTACATTCCGCACAGATGACGACGTCGATCAGGCGCTGGCCGAGCTGACGTCCGGCGACCGCGATCGGTCACAGGTCATCCGTGACGCGATCCTCGCCGCCTGGCGCACCCGCCGCGAGGAGCAGATCCGCGCCGAGGCAGAAGCCGTTGCCGTGGATGCCGACGATGTCGCTGAGGCTCGAGCGGTGCTGGCAGACATGGAGTCGCTCCGTGCGTGGTGACGTCTACGAGCTCAAGGCGCCTCGGGACACGCGCGGCAACCGGTACGCCGTCGTGGTCCAGTCCGACCTGCTGCCCCTCTCGACGTGGCTTGTCGCACCGACCTCCACCAGCGCCCGGCCGACCAGTTTCCGACCGGAGATCGAGATTCAAG
This sequence comes from Dactylosporangium sp. NPDC051484, assembly GCF_040689395.1. NCBI lineage: Bacteria > Bacillati > Actinomycetota > Actinomycetes > Micromonosporales > Micromonosporaceae > Dactylosporangium > Dactylosporangium sp. NPDC051484. The sequence continues at coordinate 612,541 of NZ_JBFAZX010000001.1, read as the reverse complement.
GCAAGACCACATATGTGCTCGCCGAACAGACGGCGGCCGTCCAACCCGAACGACTCGGCCAGCTCGTCGGCCACCTTTCGCACCAGGAGATGTCCGCAGTCGACGACGCGCTGCGCCTCGTGCTCCACCTCTGACACCGCAGCATGTGCGCCCGTTGGTCAGGCATAAAGGCGTTGTGCACGCCGCAGTTCCAGGAGCCGGACGACGTGTTCATCCCGGGCGATGAGATCGTGATCGTCTTCGCGGCCTCGAAGATGCGGCAGATGGGGTATGTCGATCCGACGCTTGCCGAGTAGGGCTGCAGACGTCAGGCCCAGTGGGAGTACCGCACTGTTCGCCGGGGCCGAAGAACCCGGGTGGCCACTAAACCACGGCCCAACGGCATGACGTGCCCGATCGGCGTGACACAGCTCCCAGGTGTCCGGTTCCTCATTGGGTTTTGGCAGGCGAGGGCACGACATCGCGATATATGCGGGGGAACCACGAGAAGTACCCTCGCCTGCCTGGTGGACCCGCCCGTTCCCTGGGGAGGACGCCTGGCCGGAGGCGTTCGGAGCCGGCGGAGGCATGCCGGCAACCGTTTCAGGGCGGGTCTATATGTCGCGGGACTGCGTCGCGCCGGCCGGGCGCCCCGAAGTCTCCGCTTGGATCAACGATCGTGTCAGAGGAAGGTTCCCCGGTTGCCCCCGGCGCGGTGCCAGCCACCCCGCGAGGCGCCCGGCCGGCCGAGGTCGATGCGCCAGTCGGGCATGGTCCGCAGACTGTACAGGTCGTGGCGCGCCGTCCAGGCCTCGTTCCACGGCCGGCGGGACGCCTCGGCGGCGTTCTCGGCCAGGCGGCGCGGCGCGCAGGGCCACTCGCGCCCGCACCAGAGGCACTGGCCCTCCGTGTCGGATTCACTGTGCCGGCTCAGGATCTGCGTGGCGTCGCGCCACAAGAGTCGATCGACGACGTCTGTTGGCTCGGACTGGTCAGCACTGACCAACTTCCCTACCCCCAGTCTCCATGAGGCGTCCCGAGCGCCTACGGACGAAACGTTAAACAGTCGGAGGGTGTATCGGGGCGGACAAGCAGTGCGACATCCTCGCGACCACCCGAAAGAGGTCGGCGTCGCGACCCCGGATAATGACCGTCATGGAGAGCCCCCTCTTACAGCGGATCCGTGCCGCCGTCATCGGAGACGACCAGGTGATGTGGGGGCCGTTCGGCGCTCGCCGCGTCACGTATGCGGACTACACCGCCTCGGGGCGGGCACTGGACTTCATCGAGCGGTTCATCCGCGACGAGGTGCTGCCGCGGTACGCCAACACGCACACGGAATCGTCCGGCACCGGCCTGCAGACCACGCGCCTGCGCGAGGACGCGCGACAGATCGTCAACGAGGCTGTCGGGGGCGACGCGGAGACGGTCGTGATCTTCACCGGCTCGGGCTCGACCGCGGCGATCGACAAGATCGTGCACATCCTGGGCCTGCGGGTGCCGGCCGGGCTCGAGGACCGCTACGACCTGTCGGCGCACATCCCGCCGGCCGATCGCCCGGTCGTGTTCATCGGGCCGTTCGAGCATCATTCCAACGAGTTGCCGTGGCGCGAGTCGATCGCGGACGTGGTCGTCATCCCCGAGGATCACAACGGCCACATCGACCTTGACCGGCTGCGCGCGGAACTCGCGCGGCACGCCGACCGGTCGCTGAAGATCGGATCGTTCTCGGCGGCCTCCAACGTGACCGGGATCGTCAGCGACACGCACGCGATCTCGGCGCTGCTGCACGAGCACGGCGCGCTGTCGTTCTGGGACTTCGCGGCCGCCGCGCCGTACGTCGACGTCGCGATGTACGGGCCCGGGCCGGGCGAGTACAAGGACGCGGTGTTCATCTCGCCGCACAAGTTCGTCGGGGGGCCGGGCACCCCGGGCGTGCTCGTGGTGCGCCGCGAGCTGCTCACCAACCGGGTGCCGACGGTGCCCGGCGGCGGCACGGTCGACTACGTCAATCCGACCGAGCACCACTACATCGCCGACCCCGCGCACCGCGAGGAGGGCGGCACCCCCGCCATCGTCGAGTCGATCCGCGCCGGCCTGGTGTTCCAGCTCAAGCAGGCGGTCGGCACGCCGACCATCCGAGCCCTGGAGGAGCACTTCCTGCGCGAGGCGATCGTCTCGTGGAAGACCAACCCCAACATCGAGATCCTGGGCAACCTGGACGCGTCGCGCCTGTCGATCGTGTCGTTCGTCATCAAAAGACCCCGGGGCCGGTACCTCCACCACAACTTCGTCGTCTCGCTGCTGAACGACCTGTTCGGCATCCAGTCGCGCGGCGGCTGCTCGTGCGCGGGGCCCTACGGGCACCGGCTGCTGGGCATCGACATCGAGCGCTCGCACCGCTTCGAGCAGGAGATCATCGCCGGCTGCGAGGGCATCAAGCCGGGCTGGGTGCGGGTCAGCTTCAACTACTTCATCTCCGCCGCGGTGTTCGAGTACATCGTCGAGGCGGTGCACCTCGTGGCCACGCACGGGTGGGCGCTGCTGCCGCAGTACCGCTTCGACCCCTACACCGGCCTGTGGCGCCACCGCGACGGGGTGGTCGAGCCGCCGCTGCGCCTGTCGGAGCTTCGCTACGACGCCGACGGGGTGCTGACCTGGCCGGCCAGGCACGAACGGGCCCCCGAGTCGGATTTGTCCGGCTACCTGCGATATGCGCGGGAGCTCTTCGAGAGCCTGCCGATCGACGAGCAGCCCGAAGGCGTCGTTTCGCCCAACTTCGAGGCTTTGCGGTGGTTCGATCTGCCGGCGGTATCGCTGTTGGCGTAACCGAGCGCGCACGGTACGGGCATGCGACGCCGGCGGGAGCGTGTTCTCCTGGGCATGGACCCAGAAACAGACGCGCTCGACGCGTACAGCCGGGTCGTCTCCACCGTGGCGGCCTCCCTGCTGCCGAGCATGGCCAGCCTGACCGTGCGCAGCCGGCGCGGTGAGGGGGCCGGCTCGGCCGTCGTCTACACCCCGGACGGATTCGTCCTCACCCCGCTGAGCTGACCCGCGGGCGGTACGGATGGTAGAGGTCCGGACGCTAGCGCGTCCGGACCTCTACGGCTCGTCGTGGTGCGATCAGGAGAGTCGCTCCAGGACCATGGCCATGCCCTGGCCACCGCCCACGCACATCGTCTCAAGGCCGATCGACTTGTCGTGCCAGCTCAGCGAGTTGATCAGCGTGCCGGTGATGCGGGCACCGGTCATGCCGAAGGGGTGGCCGACCGCGATCGCGCCGCCGTTGACGTTGAGCTTCTCCAGAGGCACGCCCAGCCGGCGGTACGACGGGATGACCTGCGCGGCGAACGCCTCGTTGATCTCGACCAGGTCCACGTCGTCGATGGTCATGCCGGCCCGCGCGAGCGCGCTGCGCGACGCCTCGACCGGGCCGATGCCCATGATCTCCGGGGACATCGCGGTGACGCCGGTGGAGACGATGCGGGCCAGCGGGGTGATGCCGAGCTCGCGGGCCCGGGTGTCGCTCATGATCACAACCGCGGCGGCGCCGTCGTTGAGCGGGCAGCAGTTACCGGCGGTGACGAGCCCGTCGGGGCGGAACACCGGCTTGAGGGCAGCCACCGCCTCATAGGTCACGCCCGGGCGCGGCCCGTCGTCGGCCGACACCACGTCGCCCGACGGGGTGGTGACCGGGGTGATCTCGCGGGCCCAGAAGCCGCTGTTGATGGCCTCCTCGGCCAGGTTCTGCGACCGTACGCCGAACTCGTCCATGTCCTGCCGCGTCACGCCCTCGATCTCGGCGAGGTTCTCGGCGGTCTGGCCCATCGCGATGTAGATGTCCGGCAGTGCGCCGTCCTCGCGCGGGTCGCGCCACGTCTCGGCGCCGCCCTCGGCTCGCTTGGTGGTGCGGGCGTACGCGTCGGCGAAGGCCGGATTCTGCCACGGCCCACCGACCGCGGCCTGCGCCTCGGCGGGCAGGGCGTCGGAGTTGCCGCGGGCGTATCGGGAGACGCACTCGACGCCGGCCGAGATGAAGACGTCGCCCTCGCCTGCCTTGATGGCGTGGAAGGCCATGCGGGTGGTCTGCAGCGAGGAGGCGCAGTATCGCGTGGTCGTCGCGCCCGGCAGGTGGTCGAACCCGAGCAGGGTGCTCACCACGCGGGCCATGTTGAAGCCCTGCTCGCCGCCCGGAAGGCCGCACCCCAGGTAGAGATCCTCGATCTCACGCGGGTCGAGCTGGGGGACCTTGTCGAGCGCGGCGCGGACGATGGTGGCGGCGAGATCGTCGGGGCGGAGGTCGCGCAGCGATCCCTTTGCGGCACGGCCGATCGGGGACCGGGCGGTGGAAACGATGACAGCTTCCGGCATACCCCCGAATCTACCGGAGGGTAACGCGCGGCCCTGGCCAGAATTGTCACACGCCGTGAGGAACGAATGGCGCTACGGCGAGCCACAGCGGCTACACGCCGCGACGCACCGCGCCGGCCTCCTCGACAGCGGGCAGCAGCGCGTGCGCCCAGACGCGGTATCCGTCCGCCGACGGGTGGAACCCGTCGTGGCACAGCGTGCCCGCGTCCGCCCGGAACACCGCGCCTGTGCGCGCCCCGAGGTCCACGACGACCGCACCGGCGGCGCCCGCGGCGGTGGCCTGCAGGCGCGCCATCCGGCGGCTACGCAGGCCGAGCAGCTGGCGCAGCGGCGGGGCGAAGGCGCGCAGGACGCCGAAGTCGGGGCACGTGCCGACGACCACGGGGATGCCGGCCTCGCCCAGCCGGCGGCAGGCCGCGCCCAGGTGCTCGGCGGCGTCGGCGGCCCTGCCGAGGTGGGTGACGTCGTTGGTCCCGACGAGCACGAGCGCGACGTCGGGCACCGGGCCGACCAGCGCCCGGGCCACCTGCGCGGTCAGATCGCTGGAGCGAGAGCCGGCCACGGCGACGCTGGACAGCTCCACCCGGCGACCCGCGGAGCCCTCCGCCAGCAGGGCGGCGAGCTGGCCGCCCACGGTGTCGGCCACGCGGTCGACGCCGACGCCGAGCGCGGAGGCGTCGCCGAGCAGGACCAGTCGCATGGGGGGCTTGCCGGCGGCGCCGATCGACGAGCGCATCGCCAGGCGCATGTCGGGCTTGGCGTAGTTGCGGGTGCGGGCGGTGACCGCCTGCGCGGCGAGCACCGCGGCCCCACCTACAGTGCCGGCGATCACGGTCACCGTAGCGACCTTGGCGAGGCGCTTGACGAGGCGCACGCCGTCACCTCCGTTCCGGGCGGGTCAGGGGCATGACCGGACGAAATACGAGAGTAACCGGCGAATTCGCAGGCCGCGCCCGACGCGGAAAGGCCGGCGTCGTCATGCCGCCTCCGCCGCGCGGTCGGGGGTGCGCTGCGCCAAGTCTGGCTCGGTGAGGCTTCGCGCCGACCGATCCAGACCAGGCGCGTCCTGCTGCGGCAGGCGGTGCCACACCCGGTGCCGCAGCTGCGCCCAGCGGCCCGCCGGACCGCGGTCGCGGCCCGCCACCTGCACGGCGCTGACCTCGGTGCCGGGCCGGTGGGCGGCCTCCGCCGCGGCCTGCGGCAGCGCGCGCACGCCCTCGCCGGCGCTCAGCGCCGCGGCCTCCGCTGGCTCGGTCAGGGCGGCGACGACGGTCGGCAGCACGGCCTGGGCGGCGGCGAGGTAGCCGGCGCCGGAGGGGTGGAACCGGTCGAAGCTGAACATGCGGTCGGGCTCGGCGTAGAACAGCTCCCCCAGCAGGTCGCCGAGCGACACCGTGCGGCCGCCCGCCTCGACCACGGCGATCGTCTGCGCGGTCGCCATCTGCCGGCTCCACCGCCGGGCCAGCCAGCGCAGCGGCGGCTGGATCGGCCGGATCGTGCCCAGGTCGGGGCAGGTGCCGACGACCACCTCGACGCCGGCCGCGCGCAGCGCGCGCACCGCGTTGACGAGATGGCGCACCGCGGTCCGCACCTGGACGCGGTGCGTCACGTCGTTACCGCCGACGCAGATGACGGCAATGTCGGGCTTCTGGCGCAAGGCCACCTCGACCTGCGGCGGAAGGCCCTTCGACTCCGAGCCGACGACGGCCACACAGCGCATCTGGACCGGCTGCTGCCGCTGCTCGGCGAGGCCGGCCGCGACCGCCGCGGCGAACGTCTCGCTGGGGCGCTCCGCGCCGTATCCCGCGGCCGAGGAGTCGCCGAGGACCACCAGGCGAATCGGCTCGCCGCCGAAGTGCGCGCCATAGAGCCCGTCCGCGCGCGGCGGCGGGCTGACCGCCTGCGGAATCGTCTTGCGCGCGATCAGCGCCTGCCCGAGCACCAGCCCGTAGAACAACGCACTCGCACCTGCGACACCCCCGCCACTGACCACCGCCGCTGTGGCAATCCGCCGCGCCCGCTCCGACTGCAGTTTCACCGCCCCCGCCCTTCCATGCCCTAGGCCCTCGCGAACCCGAGGCTAACCTCCGCCCTCCAAGTATTCGACGCTATTCGTCCTGATCCCGATGGTCCTCATCCCGACCGATCGGGGCCCGCCCGGGTCAACGCGACACGGATCAGCACCCGCTGGTCCCGCAGCATGGCGGCCCGGTAGTCGTCCCAGTCGGGATGCTCCCCTCCGGTTGCCCTCCGGTAGTAGTCGACCAGACCCTCCACGCTCCGCGGCGGCGGCACGATCTCGGCCTCGCCCTCCACCTGAATCCAGCGGCCGAAGAAACCGTCCGGCAGCACGCACAGCGCCGCCCAGGGGTCCCGCCGCAGGTTGCGCACCTTGAACGCGGGCTCCCTGCTGCTGATCACCACCCGCCCGTCGGCATCCACCACGGCCAGCACCGGCGACATCTGCACGCCGCCGTCGGCGCGCCGGGTGGCCAGCACTGCCTGGTGCTGCTCGGCGATCACGGCCCGGGCCTCATCGAGATCCATGTCGTCATTCTTACCCCGGCGCATGGTGACCGACACCGTTACATTCATAGCCAAGGGAGAGAGGGCGGTCACCATGGCGGACAGCACGCTGCGACGGCGGATGGCATGGACTGCACTACTGCGGGTGTTCCGGCCAGACACGCCCGGCCTCGGCCGGCGGCTGGGCGCGCTGCCTCGCATGATCAAGGCAACCCTGAAGCGCGAGTACGACGGCGGGTCGCGCCTGTTGATGCTCGCCGCGGCCGGCGTCTACATCATTTCCCCGATCGACGCCGTCCCCGAGGCGTTCCTGCTGGTCTTCGGCCTGGTGGACGACCTGGCCGTGGCCGGATACTTCGCCGGCGCGCTCATGGACGAGCTGGAGCGCTTCCTGGAGTGGGAGAAGCTGCGCGACAACGTCGTGCAGGGAGACGTCGTCGGGCAGCCCGGCCGCTCCCGATAGGCTGGCGACGTGCGCTACTACGACAACGTCGTCGAGTTGGTGGGCAACACGCCCCTGGTTCGGCTCCGCAACGTCACCGCCGGCATCTCCGCCACCGTCCTGGCGAAGGTGGAATATCTCAACCCGGGCGGCAGCGTGAAGGACCGCATCGCGCTGCGCATGGTCGAAGAGGCGGAGAAGGCCGGCCTGCTGCAGGCGGGCGGCACGATCGTCGAGCCGACCTCCGGCAACACCGGCGTGGGTCTGGCGCTGGTCGCCCAGCTCAAGGGGTATCGCTGCGTCTTCGTGTGCCCCGACAAGGTGAGCGAGGACAAGCAGAACGTGCTGCGCGCCTACGGCGCCGACGTCGTGGTCTGCCCGACCGCCGTCGCCCCGGAGGACCCGCGCTCGTATTACAACGTCTCCGACCGCCTGGCCCGGGAGATCCCCGGCGCCTGGAAGCCCGATCAGTACGCCAACGCGGCGAACCCCCGCTCCCACTACGAGACCACCGGCCCCGAGGTGTGGCAGCAGACCGAGGGCCAGGTCACCCACTTCGTCGCGGGCGTCGGCACCGGCGGCACGATCTCCGGCGTCGGGAAGTACCTCAAGGAGGCCTCCGCGGGCCGCGTGCGCATCATCGGCGCCGACCCGGAGGGATCAGTGTATTCGGGCGGCACCGGCCGGCCTTACCTCGTCGAGGGCGTGGGCGAGGACTTCTGGCCGACCACGTATGACCGGGACATCTGCGACGAGATCGTCGAGGTCTCCGACAAGGAGTCGTTCGAGCTCACCCGCCGCCTGGCGCGCGAGGAGGGACTGCTCGTCGGCGGCTCGTGCGGCATGGCCGTGGCCGCCGCGCTGAAGGTGGCCCGCGAGGCCGGCCCCGAAGCCGTCGTGGTGGTCCTGCTGCCGGACGGCGGCCGGGGATACCTCTCCAAGATCTTCAACGACACCTGGATGGCCCGCTACGGCTTCCTGCGCACCGCCGCCGAGACGCCGACCGTCGCCGACGTGCTGACCGGCAAGGACGGCCAGATCCCGGGCATGGTGCACATCCACCCGAACGAGACGGTCCGCGACGCGATCGACTACATGCGCGAATACGGCGTGTCCCAGCTGCCGGTGCTCAAGGCCGAGCCGCCCGTCGTCACCGGCGAGATCGCGGGCTCGATCGCGGAGCGCGACCTGCTCGACGCGCTGTTCTCCGGCCAGGCCCACCTGCACGACATCGTCGAGCGCCACATGTCGGCGCCGCTGCCGATGATCGGCGGCGGGCAGCCGGTGAGCGAGGCGGTGGCCCTCCTGGAGAAGGCCGACGCCGCCGTGGTGCTGATCGACGGCAAGCCGGCCGGCGTCCTCACCCGCCAGGACCTGCTGACGCATCTGACCTGAACCGGGCGGCACCGCACGAAAGCATCAGCATCGCGCGAGCGCGGCAGGGCCACGCGAAGGCGCCGCAGGACTACTCGAGGGCGCCGCGGAGAGCGTTGACGCGCTCCGCGGCGTCGGCCCGCACCGCCGGCGGCGCGAAGCGGCGCAGATCCGCCGCGACCACCTGAAGCTGATCGGGCAGGGCCAAGTCGTTGTCGAGGCGGGGCACCGGAAGCACCGGGCGCCCCTCCGCCTCGGCGCACCGGTCGGCCATCCACTGGACGAGGTCGTGCATGAGTGCCGCCCGGCTCGCCCCCGGCCAGCCGGACGCCGCCCACCGGGGCGGCGTCCAGTGTGAGACCCGGCCGACCAGCTTGCGCACGGCAGCACCGAGCTGATCTTCGTCGGGCATCAGCGTCGCAGGTAGCTCAGCAGGCGCAGGATCTCGTAGTACAGGAAGATCAGGCCCACCAGGATGCCGAACGCGCAATACCACGCGTACTTCTCCGGCAGCCCGTGGCGCATGCCCTGCTCGATGGCGTCGAAGTCGAGGATGAACGTCAGCGCGCCGACGCCGATCACCACGAGGCTGAACACGATCGGCAGCCAGCCCACCTGGCCGTTGACGCTGTACTCCCGCAGGCCCAGGTTGAGCCCGAACATGGCGAACAGCCAGTTGGCGAGGCTCAGCACCACGACGCCGATCAGGGCGCCGATGACGAACTTCGTGAACTTGGGCGTGGCCCGCAACACCTTGAGCTTGTAGAGCGCCGCCATGACGGCGAAGATGCCGAAGGTCGCGATCACCGCCTGGATGACGATGCCGGAATACCAGCTCTCGAAGGCACGGCTGATCACGCCGAGCGCGACACCCTGCAGGGCCGCGTAGGGAATGATCACGGCCGGGCTGGTGACCCGGCGGAACGAGATGACCAGGCCGAGGACGAGCCCGGCGATGCCCGCCATGAAGGCGGCGAAGTAGGTCACGCCGCTGCTGGCCGGCAGCAGCGCCCAGGCGGCGGCGCCGACGACGCCGGTGACGGCGAGCAGCGCCACCGTGCGGACGACGACGTCGTCCATGGACATGACGCGTGACGGGGTCTGCTCACCGGGGTAGCCGGGGCCATACCCGGTCTCATACCGGGATGCCCGAGCCGCCTCGCCAAGGCGGGTGAGCACCGGGTTGGAACTCTGCACGATCGGCCTCCATGGGCGTCGCATTCACGTGTACGACCAGGGTACCGCGTATGGGCGCGTTGGAAACGCCGACCGTACAGTGCAACGTGACGGTCGGCCCGAAAATGCCAAAATCGTGCCCGGGGCGGGGTTCGAACCCGCACGCCTCGCGGCAGCCGCTTTTAAGGCGGCCGTGTCTGCCGTTCCACCACCCGGGCGTGGAAACGCGTCTCACGGTAGCCCGTCCGGCGAACCATCAACACCGACAAGGGGACGGCCGTTACTGTCATCCGGGTGACCAGAGCCCGGCAGACCGACGAGGAGGAGACTGCTCCGGTCGAGCATGCAACACCGGCCGGTCCGCCGATGCGCCCGCGGCGCCCATGGACTAGGGACGCGGCCGCGTTCCTGTTGCCAGCGCTGCCCAGGCCCCGGTGACCTGCGATACCGCTGCTCGCGTTCGTGCTGACGCAGGCCGTGCACGCCGACGGCCAGCCGGGCGCCGAGGTGCCGCGAAGCACCCTCGACGCCCTGCTCGGGGCGGGCGAGCGCCCACCCCTGGGCCGCACCGCGCCTGAAAGACGGGCGAAGCCCCGACGTGCCGCAGCTCTAGGCGGCCTTGCGGCCCGAGCCGCTCGGGCGGCCGACCGGCAGCGGGATCGGCACCGCGACCTCGGTGAACGCCTCGCGCGGATCATGCAGCGAGCCGAGCGCGACGACCTCGCGGCGCAGCACCAGCTGCAGCGTCCAGTCGACGAGCACCCGGATCTTGCGGTTCAGTGTGGGGATCCGGCTGAGGTGGTACGTACGGTGCATGAACCACGCCGGCAGGCCGCGCACCTTGATGCCATACACCCGGGCGGCGCCCTTGTAGAGCCCGAGCCCGGCCACCGAGCCGACGTGCTTGTGCCGGTAGTCGACCGGCTGCCGCCCGCGCACGACCGCCGCGATGTTGTCGGCGAGCTGGGACGCCTGCCGCACGGCGTGCTGCGCGCTCGGCGAGCACAGCGCACCGGGGTCCTCGGCGGTCAGGTCCGGTACCGCAGCGCAGTCCCCCGCGCTCCACGCGCCCTCGACCACGTTGCCCTCGGCGTCCACGACCTGCAGCGTCGGCTTGCAGGTGATCGCGCCGCGCGGGTTGCGCGGCAGGTCGGTGTCCTCGAGCATCGGGTGCGGCTTGACGCCGGCGGTCCACACGATGGTGTCGGCCTCGAAGGCCTCACCGTCGGAGAGCTTGACGAGTCCGTCGACGCACGACTCGAGCCGCGTGCCGAGCCGGATGTCGATGCCGCGGCGGGTCAGCTCGACCGCGGTGTAGGCGCCCATCTCCGCGCCGACCTCGGGCAGGATGCGGTTGGCCGCCTCGACGAGGACGAACCGGACCTCCTCCTGCGGGACCTCCGGGTAGTAGCGCAGCGCCCCGCGGACCATGTCCTCCATCTCGGCCAGGGCCTCGACGCCGGCGTAGCCGCCGCCGACGAACACGAACGCCAGGGCGCGCCGGCGCGTGGCCGGGTCGGTGGTGGTCGCCGCGACGTCGAGCCGGTCGAGCACGCTGTTGCGCAGGAACACCGCCTCGCCGATGGTCTTGAAGCCGACGGCCTGCTCGCGCAGGCCCGGGATCGGCAGTGTGCGCGAGACCGAGCCGGGCGCCACGACGATGTGGTCATACGGCACCTCGCGGGCCGGCCCGACGATCGGTTGAACGATCGCCACCTTCCGCACGTGCTCGATCCTGGTCACCGTGCCGGACAGCACGTGACAGCGCTTGAGCTCGCGGCGCAGCGGAACGACGCTGTGCCGGGGCGAGATGTTGCCGGCCGCCGACTCGGGCAGGAACGGCTGGTAGGTCATGTGCGGCTGAGGGTCGACCACGGTGACCTCAGCCTCGTGCAGCTTGAGCTTCTTCGACAGGCGCAGGGCGGCGTAGAGCCCGACGTGCCCGGCACCGACGATCAGGATTCGCTTTGCGGCCACAACTCAACGCTAGCGACGCAACCGCCCCACGGCCGCTCGGGCCACAGACATGTAACCGGCGTTACCCGGGCTGTAACGACCAACACAGCGAACCGACACCGGTCGATATGACCCGTCACCTGGCCGTCGTCCGGGCATAAGGCATCAGGCCCGGCGGGCGATCAGGTACACGAGCCAGGCGACCGTGAGCACACCGACGAGCGATGCGACGAGGAACACAGGACCGATCGTCAGCTTGACCACGACCAGGAGCGCCACGCTCACGATCGCGCTGACCGCGACGATGCCACCGGCGCGCAGAAGCCACCCGGCCAGCACGCCCGGGGAGAGCACCGCGTCGTACGGCAGGACCGCGGCCAGGGCGGCAAGGGAGTGCATGAGATACAGCGCGGACGACAGCGCGACGAGCCGGACCACGGAGATCGGCTCGCCGTAGACGATGGTGCCGATCAGCCAGCCGAAGGCGCACGCGAAGATCGCCAGGCCGACCATGCGGGTGCGCGGGAACACGGCCGGCAGCAGCGCGACGACCCCGGCCACCGCGATCGCGACGAGATTGCGCATCACCGCGTCCGGGAACCCGAGCACCATGCTCAGCGTGGCGAGCACGGCAACGCCGAGGCGGACCAGCAGCGGCCCTGCCGCGGCGCGCCCGGCCATGTCCCGTGCGCGGCCGACCCGGCCGGTGAGGTACTCCCGTAGCTCGTCCATCACGTCGTCACCGTCCGCCCGATCGCCACGCGGGCCACGCCCTGCAGCACCTCGTCGAGGCTCCCCGCACCGCCCCAGGCCACGACCGGGACGCCGTGCTCGCGCAGCTGGTCGATGATCGCCTCGCGCTCCAGCCGCCACATGCGCTGCGCCACCTCGCCCCACTTGCCCGTCACGCGGACCCGCTGTACCGGATCGGCGAGGGTGTCGACGGCGACGACGAACCTTCCGGCGCGGGCCAGGTTGGCCAGCATCGCCGCCGACCGCACGTCCAGCAGCGGCGTGAGCACCATCACCAGCGCGTTGGCCTGGACCATGTGCGGCCCGAACGTCGACGGCGGCGGCTCGTCGTCGTGCCCGCCGGCGGCAACGTCCAGCAGGAACTCCAGCGCCGTCATGTAGTGCCGCCTGCCGCTCGCCGCGCGCAGGTGGCGCACGGTGCCGCCGTACTGCAGCAGCGCCACCCGGTCGCCCCGGTGCAGGTAGTGCTCGGCGATGCCGGCCGCGGCGCGCACGGTGATGTCGAGGACCGAGGCCTTCCCGTCGATGCCGTCGGAGCGCCCGGCCTCGTGCAGCGCGTCGAGCAGCACCACGACCTCGGCATCGCGGTCGGACAGCGTGCTCACCACATGGATCTCGCGGGTGCGCAGCGACACCCGCCAGTCGATGCGGCGCAGCCGGTCGCCGGGGCCGAAGCGGCGCACGCCCGCGAGCTCGCCGCCCTCGCCGGTGCGCCGGGAGCGGTGGCCGCCGACGTGGCCGGCCGCGCGAGGCATCACCTCGGCGGCGTCAAAGTGCTCGGTCGCCGGGTAGGCCTTGAGCGGCAGCGGCGGTGTCGTCACGGCGCGGCTGATGAGCAGCCCGTCGGCGGCGACGGCGTGCGCGATCATCGGGCCCAGCGGGTGGCGGCCCCAGCGCAGCACCCGGCCCTCGAGCTCGACGCCGGCGATGGTGCCGCCCTCGACGTTGACCGCGTACGGGCGGTCGCTGTGCACCAGGCGGACCCATCGTGGTACCACCGCCCGGACCACGACCAGGTCGAAGCCGGACGGGTTGGGGTTGCCCAGGTTGATCGTCACACCGAGGTCGTTGCCCTCGACCAGGAACGGCTCGGCCGCGCTCACCTCCATCGTCGGCACCCGCTGCGGCCGGCGCACCAGCGAGACCGCAGTGCCGATGGCGAAGGGCGCGGCGAGCACGACGAGGTCGAAGCGGCCCGTGAGCACGGCGACGAAGACGAGCACTCCGGCGACCAGCACCGCCCGGCCCAGCGCCCGGGTCGGCTCGAAGGCCTGGGCGTGGGACCGGGGTGCGCCGCGCTCAGCCATAGGGCTCAGCCACGCCTTCCGTCGTAGGTCGGCAGCGCGCCGCTCGCCGGCGCGGGCGTCTCGGCGAGCACCTCACCGACGACCGAGCGCGGGTCGATGCGCTTGAGCCACATCTCCGGGCGCAGCGAGATGCGGTGCGCCAGGGCCGGGACGGCGACCGCCTTGACGTCCTCCGGCACCACGTAGTCGCGGCCGCTGAGCGCGGCGGAGGCCCGGGCGAGCAGCAGCAGCGCGAGCGAGCCGCGGGGCGAGGCGCCGACCAGCACGTGCGGGTGGACGCGGGTGGCGGCGGTGAGCGAGACGATGTACCGCCCGATCGAGTCCTCGACCATGACCTCCTCGAGCGCGTTCTGCATGGCCAGCAGCGTCTCGGAGTCGACGACCGCCTCGAGGTTGGCCTCCTCCTGCCGGCGGGCCATCCGCCGCCGCAGCACGTCCCATTCCTCGTCGGCCTCCGGATAGCCGAACGACACACGCAGCAGGAAGCGGTCCAGCTGGGCCTCGGGCAGCGGATACGTGCCCTCGTACTCGATCGGGTTGGCGGTGGCCAGCACGTGGAACGGCGAGTCGAGCCGGTAGGTGGCGCCCTCGACCGACACCTGGCGCTCCTGCATCGCCTCCAGCAGCGCCGACTGCGTCTTCGGCGGCGTGCGGTTGATCTCGTCGGCGAGCAGCAGGTTGGTGAAGACCGGGCCGGCCCGGAACGTGAACTCGTGGTTGCGCTGGTCGTAGAGGAACGACCCGGTCACGTCGGCGGGCAGCAGGTCGGGGGTGAACTGCAGGCGGCGGAAGCTGATGCCGAGCGCCTGGGCGAACGAGCGCGCGGTCAGCGTCTTGCCCAGGCCCGGCAGGTCTTCCAGCAGCACGTGGCCGCCGGCCAGGATCCCGGCCAGGACCAGCTCGAGCGAGTCGCGCTTGCCGACGACCACCGTGCCGACCTGGTCCAGGACCACCTTGGCGATCCGGCCCACCTCGGCCGGTGCGAGCGTCTTCATAGCGCCTCCACCTTCGCGACGATCGATGCTATGTCCTGCGGGCTGGGCACCCGGGACGGTGTGTAGTGCAGTAGCTGCCAGAGCTCCTCGCCGACGAGCCGGCGGGCCTGTTCGGGGGCGCCGGCCAGGGTGATGCCGTGGCGCTGGCGCAGCCGGGCGTCGACGATGTCGGCGAAGCGTGGAATAAGGACGGCCGCGAACCGCCCCGGGTCGCGCTCGCCCCACACGAAACGGTCGTCCCACTTGGCCACGGCGAGCCGGATGCCGTCGCCGGCCGGGATCGCGGTGCGCAGCTCGCGGCGGGCCGGGCGGTCACCCCGCTCCGGCGGCTCGCGGACGGGCTCCAGGCCGATGCCGGTCACCGCGGCGGGCAACTCGTCGGCGTGCACCTGTGCCAGCACCTGGCGCATCACCTGGATGGCCACGATGGACAGCAACACCAGGGGGTACGAGACCACGTAATCGGCCATCCAGAGCACGAACCAGCCGACGGTGCTCAGCGCGACGGCGACGAAGAGCCGGCGCACCCACCAGCGCGTGTCGAACGGCCGCGACGGGCGGCGCACCGGGCGCGAGTCGCGGCGCTGGGCCGCCCGGCCGCCCTCGAACAGCTCTTCGAGGCCGACCACCCGCTCCTGCTCACGAGGCATCGGGCACACCCCCGGGCACGGCCCGGCCGATGCCGGACAGCTCGGCGCGGATCTGCCGCAGGGCGTCGATCGCGTCCTGGCGCGAGCGCTCGCCGACCGGGTGGGTGGCGTAGCGAGCCTCGCGGTACACCTCGGCGAATCCCTCCAGCGTCGGGCGGCTCACCTGGTGGGCGGCCAGCAGCCGGGTGACCAGCTCGGTCGGGCTGTCGCCGACCAGGCGCGGGGTGCCGGCCGCGGCGGCGGCGCGCTCCAGCCGCACCCAGCACGCGATCACGGCCCGCCGCGGGTCGATGTCGGTGTCGGAGAGGTCGACCAGGCCGGCCTCGACCGCGGCCATGACCTCCTCACCGGCGTCGCCGGCCGCCATCGGCTTGGGCTGCTCCGGCTCGACGAACAGCCGCGGCGGCCGCTTCGGTGCGCGGTGGCGCAGCAGATACCACACCAGGCTGCCGACGAGAACCGCGACCAGCACCACGCACAGGGACACGGCCACATACGTCAGCCAGGCCGGCAGCTCGCCCGTCCCGGGCGCGCCGGTGCTCGGCTGGCCCGTGTCCAGGTCGATCTGCGTGGTCCGCACCGACGGCGAAGGCTGGGCCGTGTTCGTCGGCGGGACCGGCACGTTGGTGATCTCGGGGGAGGACATCGACGCCGCGAGGGCCGCGACCGCGAGCACGGCAACGACGCCCAGCACCGGCAACCAGCGGTTGAGGGTGCGGTCCATGATGTCGAGGGCATCCCGTCGCTCTATGTGAGCCCGGCGAGCTGCTTCGCTCGGGCAAAAATCTCGTCCAGCATTCCCGGCGTGAGCCGACCGGTAAAGGTGTTCTGCTGGCTCACGTGGTAACAACCGAGCAACGCGGGAGCGCCATCGATCCGCCACAGGGCGCCGTGACCGAACGGAACCTTCCGCGCTGGTGCTACACCGTAGACGGCGCGAAGCGCGGGCCAGAAGGCGGCCCACGCGAACGCACCCAGGGCGACGACGACCCGCAGGTCGGGGGCGATCTCGCGCATCTCGCGATGCAGGAACGGCGCACAGGTGTCGCGCTCGAGCGGGGTGGGCTTGTTCTCCGGCGGCGCGCACCGCACGGCCGCGAAGATTCTCGTCGCGGTGAGCGTCAACCCGTCGTCACGCGACGTGCTGGTGGGCTGGCTGGCCAGGCCGGCGCGGTGCAGGGCGGCGAAGAGCACATCGCCGGAGCGGTCGCCGGTGAAGATCCGGCCGGTGCGGTTGCCGCCGTGGGCGGCCGGGGCGAGGCCGAGGATGGCGATGGGCGCCCGGTGCGGGCCGAAGCCGGGCACCGGACGCCCCCAGTACTCCTCGTCGCGGAACGCCGCTCGCTTCGTCGCGGCGACCTCTTCCCGCCAGGCGACCAGGCGGGGGCAGCGGCGGCACTGGGTGATCTCCGCGTCGAGGCGGTCCAAGGCATCGCGGGCGTCCTCCACCCGCCGAAGGTTAGCTGGACGCGGAGGCCGACGGCGAAGCCGACAACAAGTCGGACGGGGATGCGGACAGGGATGCGGACGGGGAGGCCGACGGGGATGGCGACGGCGTCGCGGTCGGCTCCGCCCGGGGCCGCACGCACATCGGGTAGGTCGGCGGATCTTGGGGCGGCTGGTCGTTGGTCGCGCACCGCCACGGGTCGCCGAGGACGATCGGGTCGCCGTTCTGGTCGAGGAGCGTGACGCCCTCGATCGGTCGCCCGTTCAGATCGACCGGGTAGACATCGGTGACGTGCGAGTACGGGCTGTACATGCCGGGGCTCGAGGAGTACTGGCCCCCGTTGGTCGCATTGACGAGGAGCGCCAGGCCCCCGATCGCGGCCAGCCCGGTGAGGGCGTAGCCGGCCCAGCGGGGCATGCGCGGGCGGCCGGTGGCGCCGACGCGGACGGAGATCACCACGGCGACCGCGACGAGGAACCAGCCGAGGGGGTCGTCGAAGCGATCGCTGGGGATGATGTCGAGCGCGAAGATCAGGGCCACCAGGCTCACCCCGCGGGCGATCCACCACGCCGGGCGCAGCAGCCGCAGGAAGTCGGTGGCCCGCTCGTAGCCGATGAGCCGGCCGGCGCGCCCGTCGACGACCCGGAGCCGGGCTGTGACGCGCTCCAGGACGCGCCCCAGGTCCGCCCGGCCATCCTTCGGCCGGGCCGCCGCGTCGAGACCGGCCGCGGCGCGCAGCTCGGCGGCGTAGGCGGCCGGCGGCCCGAGCCGCTCGACCAGCGGCCCGCCCCGCTCCTCCAGGACCTCGGCGAAGTGCGCCGGCAGGTCCTCCATCAGGTCGTCGCGCACGTCCGGCGGCAGGTCGGCGAGCTCGGCCCCGACCCGCTCCAGGTAGTAGTCGATCTCCAGGCTGCTGCTGATCGGCGCGGTCACTAGGGCACCATCCTTCTGACAGGGCCTTCTGAGAAGGTTGCTGTTGGAACCCGGCGAGGGCCGGCCCCTCCGCTGCGCTCCGGACCGGTCATGCCGAAACCTCCGCTTCGCTCCGGCCCCGGCCTGACTGAAACCTGAGCCAGCCGATGACCGGCCCCTCCGCTTCGCTCCGGGCCGGTCATGTGCCCTCCCCGATGAGCTGGTTCATCGTCTGCGCGAAGCCGCGCCAGACCTTGCCGGACTCGGCGAGCTGGGCCCGGCCGGCGGCGTTGAGCGCGTAGTACTTGCGGTGCGGGCCGGACTCGCTCGGCACCACGTAGGTCGTGAGCGCCCCGGCCTGGAACAGCCGGCGGAGGGTGCCGTAGACCGACGCGTCACCGACGTCGTCGAGGCCCGCCGAGCGCAGTCGGCGCAGGATGTCGTACCCATAACCGTCCTCGTCCCGCAGCACGGCGAGGACGGCGAGGTCGAGCACCCCCTTCAGCAGCTGGGTGGTGTCCACGGCAAGCAGAGTAGTACGCAATGCACAGTAGTATCAAGCGCGGAACACCCGGGCACGCAAAAGGCGGCCCGCCCGGAGCGGACCGCCTCGCGAGGTGCTGCTGGACTACTTCGCGTCTTCCAGGCAGAGGGCGTCGCCGCTGCTGACGTCGGGGCCCTGCCAGACGACGTACTGGGTGTCCGGGTAGGCGTCGCAGACCTTCGTCTCCTTCGCGAGCGCGTCGGCCTGCGACACACCGCCCGGGATGCCCAAGACCTTGTACTTGGCGGTCGAGTCGTCACACTTGACGATCTTCACGCTGACGCTCTTCGAGGTCTCATTGGTGATGTCGTCGCCAGCGAGGCAGTCGCCGACCTTGGCGTTCGCCGAGTTGCTCTCGACGCTGTCGACGATGTCGTTCCAGGTGCCCTTGGCGAACAGGAAGATGCCGCCGCAGCACACCAGCACCAGGACCAGGATGACGCCGAGGATGATCAGGATGATCTTGCCGGCGCTGCTCTTCTTCGGAGGCGGCGGCGGGGCGCCGAACGGAGCGCCGGGCGCGCCGTACGCCGGGGGCTGGTCGTAGGGCGAGCCCGACGCCGGCGCACCGTAGGGCGAGCCGGACGTCGGCGGACCGTAAGGCGAGCCGGAAGCCGGCGCACCGTAAGGAGAGCCGGAAGCCGGCGCACCGTACGCCGGGGGCTGGTCACCACCCGGCGGCGGGTAACCCCCGCCACCTGGAGGCGGATAGCTGCCGGGCGGCGGGTACTGATCAGACATGCGTTTCCTTCCGGGGGTATGCCGCAAAGATCGCCTAACGGGCAGAAAAGGGGGTTTGAGCTTGGCAAACCGACCCCTGGCCCGCTGGACCGGCTCACGATAGCGGTAGAGGACCAAGGTGCGCAGCAGCGAGCGTGACCGTACTACGGTGTGCACCGTGACCGATCTCTTGAAACGACTCGCCGCGGCGCCCGGTGTGTATCGCGGGCGCGGCGACGGGCTGGAGTCCGGGCCCTTCGTCGCCCGCATCAAGGTGACCTCGGTGGTGCGCGGCAACGCCATCACGCTGGACTACGAAGCGGTCAGCGACAGCAAGGGACTGCAGCACGTCGAGCACACGATCCTCACCGCGAGCGAGGCCGGCCGGCTGGAACTGCACGTCACGTGCCTTGAGCTCCCCGGCGTGACCCGATTCGCGCAGAGCGAGCCGGGGGTGTTCAACGCCTACGAGGGCGCCCTGCCAGCCAAGATCATCATCACGATGCCGAGTGATGGCGTCCTCACCTACGGCTGGTGGTGGTCCCGCGACGACGCGGGGCCCCGCGAGCAGTCCCGCGCCGAGGTCCGCCGGACCGGCTGACCCCGCTGAGCAGCGCTGACGTAAACCCGACAGCGACGGCTACGCGAGCGACAGGGCGATTCCGTCGAGGATGTCCGACTCGGACGCGATGACCGAATCCGCACCGGACCGCTCGACGATGATCCGCAGGATCAGCGCCCCAGCGCCGATGACGTCGGCACGGCCGGGGTGCATGACCGGGCTGGCAAGGCGCTGCTCCGCGGTCTTCGCCAGCAGGTCGGCGGTGACCTTGGCGACGTCGGCGGCGGAGATCCGGGCCCGGTGGATGCGGCGGGGGTCGTATTCCGGCAGCCCGAGCGCGAGCGCGGCCACCGTGGTCACCGAGCCGGCCAGGCCCACCAGCGTGCGGGCCCGGGCACCACGCACGGCGACGAGCGCCCGGTCCACGGCTGCGGTGATGTCGGCCTCGGCCGCCGCCACCTGCTCCGGCGTGGGCGGATCGGCGCGCAGGTGGCGCTCGGTCATGCGCACGCAGCCGATGTCCACGCTGAGCGCCGCGTCGACCTCGTCGGCGGCCCCCACGGAACCCAGCACGAATTCGGTCGAGCCGCCGCCGATGTCCACCACCAGGTACGGCGATTGCGCCGCGAGGCCCCGCACCGCGCCGGCGAAGGAGAGCCGGGCCTCCTCGTCACCCGTGATCACCTCGGGCTCGAAGCCGAGCGTGTCGAACACCATGGCGCGGAAGTCGGCCGCGTTCTCCGCGTCGCGGGAGGCGCTGGTGGCCACCATGCGGGCCGCGTCCACGCCCGACTTCGCGATGTCCGCCGCGTAGTCGGCGAGGGCGAGCCGGGTCCGCTCGATGGCCGCCGGGGACAGCCGGCCGGTCTGGTCGACGCCCTCGCCGAGCCGGACGATCCGCATTTGACGGGTCACATCCGAGATTTCCGACATTTCGCTGATATCCGCGATCAGGAGCCGGACAGAGTTGGTGCCGCAGTCGATCGCCGCCACTCGCTTCACGGTGACCAACCCTACAAAGGCGGCAGGCCTACAAATGCAGCAGCATCCGATGGTTGCCGAGGGTGTTCGGCTTGACCCGCTCCAGGTCGAGGAACTCCGCGACACCCTCGTCGTAGGAGCGCAGCAGCTCCTCGTACACCTGATGGGTGACCGGCGTCCCGTCGATCGGCACGAAGCCGAACGAGCCGAAGAAGTGCGTCTCGAACGTCAGCACGAAGACCCGGCGCACACCGATCTCCCGAGCCGCGGCCAGCAGTTCGGCGACGATCCGGTGCCCGATCTTGTGCCCGCGCAGCAGCGGGTCGACGGCCACCGTGCGAACCTCGGCCAGGTCCTCCCACATCACGTGCAGGGCGCCGCAGCCGACGATCGTGCGGTCGCTCTGCCGCTCGGCCACCCAGAACTCCTGAACGGCCTCGTAGAGCGCGACGGTGGGCTTGGACAGCAGCCGCCGGTCCGCGACGTACATCGCGACGAGCCGCCGGATCCCCCGCACGTCGGCGGTTCGCGCCCGCCGAACGGTTACCTCCATGGGCGTAAGGGTAGTGGCGCGCGGATGTGGCATCTGACACGCGACCGGGTGCTGATGATCACCGCTGCGGTGATGACGGTGCTGGCCTGCACGATGACGGTCCTGTACGTGACCAAGGGCGACGAGAATCCACAGCCGGCGCGGGTGGTGGGCACCAACGGGCCGACCGCGACGGCGAAGAGCACCCCGAGCGTCCGTGGCACGGCCGCCCCCGGGACGGTCAAGGCCGCGTACTCGGTGCGCAGCCAGTGGAAGGACGGCTTCAACGCCGAGGTGACGCTCACCAACCTGGGCAGCCAACCGCTGATGGGCTGGACGGTCCAGCTAGGGCTGCCCGAGAGCATCGACGTGACCTCGACATGGGGTGCCAAGGCGGAGCTGCAGCCGGGCCGGCTCGTGATGCACTCACAGGCGTACAACACCTATCTCGAGGCCGGCGGGGCCATCCGGATGGGCTTCGAGGCCAAGGGCGCGGCCGTGCAGCCGACGAGTTGCTCGGTGAACGGGTCGCCCTGCTGACACATGGTTGCCAGAACAGCCGAGCGGCCCCCACATTGTGCGACATGAACCGAACCGCATCCCGGCTGCTCGCCACGGCAACCGCAATCGTGCTCGGCGCCGGCGCGCTGGGCTGCGGCGTGCTCGGCAAGGTCAAGCAGGCCGTCGACAACGTGAACGCGATCTCCAAACTCTCCGACCGGCTCAGCAAGTCCGGTGAGCTGACCTTCACCGCCGACTACAAGAACATCGACGGCTCCAAGAACGACGGGAAGACCACGACCGTCGTGCAGCAGCCGCCGAAGGCGGCCTACCTGGGCACCGAGGGACGGTTCATCCTCACCGGCGACACGCTGTACAACTGCGCGGGCAAGGCCGGCGCCAAGCTCGTATGCCACAAGAGTCCGGTGCAGACCGGAGAGCTGTCGAAGTCCGACCAGTCCGCCTACCTGTCGGCGGTGGCCGGCGGCGGGTTCGTCAACGCCCAGATGGTACTGATGTTCATGACCGCCGCCGCCGTCGTGCCGGGCGTCAAGATCGTCGAGAGCACCGCGACGATCGCGGGTCAGAAGAGCGACTGTCTCGATGTGACGGGCATTCCGCGCGACGCCGACCCCAACGCGGTCACGGCGAAAGAGTTCCACGTCTGCGTCTCGGAGAGCGGCGTGCTCACGCGATTCAAGGGGGTCGGCACGGACGACAAGCCGATCGGCGTGGAGCTGACGAAGTACAGCGACAAGGTCGACCCGCAGGCGTTCGCACCCCCGAAGGGCGCCCAGATCATCGAGGGCACCGCTCCGCCCGCACCGAGCAAGTGACACGCACCTTGTCAGGGTGTTCACGCCACCACCGGGGAGCTCGTGGACACCACGGGCTCCCGGTGGTCAGCTCATGCGCTCAGTCGTCACCAGCATCGAGTGGGGCGGCCCCGTCGATCGAGACACACGGCCCCGCCTTCCACCACTCACCCGCGAGCTCACGGGTCTCGTCCCCGAAGGGGTTGACGCCCGGACCGACCGCGAGGGCGTGGCCGAGGTGCACGTGCAGGCACTTCACCCGGATCGGCATGCCGCCCGCGGACACCCCGGCGATCTCCTCGACGTGCCCGACCTGTTCCCGGCGGCACAGGTAGTCCTCGTGCGCGCGCTGATACTGCGCGGCCAGCTCCGGATCCTCGGCCAGCCGGGCGCCCATCTCGCGCATCAGCCCGGAGGACTCCAGCCGGCTGCACTCGTGCACCGCCCGGGGACAGGTGAGATAGAACAGCGTCGGGAACGGCGTGCCGTCTGGCAGCCGCGGCGTGGTCTCCACGACGTCAGGCAGCCCGCACGGGCAGCGGTGGGCGACCGCGCGGGTGCCCCGGGGCGTGCGGCCGAGCTGCGCCGCGACCACCGCGAGATCCTCCTCGGTGGCCTTCACGGGCTCCCCGGCGTCCACTCTGTCGAACTCCGTCACTGCTTCCCTGCCGCCTCGACGCTCGACCACAGCTTGCCGTACCAGGGCCGGGGCGGCTTCGACGCACCCGGCAGATCGGTGAGGTCGGTCTCCTGCCTGTTGGCCGGGTCGACCACCACATAGGGCTTCTCGCCGGGCAGCACCATGTGCAGCCGCTGGCGGGCCTGGGAGATCACGTATTCGGGATCGTCCCACTTCTTCGCCCGCGCCTCCATCTCGGCGACCTTGACGGTCTGCCGCTGCTGGCTCTCCTCCAACGACTGGATCTCGGCCTGTTGGGCAAGATACACCCGGACCGGATAGGCGTAGGCGAGCAGCAGCACGAGCAGGACGATGCTGAGTAACACGGCCCGGCTGGTGAACCGGCGCGGTTGCGGCGCGCGGGTGCGCATCGCCGCGCCGCCGGTCGTGACGGCCCGCCGGGCCACCATCGGGCGGGAGGGCGCACGGCCCGCACCGCCACGCTGGCCCCTGGGCGCCGAGCCGCGGGACCCCGCGCCGCGTCCGCCCGGCCCACTCGGCCTGGTGCGCTGCTGCATGCCCTCCCCCAAGGTCCGCGCGATCCGCGACCCGCGGCCCGCGCATCACGCGCGGGCCGTGGGCCATCAAGAACGGTTAACGGTACCGCGGGAAGGCCCCGCGCCCGGCGTAGCGCGCCGCGTCGTCGAGCTCGTCCTCGATGCGCAGCAGCTGGTTGTACTTCGCGACCCGCTCGGATCGGGCGGGCGCGCCGGTCTTGATCTGGCCGCTGCCCACGGCGACGGCGAGATCGGCGATCGTGGTGTCCTCGGTCTCACCCGAACGGTGGCTCATCATCGTGCGGAACCCGGCGCGGTGGGCCAGGTCGACGGCGTCGAGCGTCTCGGTGAGCGAGCCGATCTGGTTCACCTTCACCAGGACCGCGTTGGCGGTCTGGGTGGCGACGCCCCGGGCGATGCGCTGCGGGTTGGTGACGAACAGGTCGTCGCCGACGATCTGGATGCGGCCGCCGAGCGCGCCGGTCATCGCCTTCCAGCCGTCCCAGTCCTCCTCGGACAGCGGGTCCTCGATGGAGACGATCGGGTAGGCGTCCACGAGCTGCGTGTAGTACGCGATCATCTCGTCGGACGACTTGCTGCCGCCCTCGAAGCCGTAGGCGCCGTCCTTGTGGAACTCGGTGGCGGCCACGTCGAGCGCGAGCACGACGTCACTGCCCAGCGAGTAGCCGGCCTTCTCCACGGCCTCCGCGATCAGGTCGAGCGCGGCGGCGTTGGTCGGCAGGCTCGGGGCGAAGCCGCCCTCGTCGCCCAGGCCGGTGGCCAGGCCCTTCTTCTTCAGCACCGACTTGAGCGTGTGATAAACCTCGGCACCGGTGCGCAGCGCCTCACGGAACGACGGGGCGCCGATCGGCGCGATCATGAACTCCTGGATGTCCACGTTGGAGTCCGCGTGCGCGCCGCCGTTGAGGATGTTCATCATCGGCACCGGCAGGACGTGCGCGTTGGGGCCGCCCAGGTACTTGAACAGACTCAGGCCCGATGAGTCGGCGGCGGCCTTGGCCACCGCGAGCGAGACACCGAGGATCGCGTTGGCGCCGAGCTCCGACTTCTCCGGGGTGCCGTCGAGGTCGAGCATGGCCTGGTCGACGAGGCGCTGCTCGGTGGCGTCGAAGCCGCGGACGGCCTCGGCGATGCGCTCGTTGACGTTGTCGACGGCCTTCTCCACACCCTTGCCGAGGTAGCGCTTGCTGTCGCCGTCGCGCAGCTCGTTGGCCTCGAAGGCGCCGGTGGAGGCGCCCGAGGGCACCGCCGCCCGGGCCAGGGTGCCGTCGTCGAGAACGACCTCGACCTCGACCGTCGGGTTGCCCCGCGAGTCGAGGATCTCCCGCGCGCCGATTGCTTCGATAGTGGCCACTGTCGTGTCACTCCCTGCAGAAAAAAGTTTGGTCGGCCGCCGCGGTGCGGCACCTCTGAGCCTAGTCCGGGCGGATCTTGCCTGTGCTTCGGGTTAAAGATCCAGCAGCGTGCGCAGGTGGCGGGGCGGGGGCGAGCCGTGCGCCAGCATCCGGTCGTGCCAGTCGCGGAGCGTGACGTTCGCCGGACGTTCATCCGCGATCTGCCGGACCTCGGTGTAGCCCACGAAGTACGTCGAGAGCTGCGTCGAGCTCAGCAGCGCGCGCCGCCACTTGCCGGCCGCCTCACCCTCCTCCTGGAAGCCGCGCTCCATCATGAGCGCCATCGCCTCGTCCTCGGTCATCCCGTCGCAGTGCACCCGCTGGTCGATGATCGCGTTGATGCTCATCCGCAGCTGCATCTTGAGCTGCTGGAGGCGCACCGGGAGGCCGCCGAAGCCGCGCTCGGCCATGAGCTCCTCGGCGTAGACCGCCCAGCCCTCCACGAAGGGACCCGACCAGTTGATCGCCCGGGCCCGCGTGCGGCCCCGGAACCGGCGCGCGTGCGCCAGTTGCAGGAAGTGTCCCGGCGTCGCCTCGTGCACGGTCAGGTCGCGCAGCATGTGGCTGTTGTACTCGCGGTAGAACGACGCCACCCGCTGCTCCGGCCAGTCCGCCGGGGTCGGCGAGATGCAGAAGAACGTCGGCAGCTCGGCCGGCTCCAGCAGGCCCGGCGGGTCGCAGTACGCCACCGCCACCCCCCGCGCGAACTCCGGCATCTCCATGATCACCAGTGGGTCGTCGACCAGCGTGACCAGATCGTGGTCCCGCACGAACGCGGTCGCCTCGTCCAGCGACACCTTCGCCAGCTCGACGATCGTGTCGTTGTCCGGCACGTCTGCCGCCGCGCGGGCCAGCGCCTCCCGCACCGTCTCCGTCGACTCCGCCCCACCGGTCAGCTCCGCCGCCACGGCCCGCAGCTCGCCGCTCACCCGCTCGAAATTGGCCTCGGCGCGCTCGAGCACCGTTCGCGCGCTGAGCTCGGTGTCCAGCGTGTGCCACAGCCGCGCCTCCCACAGCCGCCGGCCCAGCCGCGGGTCGCGCTCGGCCGATTCCCCGGCATGCTCCAGCCGCCCGCGCAACCACTCCGCGAAGGCGTCGAGCTCGGCCGCGGCCCGCTCCTGCACCGGCGCGACCACCTCGGCCAGGCCGGGCGCCTCCTTGAACAGCTCGCCGAGCTCCTCGCGCACCAGCCGAGCGGTCCCGCCGAACTGCCCGATCGCCGTCTCCACGTGCACCCGCGGCGCGTCGCCCAGCACCGCCCGCGCCGTCGCGAGCGAGTCCGGAATCGCCGACAGCCGCGCGGCGATCGACACGAGCCGCTCCTCCGCCGGCGCGAACGGCCGCGAGATGAGCCCGTGCAGCAGGCTGCCTGGGTTGTGCACGAGCGGGTTCCACTCGTGCTCGCGGATCTCCGACCGCTCGAACAGCATCCGCTCGACCCGGGCGAGCAGCATCGCGTGGTCGACCTGGTCCTGTACGCCGAGCTCGTCGACGTCGACCTGGCTCAGCGCCGCGGAGGCGTCGCGCAGCATCTCGACGTCGGCGGCCACCCCGTCGGTGGAGTAGTCGGGGAGCCGGTCGTCGAAGCGGTGGTCGCCCGCGCTGGCAGCGAGCCCGGGCGCACACTCGAGCAGCGCGTCGGCGATGTGCTCGGCCAGTGGCACGAAATCCTGGGACATGCCTCGACGTTATCGTCTGCCCGGGCGCCGGGCGGTCCGCCTCGCATTGCGGCGCGTCGGCGCCGCGCTTTCGGCGCCCATGCCCCGTCGCCGCCTCGCTCCGGTCGCCGTTTTTCCGGATGAATGGCGGCCACTCACCGCCTCGGGTACGGCCCAGGCGCAGGCCACAGCACTTGTCGCCACAAGTGCGACGTGATACCAGGGGACCGCCGTCTGATTAGTGACAGAGTACTGCAAGAACGTCGCAAGTAGGTCTTAAGTCACCG
The DNA here is from genome assembly GCF_040689395.1 of Dactylosporangium sp. NPDC051484. Classification (NCBI taxonomy): domain Bacteria; kingdom Bacillati; phylum Actinomycetota; class Actinomycetes; order Micromonosporales; family Micromonosporaceae; genus Dactylosporangium; species Dactylosporangium sp. NPDC051484. The sequence continues at coordinate 585,459 of NZ_JBFAZX010000001.1, read as the reverse complement.
CGGCTCCAATGGTGATCACCGAACCGCACGGTCCGGTATCACCAACAAAAGAAGGAGCTGCACCGATGTTCAAGAAGGCCACGACGCGCATCAGGCTCGACCAGTTGACCCAGAGCGGCCTGGAGCTGCGCGAGGACGAGCTTCGCCAGATCAGTGGCGGGGCGAAGAGCCAGGTCTGCACGAAGGGCGGCGGCGGCTGGTCGTGCTCCGGCGACGGCATGAGCGACTGACCGGATACCGGACGAAGCGCTGAACGATAAATCGCCATGACCGCACAGATCCTCGTCCTCACCGCCGCCGACGACGTCACCGCCGAGCGGGTCGCGGGGCTGCTCACCTCCCGGGGAGCTGAGGTACTCCGGCTCGATCCGGGAGCCGTGCCGACGGATGCGCAGGTGGAGATGACCGCCGAGGGCACCGGCCCCGTTCGCCGGTGGCTGCGTCTCGACGGCCAGGGCGTCGATCTGGAAGGTCTGACGTGTGTGTGGCACCGGCGCCCGAGCGCGCCGGTGCCACCGCACAACGTCGGCGACCCGGAGGTGCGGGCCCACCTGGCCGGCGAGGTGAAGACCTACCTCGACGGCGTGTGGCGGTCGCTGGCCTGCCGCCAGGTGCCCGCCACCCGTGACGTGATCGACCGCGCCGACCGCAAGTCGTACCACCTCACGGTCGCGGTCGAGCTGGGGTTCGCGGTACCGCCGACGCTGATCACCGCCGACCCCGACCGGCTGCTGGACTTCTACGACACGCACGACGGGAAGATCATCACCAAGCCGCTGCACCGCTCGCCACGCGGTACCCCCGAGGCACCCATGGGCCGCTACACCGAGCCGGTGAGTAACCGCGACCTCAGCTACGTCGCCGCGCTGCGGTTGGCGCCGATGATCGTCCAGGCGTACGTGCCGAAGGACGTCGAGCTGCGCGTGACCGTTGTCGGCGACGCCGTCTTCGCCGTCGAGATCCATTCCCAGGCCACCCGCCACACGCGGTACGACTGGCGCCGTTACGACCACCAGAACACCCCGCTGCACGTCCACCGGCTCCCCGGCGACGTGGCGGAGCGCTGCCGCGCGCTGGTGCGCCGGCTCGGCCTCAGCTACGGCGCCATCGACCTGATCCTGACCCCGGAGGGCCGCTACGTGTTCCTGGAGATCAACCCCAACGGGCAGTACGACTGGCTGGAGCTGGCCACCGGGCTGCCCATCACCGCCGCGGTCGCCGACCTGCTGCTCACCGGCGAGGTGCGTCCGGTGGAGGTACCGGTATGACACTGCTGGCGGAGGCGGTCGGGCTGCTGAGCGCGGCGACCGCCGAGAAGGTCGAGCCGGCCGAGGCCCGCACCCGCGTCGACGCGCTGCGCGACCGGCACCCCGGCGCGGCGCTGCGCCTGCTGTGGCAGCGCGAGGAGTACGACGGGTCGCTGCACTACGACCTGCTCGTCCGGGAACCTGACACCGACGCGGGCGTGGTGTCACTGTCGTGGTGCCCGGACGACGCCCTGCCGTGGCCGCTGCGCGGCGTGCAGCGCGGCGGCGAGATGCTGCTGGTGCGGGTCAACGGCGTCGAGCTGGAGGTGGCCGACGCGATCGGCTTCCTCGACGTGCTGTGGCGGGAAGCACCGCTGCGCGACCGGCTCGTCGACACGTGCCTGGTGCGCGAGGTGCTGGAAGCCGACGGCGAGGATCTCGACGACGCGGCGCTGCAGGATGCCGCCGACGCGTTCCGGCGGGCCCGCGGCCTGCTCACCGCCGAGGCGACCCGCGAGTGGATGCGCGGCGAACGCCTCAGCGACCGGCAGTTCGAGGATCTGGTGGTCCACCAGGCACAGGTGGCACGGCTGCGGGAGCGGGTCACGGCCGGCCGCGTCGACGCCGAGCTCTCCGCCGACCCGCACCGCTACGACCAGCTGCGGCTGGTGCGGGTCGAGCATCCGGACTCCGCCGCGGCGGCGCGGCTGGCCCGGCTGACAGAGGCTCCCGATCTGCTCGCCGCCGCGGCCGCCGACTTCGCCGCCGGCACCGGCCCGGCGCCGGCCCTGGTGACGGTGACACGCGCGGACCTCGGACCCGAGCTGGCTGAGGCGATTGCCGGCAACGGGCCGGTTCCGCTCGGCGACCGGTTCCTCGTCGCGTCGGTACTGGGCGTTCAGCCCGCCACCCGGGAGGCGGTGTCACGCCGGCTGTTCGCCGACTGGCTGGCCGAACGCCGGGCCGAAGCGAGGATCGAGTGGAACTGGGGCCCCCATGGATGACCTGAACATCACCCGCAACGGCGTCTTCCTGGCGGCCGCGGTGCGTCGCCACGCGGACGCCGGCCGGGTCGAGGAGGAGCACCTGCGCGTGCTGCCCGGCCGGCTCTTCGCGGCGCTGTGGCTGGCGGGGGTGCTCCTGCTGGCCTGCCTGGTCCCGCTGGTGCTCGCGGTGGCGCGATGAGCCGGCGGCTGCGGGAGCTGCGGCAGGTCAAGGCGGCCGACTGTGGCGCCGCCTGCCTGGCCATGGTGCTCACCTACCACGGCCGGCACACCACGGTGCGGCAGGTGGTGTCCGACCTCGGGGTGTCACGCGACGGGCTGAGCGCCCTGGCCCTGGTCGAGGCGGCCACCGGCTACGGGCTGCACGCCCGGGCGTTCTCCCTGCGGCCCGAGGAGCTGGCCGCGGTACCGACACCCGCGATGCTGTACTGGAACTTCAACCACTACGTGCTGCTGGAGCGCTGGGGCCACCGGTGGGTCCACCTGCTGGACCCGGTCTCCGGCCGGCGCCGGCTCAGCCGCGAGGAGTTCGACGCCGGCTTCACCGGCGTCGTCATCGGCTTCGAACCGGGCCCGGACTTCCGGCCCGGCGACGGCGAACCGGACACGCCGCCCTGGCGGCGGCAGTTCCTCGCCGCCGCGCTGCGCCGCTACCGCTGGGTGCTGGCCCAGGTACTGCTCGCCTCGCTGCTGCTGCAACTGCTGGGCCTGGCGGTACCGGCCCTGTCCGCGCTGCTGGTGGACCGGCTGCTGCCCACCGGCTCCACCGACCTGCTGGCACCGCTCGCACTCGCCGTCGCGGTTGCCGTCGCGGCCCAGGCCGTGCTCGGTTTCCTACGCACCGGACTACTGCTGACACTGCGCTCACGCGCCGACGACGACGTCACCGGCGGGGTGGTGCGGCACCTGTTCGCCCTGCCGTACCGCTTCTTCGCCGAACGGGGCACGGGCGACCTGGTGATGCGCACCCAGAGCGTCGCGGCGCTGCGGGACATGCTCTCCGGCCACGTGCTGTCGACACTCCTCGACGCGCCGCTGGCGCTGGGCTACCTCGGCCTGGTGCTGTGGCGGGACCCGGTATTCGGCGGCTGTCTTGCCGCGCTCGCTTGCGTCCAGCTGGCGGTGCTGCTGGTGACCCGGCGCCGCGTGGGCGAACTCGCCGAGCGGGAGCTGCACGCCTCCGGCAAGGCGCAGGCCCAGCTCATCGAGGCACTCGGCGGCATCGAGACGCTCAAGGCGGCCAGCGCCGAGGAACGCGCCGTGCAGCGCTGGTCGTACCTGTTCGCGAGGCAGCTCAACGCCGGCACCCGGCACGGCCTGGTGCGCGGCGGTCTGGAGACCGCCCTAGGGGCGTTGCAGTACCTGGCGCCCGCGCTGCTGCTGCTCATCGGCGCGCAGCGGGTCCTGCACGGCGAGCTGAGCCTCGGCACCATGCTGGCGCTCGGCGCGCTCGCCACCGCCGCGCTCGCGCCGCTTTCATCCATTGTGGACAACCTGCAGCAGCTGCAGCAGACCGGCGCGCACCTCGCCCGCCTCGACGACATTCTGGTCGAGGAGCCGGAGGCGGGTGGCCGGGAGGTGCCGGCCCTCGACGGCCGGGTGGCGGTGCGTGACCTCGGTTTCCGGTTCGACCCGCGGGCGCCCTGGGTGCTGCGCGGGGTGACGTTCACGATCGAGCCGGGGCAGAAGGTGGCGTTCGTCGGCCGGTCCGGCTCAGGCAAGAGCACCCTGGCCCGGCTCCTGCTGGGCCTGTACCAGCCGACCGAGGGGCAGGTGTACCACGGTGGGCACGACGCGGCGACGCTCGACGTGCGCGCGCTGCGCCGCCAGTTCGGCGTGGTGACCCAGGACCCGACCCTGTTCACCGGTACCGTGCGGGAGAACATCAGCCTGACCGACCCGGGCGCGCCGCTGCCCCGGGTGGCCGCCGCCGCGATGACCGCCGGCATCCACGACGAGATCTCAGCGATGCCGATGGGGTACGACACGCTGCTGGTCGACGGCGGCGGCCTGTCCGGCGGCCAGCGTCAGCGGATCGCCCTGGCTCGGGCGCTGCTGCCCGAGCCCCGACTGCTGCTCCTGGACGAGGCGACCAGCAACCTCGATCCGGCCACCGAGGCTTACATCGAGCAGGAGCTCGCCACGCTGCCGCAGACCCGCATCGTCATCGCGCACCGGCTGAGCACGGTCCGCGACGCGGACGTCATCTACGTCCTCGACGGCGGGCGCATCGTGGAGCAGGGCAGCCACGACGAGCTGCTCGCCCGGGGCGGGCACTACGCGGACCTCGCCGCCCTCCAGGCCACCGGGCGAGCCTGAGCGGGGATCGCCCCCGCCTCGATCGCCCGGCCAGAGCCACTTCCGACGCTCAACGCAACCGCACACGTCATTGACAGGCTTCGCAACCGCAGGTCACGTGTGCGGCCGAGTCGCGCGCCCGCCCTCCTTGCCCCCCATCGAGACAGGCCAGCTGGTATGGTCAATGCCACCGCCAGCCTCCTATCGATAGGACGCAATGGGGCAAGCTTCCGCGCGCATGCAGGTTCCGGTGCGTCGATACGCCGCCTTTTTGCTCTTTGTCGCCACGGTAGTCGCTGCGGCCATTCAAGTCGGATCGTCGCTCACACGTCCACTGTATGATCGGCTCGCAGACCTCCACGTCTATTGGGGATCCGCGCGAATGCTGGCTCACGGTCGCAGCCTGTATGACTTCGCAGCGGGAAACGGCGACCCCTTCACCTACCCGCCATTCGCGGGCATCGCCTTCATGCCACTGGCCTACCTGCCGGAAGCACCGCTACGAATCCTGTGGACCGCCGCGACCATTCTGGTCGTGGCCTTCGTGGCAGCGACGACGACGAAGTCGGACGCGTCACGATACCTTCCGACTGGCATTCTTGTGCCATCGGCGGCATTCCTCCTCCTCGTGTCGGCGCCGGTATCGAGCAACATCCGGTTCGGTCAGGTGAGCCTCCCGTTGGCGGCGATGGTGATGCTCGACGCCTTGGAAATCGTGCCGCCCAAAATTCGAGGAATTGCTACTGGAATCGCGGCAGCGATCAAGCTCACTCCTGGAATCTTCATACTCTTGCTATGGGTTTCGGGGCGCAGAAGAGCAGCCGCCGTCGCTCTCGGCACCACAATCGGCTGCACAGCCCTGGCCTGGCTGACGCTTCCGCGAGAGTCCCACCGGTTCTGGTTCACCGAGGTTCACAACCTGAACCGGATCGGCGATATCTCCGTCACCGCCAACCAATCCCTGCAAGGGGTGCTACTTCGGCTTTCCGTCCCCGACCCGTGGCGCGCACCGATCGCTGTCGGGTTAGGCCTTGTTGTCGTGGCGGTGGCACTTCAAAGAGCAGCGCGCGCCTACCAGGCAGGCAATTCCTTCACCGCGGTCGTCATCGTAGGAGCTGCGGGCCTGATATTCTCGCCCGTCTCCTGGGCGCACCATCAGATCTGGCTGGTGCTCGCAGCCTTCGTCGCGGTAAGCGATCGCAGATCGCTCAATCTGGTGTGGTCGGTCTCAGTGATCGCGCTGGTGGTTCTGCCGATTACTTCTGTGGGGCGAAGCCTGCCCACGGCGGTCATCACCGAAAACGCCCGCTTCCTGCTCGCCGTCGCTGTGGCATGTCTCGTGCCCGCGGTCACAGCGCGCATGGCGAGCGAGACAACGACAAACCGCATCGAGGTCGATCACGCCGACGCGTCACGGGACGAGCATGAACTGGTGTTCGCAAAGGTTCTGACCGCGCGGCCGGCAGACCCGGCGTGGGTCACGGGATCGGGCGGGGGTCCAGCCAGCCGTGGCTGCCCAGGTAACGCAGCACCGTCGTGACGGCCTCGCCCTGGGACAGGTTCGTCGTGTCGATCGTGAGCTCGGCGTCGAGCGGCTCCTCGTAAGGGTCGTCGATACCCGTCATGCCCTTGATCAGGCCGGCGCGGGCCTTGGCATACAGGCCCTTGCGGTCACGGCGCTCACACTCGGCCAGCGGGGTCGCGACGTGCACCAGCACGAAGCCCGCACCCGCGTTGTGGGCGAACTGGCGGGCCGCGGCACGGGCGTCGCGATACGGGGCGATCGGGCAGCAGATCGCCACCCCGCCGTGGCGGCCGACCTCGGCGGCGACCCAGCCGATGCGGCGGACGTTCGTGTCCCGGTCCTCGGCGGAGAAGCCCAGGCCGGCCGAGAGGTGCCGGCGCACGATGTCGCCGTCGAGCAGGGTCACCGTGCGCTCGCCGGTCTCCAGCAGCGCGTCGGCGAGGCCGGTGGCCATCGTGGACTTACCGGAGCCCGACAGGCCGGTGAAGAAGACCACGAGGCCACGCTGGCGGCGGGGAGGGCGGGCGCGGGCGAGTTCGCGCGCCACGGCCGGGGGCGTGTGCCACTCGGGCAGGATCGTGCCGCGGTCGAGGTGGTCGTCGATCTCGGCGAAGGTCAGCGGGAGGCGGCGGTGCCGGGGTGGGATGTCGTCGAGCGAGCGCCACTGGCCGTCGCGGCCGTCGTAGGCGAGCTCGCGGGGTACCAGCACCCGCAGGCCGCCGCCGGAGAGCATGGACTCGCTCGACGCGAGCAGGTGTGTGACGCCGTAGGCGGCGGCGACCCGGGTGCGCAGCATGGCGTCGCGGATGTCGTCGCCGTCGTGGCGGGGCAGCGGCAGGGCCACGATCGTCGAGGCCGGCATCCGGTCACGGGCGGCCAGCACGCAGCGCACGAGCGCCTCCGGGGCCAGGCCGTCGGGGCCCGGGTCGTCGACGGGCACCAGGACGACCAGGTGCGCGGCGAGCGTGCGAGCGGCGCGGGCGATCTGCGCCAGCTGGGGGCGGTGCAGGGGGCGGTCGGCGATGACGCCGAGGATGCGGCCCGGCGGCAGCGAGCCGCGCACCTCCGCCGGGGTTCGGCGCATCCGGCGGAACGCGCCGTGGCCGCCGTCGCCGAGGCGGCGGACGCGGCCCGCGGCGCCGAGCGTGGTCTTGCGCGCCGGGTAGAGCTCGACCGCGTCCAGCGCCGCGACGGGTGCACCCTCAAGATCGGCGAGGATCAGCACCCGCCGCAGCGGGTTGGTCACGTCGAGCTGTTCGGCGAGGCTGCGGGGCACCTCCAGGGTGACCGGCACCGGCCAGCTCGTGCCGTCGGCGAGCCGGCCGTAGCGGCGCAGCGCGATGAGATCTGCCGAGCCCAGGAAGCCGGTCAGGGGCGCATACGCGCCCGAGAGCAGCAGTTCCAGATCGGCGAGCTCGGACGGTTTCGGCGTATGGGTCGGGGCATCCCGCAACACTTCGTCCGGCAACGCCCATCCATCGACTACCCAACCGTTCACAGACACGCCCGCAAGCCTGCCACAACGGTCATCCGGTGTTTCGCATACCCGCCGCGATGCCGTTGATCGTGGTCAGCAGGGCCCGCTCCAGCGCCGGATCCGGCACGGATCGCCGGCCGCCGGGCCAGGCGCCGCTGTCCACGGCTTTGCTCGCGCGGTACTGTCCGAGCAGCGTCACCTGCAGATGGTGCAGCGGCTGCAGGTAGCTGTCGCGGACGCCGAGCGTGCGCTGGAGCACCGGCTGGCGGTCGAGCAGCACGGCCTCGCCGGTGATGGCGAGCACCTCGGCCACCGTCCGCTCGTACTCCTCGCTGATCACGTCGAAGATCGGCCGCAGCGGCTCGGGCACGAGCGTCTCGACATACCGCGACGCGATCTCCAGGTCGGTCTTGGCCAGCATCATCTCGACGTTGGACAGGAACGTGGCGAAGAAGTGCCACTTCTCGTGCATCTCGCGCAGCACGTCGGCGAGGCCGGCCTCGCGGGCCGCCTTCAGGCCGCTGCCCACGCCGAACCAGCCGGGCACGATCTGACGCGACTGGGTCCAGCCGAACACCCACGGGATGGCCCGCAGGCCGGACAGGCCGGCGTCGGCGTTGGGTCGCTTGGCCGGGCGCGAGCCGATGTTAAGCGCCCCGAGCAGCTCGGTCGGGGTGGCCGCCCAGAAATACGCCGGCAGGTCGGGATTCTCCACCAGGGCCCGGTAGTTGGTGAACGCGGCGGAGGAGACGGTCTCCATCGCGGCGTCCCAGCGGGCCAGGGACTCGGCGGGCTGGCGTGGCTCGGTGTGCAGCAGGGCGCTCTGCAGCACCGCGGCCAGCGTGAGCTCGAGGTTTTCCCGGGCCAGGGCGGGCAGCGTGTACTTGTCGGAGATGACCTCGCCCTGCTCGGTCACCTTGATCGCGCCGTCCAGCGTGCCCCACGGCTGGGCCAGGATCGCCTCGTGGGTGGGGCCGCCTCCACGCCCGACGGTGCCGCCGCGGCCGTGGAAGAGGCGCAGCCGCACGCCGTGGCGGGCCGCGACGTCGCGCAGCTGCCGCTGGGCCTTGTGGATCATCCACTGCGAGGTGGTGATGCCGGCGTCCTTGTTGGAGTCGGAGTAGCCGAGCATGACCTCCTGCACGTCGCCGCGGGCGCGGACGATCGCGCGGTAGACCGGGATGGACAGCAGGTCGTCGAGCAGCTCGCCGGCCAGCTCCAGCTCCCGCGCCTGCTCCAGCAGCGGCGCGAAGCCGATGCGGGCGCGGGCCGACTCCATCGAGGCGCCGCCGAAGCCGCCCCCGGCGCTGACCTCGACCAGGCCCCACTCGCGAGCGAGGACGACCGCGGCCAGCACGTCGTCGATGCCCTGGGTCATGGAGATGATGTACGTCTCGATGACCTCGGGGCCGAAGCGCTCCTGCACCTCGCGGATCGCGGCGAACACGTCGAACGTCTTGCGCGCGCTGTCGGTCAGGCCGGTGTCACGGGTGGCCAGCGGCCGGCGCCCGTTGAGCTCGTCGATGAGCAGCTGGCGGCGCGCGTCGCGGTCCAGCGTGCCGTAGTCGACCTCGCCGACCCGGCGGTACAGCTGGGAAAGGACCTCGTGATGCGCGTCGGCGTGCTCGCGCACGTCCAGCGTGGCCAGCTGCAGGCCGAACGCGGACAGCGCGCGGATCGCGGACGCGAGCTTGCCGGTGGCGGCGAGCTGGCCGCCGTTGCGCGCCAGCGACGCCCGCATCAGCTCGAGGTCGGCGATGAGCTCGCCGGTGCCGAGGTAGTCGCGGCCGGGCTTGTGCGGTGTGCCGGTGGCCAGGCGGGTCCGGGTGTGGTCGAGCTTGAGCCGGATGCAGCGCAGCTTGAGCCGGTAGGACTCCTCCAGGTTGACCCGGCGGTAGCGGGCCGGCAGCTCCGGCAGGTTGTCCAGGTCGGCGGCGAGGCTCGCGGAGAGGTCCAGCGACACCCCGCGCAGGCGCTTGGAGACCGAGACCTCGTCGATCAGGCCGTCGATCACGCTTTCGGCCATGCGGATGCCGTACTCATGCTGGATGAGCAGCACGTCGCGGGTCACCGCCGGGGTCACGAACGGGTTGCCGTCGCGGTCGCCGCCGATCCACGAGCCGAAGGTCAGCGGCCGCGCCGTCGGCGGCAGCTGCACGCCGAGATCGCGCAGCGTCTCGTAGAGGTCGTCGAGGACCTGTGGTGCGGCGCCCTCGGCCAGGTCGGCCAGGTAGTAAACGGCGTTGCGGGCCTCGTCGCTGGGCTCCGGGCGCTCCAGGCGCAGCTCGTCGGTCTGCCAGAGCAGGTCGAGCAGTTCGGCGAGGCGCCGGTCGGTGCGCGCGGTGCGGGTCTTGTCCGGCTCGGCCGAGCCGTCCAGCGCGGTGGCCACGGCCTCGGCGTCGAGCTCGTCGCCGACGGCGCGCAGCTTGGTCAGGATCGAGCGGCGCGCGGCTTCGGTGGGGTGCGCGGTGAACACCGGGCGGACGGCCAGCTTGGAGGCGACCGACCCGATCTCGCGGACGCCGACGCCGCGGTCGGCGATGAGCTTCGCGGCCCGCTCCAGCCAGCCGCCCTCACGGACGCGGATCCGGCGCAGCTCGCGGGCGCGGTGGACCTGCTCGGTGATGTTGGCGAGGTGGAAATAGGTCGAGAAGGCGCGCGCCAGCTGCGTGCCCGTCACCACGTCGAGCCCGTGCAGCCGCTCGGCGGCCGCCTCCGGGTCGGTGCGGACCAGCGCGCGGACCTCCTCGACGAGGTCGAGCAGCTGCTGGCCGTCCTGACGGACGAGGCTCTGGCCGAGCAGGGAGCCGAGCCGACGGATGTCGGCGCGCAGTGCGGCGTCGGCGGTCGACGCTTCGTGGGCCTCAGCAGACATGATTCTGTCCCCTCCCAAGTATGTCTCAGCTCGGCTGGGGACGGCGCTGTCCGTTTTCTGTCCGTGTCGGACTGCTTCCCCGGCATCGTATCGGCTGGGCGACGCGCCGTAGCGCCGCGGTGAGTCACGTCTCAAGATCTCACCCGGTGTTCACGTGGCTTCGCCCCCGGCTTTTCTGTCACACCCGCCGGATAGTCTGGTACCCGCATCAAGCACCCCCGCCCGGTCCGGGCGCGGGGCTGTTTGCCGTGCAGCGTCGACACCAGAAGTAGTGGGTGCATATCACCATGAAGCTTGCCGGTCTCACCGCCGCCGCCCTCGACGATCCCGCCCTCGCCCGCGCGCGTGACCTCGCCCGCACCGGTCAGGTCGACCAGGTCGACCTGACCGGGCCGCCGGCCCTGCGCGCCTTCGTGACCGCAGTGATCGCCGCCGAGCGCCCGGTGCTGGCCGTGACCGCCACCGGGCGCGAGGCCGAGGACCTGGCCAGCGCGCTGGGCTGCCTGCTCGAGCCGGACTCCGTCGCGGTGTATCCGTCCTGGGAGACGCTGCCGCACGAGCGGCTCTCCCCTCGCTCCGACACGGTCGGCCGGCGTCTGGCCGTGCTGCGCCGGCTCGCCCATCCGACGGAGGAGGCACCTCGCCCGCGAGTGGTCGTCGCGCCGGTCCGCTCGGTGCTGCAGCCGCAGCTCAAGGGCCTGGGCGACCTGGAGCCGGTCGAGCTGCGGCCGGGCGGCTCGGCCGACCTCGACGCGCTGACCGTCCGGCTGGCCGAGCTCGCCTACACCCGGGTGGACCTGGTCACCAAGCGCGGCGAGTTCGCGGTCCGCGGCGGCATCCTCGACGTGTTCCCGCCGACCGAGGAGCACCCGCTGCGCGTGGAGTTCTGGGGCGACGAGGTCGAGGAGATCCGCTCGTTCGCGGTGGCCGACCAGCGCACCATCGAGAAGGCCGACCGGCTCTGGGCGCCGCCCTGCCGGGAGCTGCTGCTCACCGAGGAGGTGCGGGCCCGGGCGGCAGCGCTGTCCACCGACCACCCCCAGCTGGCCGAGATGCTCGACAAGCTCGCCGGCGGCATCCCCGTGGAGGGCATGGAGTCGCTCGCGCCGGCGCTGCTGGGCGGCACCGAATCGCTGGAGCTGGTGCTGCACACCATGCCGCCGGGCACCCACGTGCTGCTGTGCGACCCGGAGCGCATCCGCACCCGGGCGCACGATCTGGTCCGCACCAGCGAGGAGTTCCTGGAGGCCAGCTGGGCCGCGGCGGCGGTCGGCGGCAAGGCGCCGATCGACCTCGGCGCGGCGGCGTTCCGCCACCTTGGCGAGGTGCGCGCCGCGGCCGCCTCGCTCGGGCAGCCGTGGTGGTCGCTGAGCCCGTTCGCGGCGGCCGAGACGACGCGCGAGGCGGACGAGCCCTGGCGCCTCGGCGAGGAGCGGGAGGTCACGGTCTCCGACGACGCCGTGTCGATCACGATCGCGGCGCAGGCGGTGCCGCTGTATCACGGGGAGACGGCCCGGGTCGTCGACGACCTCAAGCGGCTGACCGGCGACGGCTGGCGGGTCGCCCTGGTGTTCGGGGGCACCGGGCCGGCCCAACGCGCCGCCGAGGTGCTGCGCGGCTCCGACCTCGGCGTGTCGCTGGTGGAGTCGCTGGAGCGGGCGCCGGAGCCAGGCGTCGTCGCGGTCGCCACCGGCTCGCTCGAGCTCGGGTTCCTCGACGAGGACGCCCGGCTGGCGGTCGTCACCGGCGCCGACATCTCCGGCGGGCGGGGCGCGTCCACCAAGGACATGCGCAAGATGCCCAGCCGGCGGCGCAACCAGATCGACCCGCTGGAGCTGCGCACCGGGGACTTCGTGGTGCACGAGCAGCACGGCATCGGCCGATACGTCGAGATGGTCCAGCGCACCGTCAACGGCGCCGACCGCGAGTATCTCGTGATCGAATACGCGGCGTCCAAGCGCGGCCAGCCCGGCGACCGGCTGTTCGTGCCGACCGACCAACTCGACCAGCTGTCGCGCTACGTCGGCGGCGAGGCGCCCACGCTGCACAAGATGGGCGGCTCGGAGTGGCAGAAGGCCAAGTCGCGGGCGCGCAAGGCGGTGCGCGAGATCGCCGCGCAGCTCATCCAGCTGTATGCCGTAAGGCAGAACTCGCAGGGTCACGCCTTCGGCGCCGACACGCCCTGGCAGCGCGAGCTGGAGGACGCGTTCCCCTACCACGAGACGCCCGACCAGCTGGCCGCGATCGAGGAGGTCAAGGCCGACATGGAGAAGTCGGTCCCGATGGATCGGCTGATCTGCGGCGACGTCGGCTACGGCAAGACCGAGATCGCGGTGCGCGCGGCGTTCAAGGCGGTGCAGGACGGCAAGCAGGTCGCTGTGCTGGTGCCGACCACGCTGCTCGCCCAGCAGCACTTCAACACCTTCTCCGAGCGGGTCGCGCAGTTCCCGGTCGAAGTGCGGCAGCTGTCGCGGTTCCAGACGCCGACGGAGACGAAGCTGACCCTGGAGAAGGTCACCGACGGCACCGTCGACATCGTCATCGGCACCCACCGGCTGCTGCAGACCGCGACCCGGTTCAAGCAGCTCGGCCTGGTCATCGTCGACGAGGAGCAGCGCTTCGGCGTCGAGCACAAGGAGTTCCTCAAGCAGCTGCGGGCCTCGGTCGACGTGCTGACCATGTCCGCCACCCCGATCCCGCGCACCCTGGAGATGGCGATCACCGGCATCCGGGAGATGTCGACGATCGCCACGCCGCCGGAGGAGCGCCACCCGGTGCTCACGTTCGTCGGCGCCCAGGACGACAAGCAGGTGGCCGCGGCGATCCACCGCGAGCTGTTGCGCGACGGCCAGGTCTTCTACCTGCACAACCGGGTCGAGTCGATCGAGCGGGCCGCCCGCCGGCTGCGCGAGCTGGTCCCCGAGGCACGCGTCGCGGTCGCGCACGGCCAGATGACCGAGGAGGCCCTTGAGAAGATCATGGTGGGCTTCTGGGAGAAGGAACATGACGTCCTGGTCTGCACCACGATCGTGGAGAGCGGCATTGACATCCCCAACGCCAACACCCTGATCGTCGAGCGCGCCGACCTGCTCGGCCTGGCCCAGCTGCACCAGATCCGCGGCCGGGTCGGCCGGGGCCGGGAGCGGGCCTACGCCTACTTCCTGTATCCGCCGGACAAGCCGCTGACCGAGCACGCGCACGAGCGGCTGGCGACGATCGCGCAGCACACGGAGCTCGGCGCCGGCATGTATGTGGCGATGAAGGACCTGGAGATCCGTGGAGCGGGCAACCTGCTCGGCGGCGAGCAGTCCGGGCACATCGAGGGCGTCGGCTTCGACCTCTACGTGCGCATGGTCGGCGAGGCGGTGCAGCAGTTCAAGGGCGAGCGGCCCGAGGAAGAGGAGCCCGACGTCAAGATCGATCTGCCGGTCGACGCGCACCTGCCGCTGGAGTACATCTCGGCGGAGCGGCTCCGGCTGGAGATCTACCGCAAGATCGCCGGGGCCAAGGACGACACCGCGCTCGACGAGATCGTGGCCGAGATGCGCGACCGCTACGGCGAGCCGCCGCTGCCGGTGGCCAACCTGCTGGCGGTGGCCCGGTTCCGGTTCCTGGCCCGCTCCTATGGGCTGACCGACGTGTCGCTGCAGGGCAAGCATGTGCGCTTCGGCCCGCTGCAGCTGCCCGACTCCAAGCAGATGCGGCTCAAGCGGCTCTACCCGGAGTCCGTCTACAAGGCGGCGGCCGACACCGTGTCGCTGCCGCGCCCGTCCACCCGGCGGGTCGGCGGCGAGCCGATGCGCGACACGCAACTGCTCGACTGGGCGGCCGAGCTGTTGACCTCGGTCCTCGGCGAGCCGATCGCGGCCAGGTCGTGAGGGGCTCCCAGGCCCGGCAAATCGGTATCTCGTTCGCCGCCGAGGAGGGCTGACGTGTCGGGCAAAGTGGTGCTGCTGGTGACGTCGCCCCGGCTGCCGGCCGGGGTGCTGACCGCGCAGGCGTGGGACCTGGTCCGCGCGCACCCGGTGCTCGCGGCGGAGGAGTCCGAGCAGGCCGCCGCGCTGCGGGCCGCGGGCGCGACGGTCACCGTCACGCCGGCCACGGCCGACGCTCTGGTCGCCGCGATCGCCGAGCACGGCACCGTGATCTGGCTGGCCGCCCCCGACGGCGACGAGCGCCTGGCCCGGGAGCTGGGCCTGCGGCTGGCCCGCGAGCCGGGCCTGGCCGAGCTGGAGCTGCTCTACGGCTCCTGGGACCCTCCGGGCGCCCGCGTGCTCGACGTCGTCACGGTCATGGACCGTCTCATGCACCCGGACGCGGGCGACCCGTGGAAGCGGGCGCAGACGCATGCGAGCCTGGCGCCGTTCCTGCTCGAGGAGGCATACGAGCTGTATGACGCCATCCGCGACGACGACGCCGAGGCGGTGCGCGAGGAACTCGGCGACGTGCTGCTGCAGGTGATCCTGCACGCCCGGCTGGCGGAGGAGACCGCCGGCTTCACCGTCGACGACGTGGCAGGCGACCTGGTCGACAAGCTCATCCGGCGCAACCCGCACATCTTCGCGGACACCGAGGTCGGCGGCATCGACGAGATCATCGCCAACTGGGAGCAGATCAAGAAGGCCGAGAAGTCCCGCAGCTCCGCGGTCGACGGCGTCGCGCTCTCCCAGCCGGCCCTGGCCCTGGCCGCGAAGCTTCTGCAGCGCGTGGAGCGGGCCGGCCTCGACGTGCCACCGCCGGCCCCCGACACCCTGGGCGGGCGCCTGTTCGCCGTGGTGGCCGAGGCCCGCGCCACGGACGCCGACGCCGAGGCCGCCCTGCGCGAGGCCGCCCTGACCTACATCGAGACGGTCCGCACCACCGAGCGCCGCTCAGCCTAGGCAGGGATCCCGCAAGGGCACCGGCCGCCCGAGGCTCTCGGCGATGGCGAGGATCGGACCGGCCTCGACGTCGTAGCGCCCGCGCCTCTGCCGCGCTGCTCCAGCAGGCCGCGGTCGAGCAGCATGCGCAGGTCGTGGGTCGCTTGGTCGGTGGTGAGATCCTCGTCGCGCTGATACGCGCGTTGAGCGCCGAGACCGTCCGGCTCGGCAGCGTGTCTTCGTGGGGCCGCCAACAGTCCCCGCTCGCCAGGGGTGCGCAGTCACGCCCAGGACCCGGATCCGGGTCAGAGCGGCTGTTGCCAGTCAGTCACGACCGGGAGGTGGACGAGCAGCGACGTGCCGCCACCTGCCGGACTCGCGATCTGCATCCGTCCGCCGAGCGCCTCCACCCGGTCCACGAGGCCCATGAGCCCGGAGCCGAGATTGGTGTCGGCGCCGCCGACACCGTCGTCGCAGATCTTGAGCACGAGGGACTCACGCTCCGCCTCGCTGTCGATGCTGACGTGGATGCTGACCGCGGATGCGTGCGCGTGTTTCGTGGAGTTGGTGAGCGCTTCGGATGCGACGTAGTACGCGGCCACCTCCACACGCTCGGGAAACCGTCGCTGGACGCCCAGATTGACGTTGACTGGGATGGGGCAGCGGCGGGCGAGGGCCTTGAGCGCGGATCCGAGGCCGCCCTGGGAGAGGATGGCCGGGTGGACGCCCCGCGAGATCTCCTGAAGGTCGTTGAAGGCACCGGCCAGACCATCAGTTGTGTGTGACAGCCGCGCCTTGAGCTCATCGAGTTCGGCCGGCACCAATGCTTCGGCCGCGCGTAGCTCGAGCCCGAGCGACACGAGACGCTGTTGCACGCCGTCATGCAGATCCCGCTCGATCCGGCGCCGCGTCTCATCCGTGGCCGCGACGATCCGCACCCGTGAGGCGGCGAGTTCGGCCCGGCTCGCCGCGAGCCTGCGCTCGCTCTCGCGCAGGTCACGAACCACTACCAGCGTGTCAAGGGTCGCGGTCAGCCGCCGCCCGACCTCCTGGAACAGCCTCTCCTCCTGGGGAGTCCAGACGCGTGGGTAAGAGCACTGGTGCAGTCCGAACATGTACGACGCGTCCGCCTTGGGATAAAGCGCCATGGCGATCATGGATTTGATGTTGAACACTTCGGAAATCGCTGCTGGCGGCGAATTCCCGGATTCCGGGTCGAATCGTACTGGACTACTGGATGACAGCACACTTTTGAACACGCCGGCGACTTCCGGATCATTTTCGATTTCCAGGCCGAGTCCGAAGGCTCCCATGTATTCCGGCCGGGTGCGCTCCATTCGCACTCGATGGTGCGCCGCCTCCGGATCGCAGGGGTAAATCAGCCAGGCTCGGTCGCATTCGAAGATCGTGAGCACGACATCCAGAACCTCGCTCATCATCTGTTCGAGATCGCTGGTGCCCTGCATAGCGCGGTTGATCCTGTCCATGCTTTCGAAGAACCAGAGCTGTGCCTGGCGTTCTTCATCAGCGCGCTTACGTTCGGTCACGTCCATCGTGGTGCCCACGAATTCCTCGAGTTCACCGGACGCATTGAAGACCGGATAGACGACTGAGCGAATGTGCTTCAACTGAGCCTGAGGAAGGATAACTCGAAACTCAAGATCGAAGTTTGTCTCCCCGCGAATTGCTCGTTCGAGCGTGTCGACATACTTCGCCCGATCCTCCGGATGAACGCGTTGCAGATGTTCTTCGAATGAAGGAACCTCCCGCCTGGGATCGAAGCCGAACACGCGGCAGTGTTCGTCGGACATGTGGGTCGGCGAGCCGGTGGAGGTGTTCAGCGCAAAGCTTCCGGTATGGGTCAGCCTCTGCGCCTCGGTCAGATAGGCTTTGCTTCTTCGCAACTCGGCCGTCCGCTCGACCACCCTCAGCTCGAGTTCATTTCGGGCTTTGCGAAGTTTTTCTTCCGCCCTGCTTCGCTCGTGGATCAGGCGCGTATTCTGGAACACCGTCACCGCGTGATTCGTCGCCAATGAAAGCACTAGCTGATCAACTTCGGTGGGGAAGTCTGTGCGATCGCAGGCAGCCGCGATCACTCCATGCTCGGCATTGACTCCGATGGGAATGGCAATTCCTCGGTGCGGCCTCTCACAGCCGCACGTATTGGGAATGATCTCGTTACGCGGGAGCTGGCTGCGCGAAGTAAGGTAATGTTCCAGCCATTCCAGAAATTCCCTGCACGCACGCCCTTGAGTGACATCCGCCAGTACAGCACCATGGGGGTCGCGCAACTGCACGAAAGCAAGATCAAGCTTCAACAGACCGACCAGCGCGTCAGCCAGTCCAGCGGCCACGACAGGTGGTTCTTTCCCGATCCACGCCGTCGGGATGGTGGAGAGCGCCACCAGATCCCTGAGCAGGTTTCGTAGCCGGAGAATCTCCCTGTCACTATCGATACCCATTAATCAACCCCGCCCGCGGCATCGGAAACCGACCGCCGCTCGCGAATTTCACGGAGGAACTGCTCGGGGGGAACGAAGAACGGATTGCTCTGGAGTAGGCCGCCGATAATCACGAGTGGATGGGTCCGCAGGAGATCTATCATCATGCTCGCCTTGAGTTTCGGCAGCTCGTATGTACAGATCGCCGCGTTTCCGTACCTGGGCATCATGAGGTTTATGCGCGCCTCGTATTCGAACAGGCTATCCCCGACGAGTTCGTCGAGCAGCCACCACTCCATATGCGCGATCAGCCGGGCGCGCTGGAACCCTGCCGCGACGATCGACTCAAACTGTTCTCTGAGCCAGGCCAGCATGGCGTCCTGGTCGAACTGGCCATCGCGAAGGTAGGAGTCCTGCCACAGCCGAACCTCCAGCTGGCCCGACGCCAGCGCCGCCTCGACATCGACACCCACTTCGCCAAGTCGCTTCAGATGTTCGTCACGTAGTTCGGGGTCAACGAGGTGGAAGGCCTTCTCCCCCGAATCAAATCCGGCTGCGATGTACGAGCGAAGAACGCTGTACTGTTCTTCGATGCCATTGAAGAACGCGCAAACATGGAATTGCTGGCCGAGCGTGTCGACAAGGTTGCATGGATCGTTCTGTGTTCGCATTTCTCTCACCCTCCCAGACCGGGTAGGGTCCTATAAATAAACGGGCGGCGGCAATGGGGGGCTGGACGCAGCCGGGAGTGACGCGGACGACAAGCACGATCGTCCGCGTGGCCGCCGCCGCTGCGCTGATCCAGCAGCGGCTTTGAAGAGTCGCCAGGAGCACGGCCTCTTCCCAAATCCCGGTCACGCGACGTGCACAAAGGTCTCAAATCCGGCGGATGGACCAATCCACTATACTTCCGGCTCGCTCCACGCAAGACTGGCAGCGAGGTTCGCAGCGACCGACAGGCGGACTGACGAAGACGACCTCGCCGGGCATCGCCCAGCGCGACCCGGTTCGACGCCTACGTGCTGGCCGACACCATTCGCATCGGCCGGTGTCGACTGACGCCGCACCACAGACCGATCTTCACCTCGCCACCCCGCGTCGGCACCGTCCGCGCGGCCTGACTCCTGGCTGATCGCGGCGCCGCCCTGGCGGACTGGCCGGCGTCACGCCGTCCACCCCGTCAGTCCTTGGACAAGTCCGGCCCTCCATAACGGGATCGGCACAGACTTGACTGGAGTGGGGCCGACACGGTCACCGGCGGGAGTGCAGTACGCTCGTACTGCTAAGCGACGCCGTACCCGCCCGGCGGAGCGCGGCGGACAGAGCTGGAATCAGCGAGAAACTGCCCCGACGGCGGTGGAGACCCCCGGAAAGCAGCGCGAGAGGAGCGCCCGGCCGATGGCGAAGATCAAGGTAGACAACCCTGTCGTCGAGCTCGACGGCGACGAGATGACCCGGATCATCTGGAAGCAGATCCGCGAGCAGCTGATCCTGCCCTACCTCGACGTGGATCTGAAGTACTACGACCTGTCGATCGAGTACCGCGACGAGACCGACGACCAGGTCACGGTGGACGCCGCGAACGCCATCAAGCAGTACGGCGTCGGGGTCAAGTGCGCCACGATCACGCCCGACGAGGCGCGCGTCGAGGAGTTCTCGCTCAAGAAGATGTGGCGCTCGCCGAACGGCACGATCCGCAACATCCTCGGCGGCGTGGTCTTCCGCGAGCCGATCATCATGTCCAACGTGCCGCGCCTGGTGCCGGGCTGGACCAAGCCGATCATCATCGGCCGTCACGCCCACGGCGACCAGTACAAGGCGACGGACTTCGTGGTCCCGGGCCCGGGCAAGGTCACCGTCACGTACGCCCCGGCCGACGGTGGCGCCCCGCTGGAGTTCGAGATCGCCAACTTCCCCGGCGGCGGCGTCGCGATGGGCATGTACAACTTCGACGATTCGATCCGCGACTTCGCGCGCGCGTCGTTCCGGTATGGGCTGGACCGCGGCTACCCGGTGTACCTGTCGACCAAGAACACCATCCTCAAGGCATATGACGGCCGCTTCAAGGACCTGTTCGCCGAGGTCTTCGAGAGCGAGTTCAAGGACGAGTTCGCCGCGGCCGGCATCACGTACGAGCACCGCCTCATCGACGACATGGTCGCCGCGGCGCTGAAGTGGGAGGGCGGCTTCGTGTGGGCCGCCAAGAACTACGACGGCGACGTCCAGTCGGACACCGTGGCCCAGGGCTTCGGCTCCCTCGGCCTGATGACCAGCGTGCTGATGACCCCCGACGGCAAGACCGTCGAGGCCGAGGCGGCGCACGGCACGGTGACCCGTCACTACCGTCAGTGGCAGAAGGGCGAGAAGACCTCGACCAACCCGATCGCGTCCATCTTCGCCTGGACGCGCGGCCTCGCCCACCGCGGCAAGGTCGACGGCACCCCCGAGGTCACGAACTTCGCCAACACGCTGGAGCAGGTCTGCATCGACACCGTCGAGGGCGGCCAGATGACGAAGGACCTGGCCCTGCTCATCTCGCGTGACGCCCCGTGGCTCACGACGGACGAGTTCATGAACGCGCTGGACCAGAACCTCGCGAAGCGCCTCAGCGCCTGACGAGGTTTCGCACGGCAACGCCGCCGGCCCCGCCCCTTTTCGGTGCGGGGCCGGCGGCGTTTCCGCCCACCTGCCACAACAGAGCGTTGTCCATCAATCACCGACAGGGACGGCGCTACCAGGCCGGGCGAAAACTGTCGTAGCCACCCGTCATCCTGTCCTCGTGCATCTCCTCGTTCGCGCCGCAGGCTCCGTTGTCGTGGGGCTCGGCATGGTCGCAACCATCGCCGGGCTGGCGTTGCCCTGGACGCTGGTCGGCGGCCGGCATCCCGACCTGGTCACGGTCGCCGGGATCGCGTTCCTCGGGCCGCTGCTGAGCGCGCTCTGTCTTGCATACGCGCGAACGGAGCCGCGCAGGTCCCGGCTGATCGCCGCGGTGGCCGGGGTGGCGGGCGCGGCCGCGGGGGTGATCGCGACGGCGCTCGCGCGGCTGGTCGAGCCCGGCGCGGGCATCGGCCTCGGCGGGCCGCTCACGGTCGCGGGGTCGGCCGCGCTGGTCTTGGGCTGGGCGACGCTCGCGGTCACCGGCGCCGGCGCGCTGCCGCGCGCGGATTGGCGACCCTGGGCCGCGGTCGGGGGCGTGGCGGCTGTGCTGGTGGTCGTCGCCGGGTTCGCGGTCGACTGGGCCCGCGAGGGGCGTTTCGTCGACGCGACGACGGCCGGCGCCGCACCCGCGACCCAGGCGTCGTCGTGGCCCCTGCCGTTCACCGGCGTCGAGCTCGTGGGGATGCGCGGTGGGCTGGCGATTCTGCGGGCGAGCGACGGCATCCGGGCGGTCTGGCTCGGCAGCAGCACCACGGCCTGGCAGTATCTGCGCTCCGACCTGTCCAGCCAGGCGGCCGGCCTGGTCGACGACGCGGTCGTGGTCGCGTTCGGCACCGATGACGGGGTGCTGGTGACGGCGCTGGAGGCGGAAACGGGGGCGGAGCGGTTCTCCCAGCGATACCGATCGGGGAAAATGGCGACCGTGCACGCCGCGGGTCGCACGGCGGTGCTGTCCGGGGTCGGCATCGGCGCCGAGGATCTGCTCGGTATCGACGCGCGCAGCGGCACGCAGCGATGGCGGTGGGCCCCGGCCCGCAACGGCACGGCGTGCGATGTGACCGACCTGGCGGCCAACGCCGAGACCGTCGCGGTGGCGCTGCGGTGCCGCGCGCAGGGCGTCGACGACGTGGCCGTCGGCCTGGCCGCGGCGACGGGCGCCGAGCGCTGGTCGTGGCACGCGATCCAGCGGGGCGGCACGGGGCTTCGGGTGCACTCCACCGGGTCCGGCTTCGCCACGCTGACCGGAGCGACGCCGCAACAGGTCACGTACTTGGAGGCGAACGCCGGCACGGTCGGCGCGCGCCACGACGCGGCCGGCACGCTGGCCGTGGCCACGGGGGCGAGGCTGATCTACGCCGATCAGGGCAGCGCTCAGGGGCACCTGACCGCCGTCGACGCCCGGACCGGCGCCGCGCAGTGGAACGTCGGCCTGGCGTGGCTGGGCGGATACCAGCCGGTGGCGGGCACGGCGGCGGACGGCCACGCATACCTGCTGTGGCGCAGCCCGTCGGGCGCCCTGCGCTTACTCACCGCGTCGACCGGCGACGGATCGACCGAGGAGATGCGCGCCGTCGCCTGCACCGCCCGGTGCCCGGAGATCTCGATCGCCGCCGCCGGCTCGCACGCCGTCATCGCCACCCGAGAGGAGAAGGCAACGCAGCTGTACCTGAGCGCTGTGGATTGAGCCGGCGCGGCGTTCGAGGGTGGGGCGGTGGGTGTTACGAGGCTTGGCGTTCGGCGAGTTCTACCACGTTCGTCAGGAGCATCGCCCTCGTCATCGGGCCTACGCCGCCGGGCATGGGGGCCAGGTAGCCGGCCACCTCGGCCACGTCCGGGGACACGTCGCCCACCAGGCGGGCCTTGCCGTCCTCGCCGACCACGCGGGTCACGCCCACATCCAGGACCGCGGCGCCGGGCTTGACCATGTCGCGGGTGAGCAGGCCGGCGGAGCCGGCGGCGACGACGATGATGTCGGCGTTGCGGGTGTGGGCGGGCAGGTCGCGGGTGCCGGTGTGGCAGAGGGTCACCGTGGCGTTCTCGCTCTTGCGGGTGAAGATCAGGCCCAGTGGGCGGCCGGCGGTGGTGCCGCGGCCGATCGCGGTCACCTCGGCGCCCGCGATCGGGATGTCGTAGCGGCGCAGGAGCTGGACGATGCCGTTGGGGGTGCACGGGAGCGGTGCGGGGATGTTGAGGACCAGGCGGCCCAGGTTGGTCGGGTGCAGCCCGTCGGCGTCCTTGTCCGGGTCGATGAGCTGCAGGATGCGCTGCTCGTCCAGGCCCTTCGGCAGGGGCAGTTGCACGATGTAACCGGTGCAGGCGGGGTTGGAGTTGAGGGCGTGCACCGCCTCCTCGACCTGAGCCTGGGTGGCGGTCGCGGGCAGGTCGCGGCGGATCGACGCTATGCCGACCTCGGCGCAGTCTCGGTGCTTGCCCGCGACGTACGCGTGGGAGCCGGGGTCGTCGCCGACCAGGATCGTGCCCAGGCCGGGGACGATGCCCCGCTCGGCGAGCGCCTTGACGCGCTCGCGCAGCTCGTCCTTGATGGCGGTCGCCGTTGCCTTACCGTCGAGAATGGTTGCCGTCACGGGTTCCGATCCTGCCATTAGAGTGCAGGGCGTGCTGCTCCGGCGCGGCGTTGTCGCCCTCCTCACCCTGCTCACGCTGACGGCGTGTGGCCACGATGAAAACCCTGTCCCCGAGCAGCAGCCGGTGGTGGCCGAGAGCCAAGGGCCGCAGGTGCAGCAGGAGCCGCAGGCGGTGGCGGGGCTGGGCAGCAGGAGTGCGTCGGCGGCGCCGAGCGCGAAGAGTCAGGGCGAGCAGGCCACGGCGTTCGTGCAGAAGCTCCCGGGGACGTTCGGGATCATCGTGCGGGACCGGACGACGGGGACGGTGTGGAAGGCCGGCGACACAAAGGCGACCACGTGGACGGCGTCGACGATCAAGCTCGCGATCGCCACGGATCTGCTGGAGCGTAACCAGGCCAAGCAGATCACGCTCGACGCGACGGATCGGTCCAATCTCGACAAGGCATTGATCAACTCCGACAACGACGCGACGACGGCGCTGTGGAACAAGTACGACGGGCCGGGCATGCTGGAGCGCCTCCGGTCGAAGCAGGGCATGAGCAGCCTCGCGGTCATCAACGGATATGAGACCTTTTGGCGCAACCTGCGGTGCAGCGCCGAGGACCTGCAGAACCTGATGTCGTACGTCCTGGAGAAGCTGGACGCGCAGAGCCGGTCCTACCTGGTGACGACCCTGCGGAAGGTCGCGGGCAACCAGCACTGGGGCGTGTGGGCGGCCGGGCCAAGCCTCAAGCCGGGCAACAAGGACGGCTGGGCGGAGAAACCGGTCAACGGCAAGAACGTCTGGGTGACGCACACGGTCGGGTTCGCCGGAGACGGGGAGCGATACGTGGTGGCCGTCATGTACGAGCAGAAGCCGGGCGGCACGCTGGAGAAGGGCGCGCACACGGTGAGCGACGCGGTCGCGACATACTTCGGGGCGAAGGTGCCCGCCCCGGTCACGCTGCCGTGACCGGGGAAGGCGACGACTTCGGCGTCAGTGGAAGAAGTGCCGGGTGCCGGTGAAGTACATGGTCACGCCCGCGCCGCGCGCGGCCTCGATGGTCAGCTCGTCGCGGATCGAGCCGCCGGGCTGCACGATCGCCTTGATGCCGGCGTCGATGAGGGCCTGCGGGCCGTCGGGGAACGGGAAGTAGGCGTCGGACGCGGCCACCGAGCCGGCCGCCCGCTCGCCCGCGCGGGTGACCGCGAGCCGCACCGAGTCGACCCGGTTGACCTGGCCCATGCCGACGCCGACCGTCGCGCCGCCGGAGGCGAGCAGGATCGCGTTGGACTTCACGGCGCGGACCGCACGCCAGGCGAACTCCAGGTCGCGCAGCGTCTCCTTGTCGGCGGGCTCGCCGGTGACGAGCCTCCAGTCGGCGACGGCGTCGCCGTCGGCGTCGATGCGGTCGGCGGCCTGCACGAGTACGCCACCGGAGATCTGTCGCTGCTCCACCGGGGCGGGCGACCAGGCCGGCGCGCGCAGCACCCGCAGGTTGGCGCGGGCGGTCAGCAGCTCGCGGGCGTCATCGGAATACGACGGCGCCACCACGACCTCGGTGAAGATCTCGCTGATCTGCTTGGCGAGTTCGAGGGTCACCGGGGCGTTGACGGCGATCACGCCGCCGAAGGCGCTGACCGGGTCGCAGGCGTGCGCCTTGCGGTGCGCCTCGGCCACGTCAGCGCCGATCGCGATGCCGCACGGGTTGGCGTGCTTGATGATCGCCACGCACGGCTCGGCGAAGTCGTGCGCGGCGCGCCACGCGGCGTCGGCGTCGACGTAGTTGTTGTAGGACATCTCCTTGCCGCCGAGCTGCTCGGCCTGGGCGAGGCCGGGCGCGGCGGCGGGGTCCGTGTACAGCGCGGCGGACTGGTGCGGGTTCTCGCCGTAGCGCAGCGTCGCCGCCTTGCGCAGGGCCGTGCCCGCGAACCGCTGGTCGTCGCGGGCGAACCAGGCGGCGACGGCGACGTCGTACTCGGCGATGTGCGCGAAGGCCTGGCCGGCCAGGTCGCGCCGATCGTCCAGCGTGAAGCCGCCGTCGGCGAGGGCCTGCAGTACCGAATCATAGGAAGCCGGCGAGGTGACCACCGCGACGCTGTGGAAGTTCTTGGCCGCGGCCCGGACCATGGCGGGCCCGCCGATGTCGATCTGCTCGACGCACTCGTCGTCGGAGGCGCCGGACGCGACCGTGTCCGTGAACGGGTACAGGTTGGACACCAGCAGCTCGAAGGGCTTGATACCGAGCTCCGCGAGCTGGGCCGCATGGGCCTCCAGCCGCAGGTCGGCGAGCAGGCCCGCGTGCACCTTCGGGTGGAGGGTCTTGACCCGGCCGTCGAGTGTCTCGGGGAACCCGGTCAGCTGCTCGACCCTCGTGACCGGCAGGCCGAGCGCCTCGATGCGGCCCGCGGTGCTGCCGGTGGAGACCAGCTCCACGCCGGCGGCGGCCAGCGCGCGCGCCAGTTCCTCGAGCCCGGTCTTGTCGTAGACGCTGATGAGCGCGCGTCTGATGGGACGGCGGTTAGCCACGGCCCAGCCTGACCTTTCGTTCGTTGACGGTCCAGCCCTCGCGCGCCATCCGCCCGACCGTGTCGACCAGCTGGCTGCGCTCGGCTACTTTGATCCGCTCCAGGAGCGTGTCCTCGGTGTCGTCGTCGAGGACCGGCACCGCTACCTGCGCGATGATCGCCCCGGTGTCGACACCGCTGTCGACGAAGTGCAGCGTGGCGCCGGCGAGCTTCACGCCGTAGGCGAGTGCGTCGCGCGGGCCGTGCATACCCGGAAATGCCGGGAGCAAAGCGTTGTGTGTATTGATGTACCGGCCCTCATACTCGGACAGGAAGCGCGGCCCGACGAGCTTGAGGAACCCGGCCGAGACGACCAGGTCGGGATTGAACCGGGAACACTGCGACAGCAGCGCCTCATCCCATTCGTCCCGCGAGGCGAAGTCACTCACCCGGACGACGAACGTGGGCACACCGCGGCGCTCTGCCCGGGCGAGCCCCTCGACCGAGGGGCGGTCCGCACCGACCGCGACGACGGTGGCGCCATACGACGGGTCCTCGGCCGCGTCGAGCAGGGCCTGCAGATTTGACCCGGAGCCGGACACGAGCACCACAAGCCGAACTGTCACCACGAAACTGTATCGACCGGGTTGGCCCTGCTCAGCGGCGGGCTGCCGGTCATTACGATATAAAATCGGGCAAATGCGATGACGATGTGGTCCAGTTATCGATACTCCACCGCTCTGCTCCTACGCAGAGTTGATCGGGGCAAGTAGGCTGCCGTGGTTCCGTGTCCCTCGGGACTACCCTGGTGCGCACCACCCGTCGCAGCGAGAGTCGTCCCCAGCCTTAGGAGCCACAGCCATGGGCTACCCACCACCGGGCCAGGATCCGTACGGGCAGCAGCCCAATCAGGATCCCTACGGTCAGCCCCAGTACGGGCAGCAGCCGCAGTACGGCCAGCCGGCATACCAGGACCCTTACGCTCAGCCGCAGCAGCCGGCGTACCAGGACCCCTACGCGCAGCCGCAGCAGCCCGCCTACCAGGACCCGTACGCGCAGCAGCCCCCGGTCTCCGGCACACCGTACCCGACTTCGGGCGGAGCCTACCCGACCTCTGGCGGTGCCTACCCGGCCGCCGGCTACGGCACGCCGGGCTACGGCGCGCCCGCGCAGCCGCAGAACACCTTCGGCCTCATCAGCATGATCGTGGGCATCATCTCGATCCCCGCCACCTGCTGCTACATCGGCCTGCTGCTGGGCGCTGTCGCCGTCGTGCTCGGTTACCTGGGCCTGAACAAGGTGAAGCAGGGCGAGGCCAACAACCGCGGCCAGGCGCTCGCCGGCCTCATCTGCGGCGGTATCGGTGCCGGCCTGTCGCTGCTGTGGCTGATCCTGGTCTTCGCGCTCAACATGAGCAGCCTGACGGTCTACTAATAAGTCCGTTCCCCGGATAAAGGGCGCGCGAGCTACTCGCGCGCCCTTTTTGCGCGCAGCGCGAGCGTGGTCGCGGCCGTTGACAGCAGCGCGCCGATCGAGACCATGAACATGGCGACGAACGCGACCGCGCCGGAGTGCGGCCCGACGTCGGCGAGTCCGCCCGCGCCCAGGGAGCCGCCGGCTGCGGCGCAGCAGAGCCCGAGCAGCACGCCCGCGATCGGGCCGGCCAGGGCGGCCGCGCCGAGCAGCGGGAACCAGGAGCGCCCAGGGTCGCCGCGTAGCGACCGCCTCGCCAGCAGCCACCCGGCGATCATGGCTGCGGCCAGCGGCAAGCCGAGCAGCAGCGGGGCATAGCCGGTGGCGGGCGTCGAGGGAAGACCGGCCAGCAGCGGTACCGCGGGAAGAGGCCCCACCGACACGTGCGCCGCGCTGATGAAGGTCTCCGACCCGATGCTGAAGCCTGGCCCGACGAGATAGCTGGCCGCCCACGCGGTCACGTTGGGTGCGAAGAACCCGCACACCAGGATGAGGCCGATCTGCCCGGCGATACCGGTGTGATAGTCGTCGATGATCTGGCTGGCGTCGCCGCCGCTGAAGGCGACCGCCATGCCGGTCGTGGCCGCGCCGGCGCCCAGCACGAGCAGCGCGGCGACGGCCCCGGCGCGGGTCGCGTCGCGCACTATCTGGGGCGTGCGGGCGGCCAGCCGCGCGATCCCGCGGGCCTCGGCGAAGGCGCCGAGCGTGCCGGCGACCAGGCCGAACGCGGCGAAGGTGAGGGTGACGCGCACCGTGGACACGTCGAGGCCCTTGTGTTCGGCGATGGCGGCGGCCAGGGCGCCGAGCGCGGCGTAGACGACGCCGACGGCCGCGCCGGCGCGGGCGGCCGGCCATGGGGACCACGGCGCGCCGCGGGGACGGGCCCGTGCGCCGACGGCCCGGGAGGTGTGCACACCGGCGCGGTACACCCGCCAGGCGGCCACCGCGGTCAGGCCGAGCGGGGCGAGGCTGACCGTGCCGATGCCGGTCTGCAGCGGTACCCAGTGCGCGAGCAGCCACCCGCCCAGGCCCAGCCGCAGCACGTTCGCGAGCGGGGCGCCGCCGGGGCTGTCGAGGGCGAAGCTCAGCCAGACCACGACGAGGGTCGGCACGAGCGAGACGACCGCCGCCCACAGCGAGTTGACCACGGCGGCGAGGGCCAGCGGGGCACGCCGGGCCGGGCGGCGGGCAGAATCCTCGCCGTGAACCGCGTGCCGCTGGATCGGCAATCGTACGGTCTCATGGTCGGCGAGCCGGGTCTGCGCCCCTTCGTCTGGGTCCTCTGGGGTGGTCGGCATCGGCCCTTACTCTGCCAAAGTCCGGACGGCCGGTCACGAACCCCGGCCGTCCGGACTTGCACTCACAGTGCGGTGACGATCTCCCGCATGAGGTTGGCGGTCTCGGTCGGAGTCTTGCCGACCGCGACGCCGGCCGCCTCGAGCGCGACCTTCTTGGCGTCGGCGGTGCCCGCCGAGCCGGAGATGATCGCGCCGGCGTGGCCCATGGTCTTGCCGGGCGGGGCGGTGAAGCCGGCGATGTAGCCGACGACCGGCTTGCGCACGTTGGCCTTGATGAACTCGGCGGCCCGCTCCTCAGCGTCGCCGCCGATTTCGCCGATCATCACGATCGCGGCGGTCTCAGGGTCGGCCTCGAACGCGGCGAGCGCGTCGATGTGCGTCGTGCCGATGACCGGGTCGCCACCGATGCCGATGGCCGTCGAGAAGCCGATGTCGCGCAGCTCGTACATCATCTGGTACGTCAGCGTGCCCGACTTGCTCACCAGGCCGATCTTGCCGGCTCCGGTGATGTCGGCGGGGATGATGCCGGCGTTGGACTTGCCCGGGCTGGCGATGCCGGGGCAGTTCGGGCCGATGATCCGCGTCTGGTTGCCATGCGACCGCTGTTGAGCCTGGGCGTGGGCCCAGAACGCGGCGGTGTCGTGCACCGGCACGCCCTCGGTGATGACCACGGCGAGCGGGATCCGCGCGTCGATCGCCTCGATCGCGGCCGACTTCGTGCCGGCCGGGGGGACGAAGATGACGCTGGTGTCGGCGCCGGTCTGCTCCATCGCCTCCGCGACGCTGGCGAACACCGGCAGCTTGGTGCCGTCGAAGTCGACCTGCTGGCCCGCCTTGCGCGGATTGACACCGCCGACCACGTCGGTGCCCGCGGCGAGCATGCGCCGGGTGTGCTTGGAGCCCTCGGCACCGGTCATGCCCTGGACGATGACCTTGCTGGACTCGGTAAGCCATACCGCCATGGTCGTTACACCCCACTCGCTGCGAGCTCGGCGGCGCGACGGGCCGCACCATCCATCGTGTCGACCCGCTCGATCAGCGGGTTGGCGGCGGAGTCGAGGATCCGGCGGCCCTCCTCGGCGTTGTTGCCGTCGAGGCGAACCACGAGCGGCTTGGTGACCTCCTCGCCGCGGTCCTTGAGCAGCTGCAGCGCCTGCACGATGCCGTTGGCCACCGCGTCGCAGGCGGTGATGCCGCCGAAGACGTTGACGAAGACGCTCTTCACGTCGGGGTCGCCGAGCACGATCTCCAGGCCGTTGGCCATGACCTGGGCGCTGGCGCCGCCGCCGATGTCGAGGAAGTTGGCCGGCCTGCTGCCCAGCCCCTCGCCCGCGTAGGCGACCACGTCGAGGGTCGACATGACCAGGCCCGCGCCGTTGCCGATGATGCCGACGTTGCCGTCGAGCTTGACGTAGTTGAGGTTCTTCTCCTTGGCCGCCTGCTCCAGCGGGTCGGCCGCGGCCTTGTCCTCGTACTCCTCGTGCTCCGGCTGCCGGAAGTCGGCGTTGGCGTCGAGGGTGACCTTGGCGTCGAGGAGCAGCACGGTGCCGTCCGCGGTCTTCGCGAGCGGGTTGACCTCAACCAGCGTGGCGTCCTCGGCGACGAACGCCTGCCACAGCTTGACCGCGATCGACACGATCTGGTCGGCGACGTCGGCCGGGAACTTGGCCTGCTCGACGATCTCGCGAGCGGTCGCCTCGTCGACGCCCTTCACCGCGTCGATGGCGACCTTGGCCACCTTCTCCGGCGCGTCGTGCGCGACGGTCTCGATCTCCACGCCGCCGGCGACGCTGGCGATACACAGGAACGTGCGGTTCGCGCGGTCGAGCAGGTAGGAGAAGTAGTACTCCTCGGCGATGCTGGCCGTGGTGGTGACCATCACCTTGTGGACCGTGTGGCCCTTGATGTCCATGCCGAGGATGTTGGTCGCGTGCGCGGTCGCGCCGTCGGCGTCGTCCGCCAGCTTGACGCCGCCCGCCTTGCCGCGGCCGCCGACCTTCACCTGGGCTTTGATGACGACCCGGCCGCCGAGCTCCTCGGCGATCGCCCGGGCCTCTTCAGGGGTCTCCGCGACACCGCCGCCCAGCACGGGGAGCCCGTGCTTGGCGAAGAGGGCGCGCCCCTGGTACTCGTACAGGTCCACAGTTGGTCCCGTTCCGTCAACCGTGCCGCCTGCCCCATCGCGAGGACGGCTCAACGATCGCAGCCTAACCACGGCCCCATGGTCGAGCGCCGCGCGGGTTCCCGATGTGCCCGATTCCACTCCGCCTCGGTCCGACCGGGCCGACCCGGTTTTTTCACTTCCGCAGGACAGCCCCGGCACACGCGTAACCGCCCCGGCGATCCGTCGTTGAGAACAGTGTCGGCCCGCCCACGGAAAATTCTCGGGGGGGCAGGGCCGGCACCAAGGTGGCCGATGCCCTGTCGGTCGAGGGGTGGCGGCGGGGCATCGTGCGATAGAGGGGCCGGGCGTGAGAGGGGTACGTCCGGTCCCTCAACTATTCCTGAATCGCCACTGCGATCGATTGCGACCAATCAGACTTTGATGTTTTCCCGGGCCCATTCGACAATTGACTGCGTCGTCGCGCCGGGGGTGAATATCCGCGCCACGCCGAGCCGTTCCAGCTCGGGCAGGTCCTCGTCGGGGATGATCCCGCCGCCGAACACGGTCACGTCGGCCGCGCCCCGCTCGGCCAGCAGCTCGATGACCCGCCGGAAGAGGGTCATGTGCGCGCCGGAGAGCACCGACAGCCCCACGGCGTCGGCGTCCTCCTGGATGGCGGTCTCGACGATCTGCTCGGGCGTCTGGTGCAGGCCGGTGTAGATGACCTCCATGCCGGCGTCCCGCAATGCCCGGGCAACGATCTTGACGCCTCGATCGTGTCCGTCGAGGCCGGGCTTGGCGATGACGACGCGGGTCCGCGCGCTCATCCTTACGGTCCTTCCCGGCCGTTCGTGGCGGCCACCGGGTGCGGTCCCGCATCATTGCGGGGCCCAAGCCGAAGGTACCCAGAACGATTCGCCACACACCGCTCGGCTGTGCCGCGGATTATCGCGTGGCTACCGTGACATTCATGGAAGCGATCTATTCGTAAACGGACGCCCGGTCTTTCAGATCTTTTCCAGCGACGCGTGCCGCAAGACGATCCACATCACCTGATCGCCGAAGTCGATCTGCGCCTGAGCCCGAGCCCCGGCCCCCTCAACGGCCAGCACCCGTCCGAGCCCGTACCGCTGGTGGTTGACCCGATCCCCGACGGCCAGCGACGGCACATCGCGCTGCAGCTCGGAGGCCGTGGACAGCTTCGAGGCGTCCAGACCCAGCTTGGCCGCCAGCTGCGCCGCCTTCGGCGTCCCGCCCACGAACGACGACGTCCGCGCCTGCGTGGCCCCGGAGCCGCGACCGCCGACACCCGCCCGCCCGGACCAGCTGGTGTACGCCGTATCCGTCCGCTCCCACCGCACCAGCTCCGGTGGCAGCTCCTCGAGGAACCGCGATGGCGGGTTGTAGGACGGCTGCCCCCACGCCGAGCGGGTCACGGCGCGCGAGATGTAGAGCCGCTGCCGCGCCCGCGTGATCCCGACATAGGCCAGCCGCCGCTCCTCCTCCAGCTCCTTGCGATCGCTCATCGCCCGCTGGTGCGGAAAGACGCTGTCCTCCAGCCCTGTGAGGAACACCACTGGGAACTCCAGCCCCTTGGCCGTGTGCAGCGTCATCAGCGTGACGACCCCGGTGTGGTCGGGATCGTCGCTGGGGATCTGGTCGGCGTCGGCGACGAGCGAGACCTGCTCCAGGAACCCGGCGACGCTCGGCCCCGGCACCGCGGTCGCGTCACCCTGCTCGGCGGCGACGGCGACGGTGGCCTCGGTGCGCTCCGTGTATTCCCGGGCGACGCTGACCAGCTCCTGCAGGTTTTCCACCCGGCCCGCCTCCTGCGGGTCGGTACTCTCCTCGATCTCGCCGAGATATCCGGAGCGCTCCAACGCCGCCTCCAGGACCTCCTCCGGCATCGCGGTCTCGGCCATGACCCGCAGCTCGTCGAGCAGCGTCACGAAGTCGCCGATGGCGTTGACCGCGCGGGTGGAGATGCCGGGAGCCTCGCTCGCGCGGCGCAGCGCGGCGCCGAACGAGATCCGCTCACGGCTCGCGAGCGCCTCGACGCACGCCTCGGCGCGGTCACCGATGCCGCGGCGCGGAGTGTTGAGGACCCGGCGGACGCTGACGGTGTCGTCCTCGTTGACCACGGCGCGCAGGTAGGCCAGCGCGTCGCGGACCTCCTTGCGCTCGTAGAACCGCACGCCGCCGACGACCTTGTACGGCAGGCCGAAGCGGATGAACATCTCCTCGAACACTCGCGACTGCGCGTTGGTCCGGTAGAACACCGCCACGTCGGCGGGGCGCACGCCCTCGTTGTCCGAGAGCCGGTCGATCTCCCGTGCCACCCAGTCGGCCTCGGCGTGCTCGGTGTCGGCGACGTAGCCGACGATCTGCTCGCCGGCGCCCTGGTCGCTCCACAGCCGCTTGGGCTTACGGTCGGTGTTGCGCCCGATCACGGCGTTGGCCGCGGACAGGATCGTCTGGGTTGAGCGGTAGTTCTGCTCCAGCAGGATCGTGTGCGCGTTGGGGTAGTCGCGCTCAAACTCCAGGATGTTGCGGATCGTGGCGCCGCGGAACGCGTAGATCGACTGGTCGGCATCGCCCACCACGCACAGCTCGCCGGTGTCCCCGACCAGCTCCTTCACCAGCATGTACTGCGCGTGGTTGGTGTCTTGGTACTCGTCGACGAGCACGTGGCGGAAGCGCCGGCGATAGCTCTCGGCGACCTCGGGGTGGCTCTGCAGCAGGTGCACGACCCGCATGATCAGGTCGTCGAAGTCGAGTGCGTGCGCCTCGTTGAGCCGCTGCTGGTAGAGCGTGTAGGCCTCCGACAGCGCCCGCTCGGCCGGCCCCTTCGCGGTCGCGGCGAACGCCTCGGGGTCGATCAGCTCGTTCTTCAGGTTGGACACCTGAGTGGCCAGGCCGCGGGCCGGATAACGCTTCGGGTCGAGGTCGAGCTCGCGCACGACGAGCTGCATGAGCCGGCGCGAGTCGTCGGCGTCGTAGATCGAGAACGTCGACTTGAGCCCGGCATGGTCGTGCTCGGCGCGCAGGATGCGCACGCAGGCGGAGTGGAACGTGGACACCCACATCAGCCGGGCGCGGTTGCCCACGAGACGGGCGACCCGCTCCTTCATCTCGCCGGCGGCCTTGTTGGTGAACGTGATGGCGATGATCTCGCCGGGGTGCACGCCGCGCGCCGCCAGCAGGTGGGCGATGCGACTCGTGAGCACCTTGGTCTTGCCGGACCCGGCGCCGGCCACGATGAGCAACGGCTGGCCCTCATGGGTCACCGCGTCGCGCTGTGGGCCGTTGAGCCCTTCCAGCAGGTCATGCTTGGGCGGTCTGGGCTGCGCCGCCGGGGCCTCGGGCTGCGGCGGGCGGGACTGGGGAACCTCGAAGAGAGCATGCATCGCAGGGGCGAGTCTATGCCGTACCCAGCTCGGCGGCGCAGTTCCCAGCCTGGCGGCGCCTTCGGCGCGGCGCTGCCCGGGGGGGTTCCCACCCCGGACCCCCATGCCCGCTCCGCGGACACTTCTGCGGCGCTCCGCGCAGTGGGCGCGTTTTCCGGCGGCGTGCCGTGCGGGTCGTATGGATGGCCGGTAACCGACGCGTCCCAACCTGCGGAAGATCCTCCCGCAGCGCTTGACCGCGTGCCATAATCGGCTACGTGATCGAGCGGGCGCCCCACTACTTTTTTTACGGCTACCGGAATCCGGCAGCCGTGGGTTGCGCCTGATCGCAAAAACCTACCGACGCCCCGGGTTCCGAGCCCGGGGCGTTCGCGTTCCCGGGAGCGGAGCACCGGACCCGATCCGACAAGGACGCAGAGAAATGGCCACCATCACCATGGAGCAGCAGCCCTCCGACGCCCAGCAGGTCTCACCGGACAACCACATCGCCGGCCTGCGCAACCGCATCGATGAGATCGACGCCGCGATCGTCGCGCTGTGGAAGGAACGCGCCGCGATCTCACAGGAGGTCGGCAAGACCCGTATCGCCGCTGGCGGCACCCGGCTCGTGCTCTCCCGCGAGCGCGAGATCCTCGAGCGCTTCAGCGCGGAGCTCGGCGCCGACGGCACGCAGCTCGCGCTGCTGATCCTGCGCGCCGGCCGGGGTCCCCTGTAGGTCGGGGGACGGTACTAATAGATACATGAGTTTTCCCCCCTCGGCCGCGCCCCTGACCGACGTCCAGCGTGTGCTGTGCGTGCTCGCGCACCCCGACGATGTCGACTTCGGCTCGGCCGGCACGGTCGCGACCTGGGTCGATGCCGGCATCGAGGTGGCATACCTGCTGGTGACCCGGGGCGACGCCGGCGGCTTCGACGACACGCCCCGCGAGCAGATGCCCGCGCTGCGCGAGGCGGAGCAGCGGGCGGCCGCGGCGGTCGTGGGCGTCAAGCAGGTCGAGTTCCTGGAGGGATACCGCGACGGCGTCCTCGAGCCCACGATCGGGCTGCGCCGGGACATCACGGCGGCGATCCGCCGTTTCCGGCCCGACCGGATCCTGACCAGCTCTCCCCTGCGCCGCTGGGACCGCATCGCCGGCCCCAGTCACCCCGACCACCTGGCCGCTGGCGAGGCCACGACCTGCGCGGTCTACCCGGACGCGCGCAACCCGTTCACGTTCACCGACATCGGGCTGGAGCCCTGGACGGTGCGCGAGATCTGGTACAGCGGGGGCCCCAACCCCGACTACTTCGTCGACGTCACCGACGTGTTCCCGCGCAAGCTGGCGGCCCTGCGGGCGCACGTGTCGCAGACGTCGCACCTGGACGGGTTCGACGAGATGCTGCGCGGGCGGCACGCCATGGTGGCGAAGGCAGGCGGCCTGCCCGACGGCCGCCTCGCCGAGGGCTACTCGATTTTCGCGACCGCCTGAGCCTCAGACCAGCCGGCGGTCGGCGGCCCACCGGGACAGCTCGTATCGGTTGGACATCTGCAGCTTGCGCAGCACGTTGGAGACGTGCGTCTCGACCGTCTTGATCGAGATGAAGAGCTCCTTCGCGATCTCCTTGTAGGCGTATCCCCGGGCGAGCAGCCGCAGCACCTCCCGCTCCCGGTTGGTGAGCTGGTCGAGCTCGGGGTCGGCCACCGGGGTGTCCGGCCGCGCGGCGAACGCGTCGAGCACGAAGCCGGCCAGCCGCGGGCTGAACACCGCGTCGCCGTCCGCGACTCGGCGGATGGCGTCGGCGAGCTCGTCCGGGGAGATCGTCTTGGTCACGTAACCACGGGCGCCGGCGCGGATCAGCCCGATCACGTCCTCGGCCGCGTCGGAGACCGACAGCGCCAGGAAGCGCACGTGCGGGTGGCTGCGGCGCATCGCGTCGAGCACCGCGCGGCCGCCGCCGTCGGGCATGTGCACGTCGAGCAGCACGACGTCGGGCTCGATCGCGGAGATCTTCTGCACCGCCTCGGCGACCGCGCTCGCCTCGCCCACTACGTCGACATGCAGGCCGAGCTCGGCGCGGACGCCAGCCCGGAACATCGCGTGGTCGTCGACCAGGAACACTCGCAGCCGCTGGGTCTCTTCGGTGCTCATCCTTCTCCGCCTTCACTGTGACCTACGCCCTGAGCCGCGGGCTTGCGGCGCCGAGCCTCCGTGTCGATCGGCATGCTGAGGCGCACCTCGGTGCCCTCGCCCGGCGTGCTGCGGATCTCGGCCTTGCCGCCGTGGCGCTGCATGCGCAGGATGATCGAGCCGCGCACGCCGTGTCGATCATCGTCCACCGCGGCGAGGTCGAAGCCGGCGCCCCGGTCACGCACGAAGACGCTGACGCAGTCGGGCTCCACCTCGGCGTACAGCGAAATCGTCTGCACCTTCGCGTGCTTCGCCGCGTTGACCAGCGCCTCCCGGGCCGCCGCGACGATCGCGCCGACCTTCTCGTCGACGTCCACGTCGCCGACGACGACCGTCTCGACCGCGACCGCGAACGTGTCCTCGACCTCGGCGGACGCCTCCTCCAGCGCCGCGCTGAACTTCTCCATCGGCGAGGCCGTGGGCTTGTACAGCCAGTTGCGCAGGGTGCGCTCCTGCCCCCGGGCGAGGCGCTGCACCTCCTTGACGTCGCCGGCGTTGCGCTGAATCAGCGCCAGTGTGTGCAGCACCTGGTCGTGGATCATGGCGGCCAGCTCGGCCCGCTCCTGCTCGCGCACCCGCGCCTCGCGCTCCGCGCTGAGCTGGGTGAACATGCGATACAGCAAGGGCGCGAGCGCCAGCCCCACACCCGCGAGCGCCACGGCGGCGAAGGCCAGCCCGTAGCCGATCGAGGAGAACGGCACGCCACGCAGCGGGACCACGCCGACCACGAACACGCCGATGATCCCGACGATGACCAGCAGGCCGCCGCCGACGAAGCGGATGAGGTACGACTTGCGGTTGTTGTCCATCATCGCGCCGAGCCAGGGCATGCCGGGCACGGTCGACGACCAGCGCTCCCGCCGCTTCGGGTCGGCCTGGTGCCAGATGATGCCGGCGCCGAGCGCGATGATCGCGGCGAGCCAGCCGATCACGGCCTCGACGCTGCCGCCGGGCTGCACCATCAGGCGCAGGACCGCGATGCCGACGCCAAGCGCGAGGAACGAGAACAGCTGGTTGACGTTGCGCCCGCCGCGGCGGTCGTGCGGCGGCAGCGGCAGCACCGCCCAGAAGGCGGCGTAGAGCAGCGCGCCGAGCCCGTTGAACACGGCGAGCACCACGAACGCCCCCCGGACCAGCAGCACCGGCGCGCCGAGGTGCGCGGCGATGCCGGCCGCCACGCCCGCGACGACCCGGTCGGCGGGCTCGCGATACAGGCGGCGGGCGGGGGTTGGGCTGCTCATCGCGCTCGTTTCTGCTCCGTTCGGGCTTCGGTACCTCAGATCGTCACACGAACGGCGACGGCCGGACCACTCCGAGCGCCCCGGAGCCGCAGAATCAGGGTGGCCTCAGGGTCGATGCCTGAGGCGGCGGGCGGGCCTGGTCCGCGAGCATTGATGGCATGACGAAACCGCCTGCCGCCGACGAGCCGGCCCACGCCGCCGCCGCGGAACGGGCCGCGCAGCCAGTGGAAGACCGCGCTCCGGACGAGGCCGCCACGGCCACGACCGAGCGGTCCGCCCACGAGTCCGCGAGGCCCGCCGCATCCGGCGCCGGCGACGAGGCCCCCACCCGCACCCTCGACGACGAACCCCGCATCGAGGCGGACCACGTCGCCGCCGGCACCCCCACGCCGCCCGACGAGCCGAGGACGGCGGAGGAGCCCACGCCGTCCCCATCGAGCGCGGCCACGCCGCCGCCCGGCAGCACGCCACCTCCCGGCAGCACGCCGTCGCCGGGCAGTGTGCCGCCGCCCGGCACGCCACCGCCGGGCAGTGTGCCGCCACCTCCGCCGCCGGGAGCCACGCCGCCGCCGTTCGGCAACCAACCGCCCTTCGGCAACCAGCCGCCGTTCGGGGCCGGGTTCAACCGGGCACTGCTCGTCCGGCCGCAGCAGGGCCGTTACGTGGCCGGCGTCTGCGCGGCCATCGGCCGGGCCACCAACACCGACCCCACGCTCTGGCGGGTCATCTTCGCCGTGCTGACGCTGGCCGGCGGTGTGAGCATCGTCGCGTACCTGCTCGGCTGGCTGCTCCTGCCCGCCGAGGGCGACACCGGCTCCCCGCTCGAGGCGCTGCTCGGCCGCGGCCGCTCGGCCACCTCGCCGACGCAGGCGATCGTCATCGGCGTCTGCGCGACGCTCGCGTTCCTGCTCGTCATGTCGCAGAACTTCAGCGCAGCCCTGGTCGGGCTGGCCATCGTGATCGGCGTGGTCGCGCTCGTGATGCGCGGGCAGGGCGGCAACCAGCAGCCGGGCGCCGGTCCGTTCGTGCCGCCCGCCGTGCCCAACCCGGCCCAGCCGGGGCCGTTCGCTCCGGCCGGGGCGCCGTTCGGGGCCGCGCAGTTCGAGGCCCGCCCTGGCGCGACCGGTTCGTTCGGATCCGCATCGTCCGGCCCCCGGCCGTTCGGGTCGCCATCGTTCGGATCCCCCTCGTTCGGACCCGCATCGTTCGGGACCCCGCCGCCGGGCCCCGCCGCTGCGAGCGGTGCCGAACCGGGCGCCACCGCCGGCCTGGCGCGGGAGGACAGGACCGCCTACGCTCCCACCACCGGATCGGCACCGACCACGGCGTTCCCGGCCACCGGCGAGCCCGTCGCGTACTCGGCGGTGAGTGAGCAGGCACCCTCAGTACCGAATCCGCTGCCGTTCTTGCCGCCCTTGCCGCCCCTGCCCAAGGCCGGCCCGGCGGGCTACCGGGCGCCGTTCGCCCCGCACGGCCCCTACGCTGGCACCAGCCCGTACGCGGCGAGCCTCGGCTACCCGCCGCCCGGCGTCCCGACGTCGCCCTACCCGGGGCTGGCACCGACCCCACCGCCGCCGAAGCCGCCGAAGGAGCGCTCGAAGCTCGGGCGGATCACGTTCTCGTTGATCCTGCTCTCGCTGGGAGTACTGACCGTGCTCGAGGTCACCGTGGCGGACTTCAAGCCCAGCACGTTCTTCGCGGTACCGCTGGCGATCACCGCTCTCGGCCTGATCACGGGCGCGTGGCTCGGCCGGGCGCGGGTGCTGATCCTGCTCGGCGCCCTGCTGAGCATCGCGCTGGCGATCGCGACCGTGGCGAGCACGCCCGTGCCGCGCCGCACCGAGAACATCAGCATCACACCCGCATCGGTTGGGTCCCTGCAGTCGCAGTACTCGACGGACTTCGGCAACGTCAACGCGGACCTCAGTCAAATCAACTTCGCCGAGCAGGACGTGACGGTGGCGTTCCAGGTCGGGGCCGGCAACCTCCAGATCGTGGTACCGCCGCAGGTCGACGTCACCGTCGACGTGCGCATCCAGGCCGGTGACTGCCGGGTCTTCGGCAACGACTGCGGCGGGCTCAGGCAGACCAGGTCGTTCACCGATTACGGCGAGGACGGCCAAGGTGGGGGCAGACTCCATCTCAACCTTGACGTGAAAGTCGGCAATGTGACGGTGACCCGATGAAGCCACACCGACTGGACGGCGTCTCGCTGACGTTCGGCCTGATCTTCCTGGGAATCGTGGTGGTCTGGCTGTTCAACCAGGCCGTCTCGGTGCACCTCAACGCGGGCTGGATCGTGGCCGTGGGCCTGATCCTTTTCGGGGGGCTCGGCCTGGTGGGGGCGCTGCGCTCCGACAAGTCGTCGGAGCGGGGCAAGGCCGAGCAGAACGCGGATCCGTACGACTACGACCTGGATGTCGACTGACGGACCGCAGCACGGAATATGCTGGCCGGCGGGGCGGGTGACCCGTCGGCCAGCTGCCTGTTCTCGTCTTTCTGCCTGAGGAGTCCTTCCGAGATGACCCAGTTTCCCGTTGGCGGCACGTCCGGCGCATCCCGCCGCCCGATCCAGATCGGTGACCGAGCCGCCCGGGTCCTCGCCTCCGAGCTCGCCCGCCACAGCGGCCCCAAGACCGGCCTGGTGATCGGCGCGACCGCCGGCTCCGCCGCCCTCGCCGCGGCGATCGACGCGCTGCTGCCGGACGACCGGCTGACGGTGGTCGGGTCCGGCCCCGACGCCGCGGCCGCACTGCGCGAGCACGTGGAGCGTCAGGGCCGCTGGGTCGCCGAGCGCACCCGCGTGATCGACTCGGTCGACGCCGCCGACCCCGCCGACGTGGTGATTCACGCCGAAGCGCTCACCGGCAGCGCCGAGGACGCCCGAGAGGTGCTCGCCGGCCTGGCCAAGCTGGTCACCACCGGCGGTGTGCTGGCCGTGGTGGTGCCCGCCACCCGGCTGCCCAGCGGCGCCGCCGATGAGGTCGAGCGGCAGGCCGCGCTCTACGGCGTCGGCAGCGACCTGGTGCTGCGCAACGTGCCGCCGGTGCGCATCCACCGGCTGCGGCACACCCCGGCCGACCACGCCACGGCGGAAAGCCTGCTACCCGCGCTGCGCCCCTCCAGCGTCCCGCTGACCCGGGGCATGAACATCGACTCCAACGGCGTGGCCGCGGCCGGCATCGCGCTCGGCCTGGCCGCGCTGGCCAAGGCGGCCCGGCCGAAGTCGAAGCTGTGGCTGGTCCCGGCGCTGGCCGCGGCCCCGGTCGCGGCGTTCTTCCGCGACCCGCAGCGCGACGTGCCGGAGGACCCGAGGGCCGTGGTGGCCGCGAGCGACGGCAAGGTGCTTGGCGTGGAGCGGATGCACGACAAGCGCTTCGGCGACATCGAGTTCCTGCGGATCGCGGTGTTCCTGTCGGTCCTCGACGTGCACGTCAACCGGGCGCCGGTGGCCGGCAAGGTGATCGACTACTTCGTCGAGGACGGTGGATACGCCGCGGCGATGAAGCCGGAGGCCGAGCACAACGTGGCGGCGTACACGCTGCTGGAGACCGCGCACGGGCCGGTCGCGGTCGTGCAGCGCACCGGGCTGATCGCGCGGCGGATCGTGCAGCGGGCACCGATCGGCTCGCTGCTGGCCAAGGGCGAGCGGTTCGGTCTGATCCGGTTCGGCTCGCGCACCGACGTGTACCTGCCCGCCGAGCGGGCGACGCCGGTCGTGGCCCCGGGCGACCGGGTCGTCGGCGGCCAGACGGTCATCGCCACCTGGCACTAAAGAGCGCTACGGCTCAACGAGACGGCCCCCACCCGAGCGGGTGGGGGCCGTCGTCGCGACTCGGGCCGGTCAGGCGGTGCGGTTTCGCTGGCGCAGCCAGATCAGCGGGCCGCTGACCAGGTAGGCCAGCACGACCACGACGAACGTCATCCGGTAGTTGACCAGCGCGCCGATGACCGGCAGCACCAGCAACCACGGCGGCAGCTTGAGCAGCCGGGCCAGCTTCGCGTAGGGGAAGCTGGAGACCATCGCCAGGCCCAGCAGCACCACGCCGGCCACCCGCAGCACGGGCGGCATCTGCGGAGCGATCAGCGTGCTCAGGGCCAGCACCGCGGCGCACATCGTGGTCGGCACGCCGCAGAAGAAGCGGCCGTCCTTGGGCGACACGTTGAAGCGGGCCAGGCGGATCGCCGCGGCGCACGCGACCAGCGCGCAGGCCGGCACGAGCAGGCCAGTCGGGGCCGAGCCGTTGAGCCAGGCGAACACCACGACCGGAGCGGCCAGGCCGAACGAGCACATGTCGGCGAGGGAGTCCATCTGGGCACCGAACGGGCTCGCGACGCCGAGCCGGCGGGCCAGGAAGCCGTCAAGGCCGTCGAAGACGACGCACGCGATGAGCAGCGAGGCCGCGATCCGGACGTCGCCGTTGTTGACCGCGATGAAGATCGCCGACAGGCCGAGCATCAGGCTGCCCAGGGTGCAGGCGTTGACCAGAGCGAACCGGATGCGGCGGGCGATCGTGTGCTCGCCGGGCAGCAGCGGGATCGCCAGCGGCGGCGGCTCGTCGCGCACTACGCCAGCCGGCGATTGGCCCGCCTGAGAGGCGACACCGGCCGGGCTGACCGGCGCGGCCGAGATCGCCTCGGCGGCCAGGTCCCGTGACAATCCGTCACTGCGGTGCATCCGAAGGCGCGGCAGCCGGACCCGGCCGGTGCTCATGTCGGTCTCCGCGGGGGGCACGAGCAGCGAGGTCGCGCCGGCGACATTGCCCTCACCGCGGCGGCCGACGCGTCCGGCGAAGAGCACCTGGCGGGCGAGGGAGCCGCTGTGTCGCAGCCGTCCCGCCCACTGCCGGCCCCCGCCAGGTCGCGGACTGTCCGTGGTGCGTCGTCGCTGCCAAGGTGCTCTCGGCACTGATCCTCCATGTAGGAACGAGGTTCCCACGGTCGCGTTTCGGGGTCGTTTAACCCCCGGTGTCCGTTTCACGAGCCTATCTCGCGATCTACACGATCCCATATCGTGACGCAGTTGGCGATGCCTCAGGAAGGAAACCGCCATCAGAGGCGAGCCACGGGACTACAGGGTGTAGTTTCTCGTTAACCTGCAGTCCATAGTAACGAGAGCGGTCACTCCGCCGTCGCAGGCAGTGAGAGGGCCCACTGGACCACCTCGGTCACGGGTAGATCCGGCAACTCCCCTGGCGCGAACCATGCCGCCGTCGCGGTCGACCCGCCGGCTGCCTCCGTAACGCTCGGTATCGACGGCTCGGGCACCAGCACCCGGTAGAGCGCCCGGACCGCGTGCCAGTTCATCGGATACCCCTCCGGGCCGACGACTCCGAGGCTGCGCCGGTGCGTGACCCCGAGCAGTTCGACGATCTCGCCTCGTTGGCCGGTCTCCTCGTACAGCTCGCGCAGCAGCGCGTCGGCCGGCTGCTCGCCGACGTCGGTGCCGCCGCCCGGCAGGTGCCAGCGGCCGGCCCCCGGAAACCCGCGGGCGATCTCGGTCAGCAGCACGCGCCCCGCAGGATCAGTGACGACCCCGTATGCGGCGAACCGCTGGCCCTTCGGCAGCTCCGACTCCGCGCCGGGCTCGGCGGCATGCGCGGGCGCCGAGCCCGACGAGGCGGCGGGCACCACGTCGAAGGTCACCCGGTCCTCGTGGACGCCGGGGGTAACCAGGGCACGCACCTCGCGTACCGCCGAAACCACCACCGGCAGCCCGGCCTCGTCGCGGAAGAGGCGGACCACCGCGGACGCGGGATTCTCCCCGTGCCGGATCGGGCCGCCAACCTCGTCGTCCGCGCCCGGCAGCCGCCCGTAGACCGTGATCAACCGAGTCTGCGTCATGGTGATCAGCGTAGGCCGACGCCGCGCAGTGCCTCCTCGGTCACCTCGGTCAATGGCAGCTCGTCCAGATCCTCGGGGTCGAACCAGCGCGCCTCGACGGTCGAGCCGCCGACGTCGTGGATGACCGGGCGGCTGGAGCGGGCCACGTGCACCCGGTAGAAGGCGCGCACGCCGTGCCAGTCGATCGGATAGCCCTCGGGGCCCAGCTGCGCCGCGTCACGGTGACTGGCCACGCCGAGCAACTCGACGATCTTGCCCTCCTGGCCGGTCTCCTCGACCAGCTCGCGGATGAGCGCGACGCCGGGCTGCTCACCGAAGTCGGTGCCGCCGCCGGGCAGGTGCCAGCAGCCACCGCCCGGGTAGCCGTCGGCGATGCGGGTGAGCAGGACGCGGCTGCGCCGGTCGGTGCAGACGGCGTAGGCGGCGAAGCGCTGCGCCCGGTGCAGGCCGTCGGGGCCCGGCACCGCGTAGAAGGACGGCACCTCGGGCACCCCGTCGGGCCGGATGTCGGCCGTGGCGTCGGGCAGGCCGAGGGCGTCGGCGGTGAACCGGCGCAGCGGCAGCGACTGCGCCTCCTCGAGCGTCACCCAGCGGGCGAGGTCGGTGGGCTGGCCGACCCGGTCGCGCAGGGCACCGCCGCGCACGGAGACCTCGTAGATCAGCCGGTCGGTGTGGATCGTCAGCCCCCGCGGCGGCAGCGCCCGCATGTCGGCGAGCACGTCGCGCAGCCGCACCACGGCGACGGACAGGCCGGTCTCGGCCGCCGTCTCCCGCACGACGGTGTCGATCGGGTTTTCACCGTGGTCGACCGCACCGCCGGGCAGCGACCACACGCCCGGCGTGCCGGACTTGGCCGAGGCGCGGACCAGCAGGAACCCGTCGCCGTCAGTGCAGACGCAGTAAGCCGCGATGCGCCGCAGCGGCTGTAACGCAGGAGTCACGTCGATCAATTGTCCGGTTTTTACCACCGGCCGCAAGACCGGAAACCACCTGAAGGGGGATTCACTCCCATTCAATGGTGCCCGGCGGCTTGGACGTGACGTCCACGACCACGCGGTTGACCTCCCGGACCTCGTTCGTTATCCGGGTCGAGATCTTGGCGATCAGCTCGTGCGGCAGCCGCGACCAGTCGGCGGTCATCGCGTCGTCGCTGGAGACCGGGCGCAACACGATCGGGTGGCCGTAGGTCCGCCCGTCGCCCTGGACGCCGACGCTGCGCACGTCGGCGAGCAGCACCACCGGGAACTGCCAGACGCTGCGGTCCAGCCCGGCCGCGGTGAGCTCCTCGCGCGCGATGAGATCGGCGGCGCGCAGGATGGCCAGCCGCTCCTCGTCGATCGCGCCGATGATCCGGATCGACAGCCCCGGGCCCGGGAACGGGTGGCGCATGACGATCTCCTCGGGCAGGCCGAGGGCTGCGCCGATCTGGCGAACCTCGTCCTTGAACAGCGTCCGCAGCGGCTCGACCAGCGCGAACTTCAGGTCGTCGGGGAGCCCGCCGACGTTGTGGTGCGACTTGATGTTGGCGGTTCCGGTGCCGCCGCCGGACTCGACCACGTCGGGGTAGAGCGTGCCCTGCACCAGGAACTCGACGTGCTCCTCGGCGTCGAGCTCGCGGGCGGCCTGCTCGAAGACCCGGATGAACTCCCGGCCGACGATCTTGCGCTTCTGCTCGGGGTCGGTGACGCCGGCCAGCGCGCCGAGGAACTGCGCGGACGCGTCGACGACCTTGAGGTTGATGCCGGTCGCGGCGACGTAGTCCTTCTCGACCTGCTCCGCCTCGCCTGCCCGCAGCAGCCCGTGGTCGACGAACACGCAGGTCAGCTGGTCGCCGACGGCCCGGTGGACGAGCGCCGCGGCCACCGCGGAGTCGACGCCGCCGGACAGCGCGCAGAGCACCCGCTTGTTGCCGACGCGCGCGCGGACCGCCTCGACCTGCTCCTCGATGATGTTGTTCGAGGTCCAGGTGGGCTCGATGCCAGCGATGTCGTAG
The DNA here is from genome assembly GCF_040689395.1 of Dactylosporangium sp. NPDC051484. NCBI lineage: Bacteria > Bacillati > Actinomycetota > Actinomycetes > Micromonosporales > Micromonosporaceae > Dactylosporangium > Dactylosporangium sp. NPDC051484. The sequence continues at coordinate 540,472 of NZ_JBFAZX010000001.1, read as the reverse complement.
AGGAAGCGGCGCAGCACCTCCTGCCCGTGCGGGGTGTGCGCCACCTCGGGGTGGAACTGCACGCCGGCCAGCCGGCGCACGGTGTCCTCGAACGCGGCGACGGGCGCGCCCACCGACCCGGCGGTGACCGTGAAGCCCTCGGGCGCCGCGGTGACGCAGTCGCCGTGGCTCATCCAGACCGACTGCTCGGCCGGCAGGTCGCGCAGCAGCACGCCGCCCCCGCCGGTGATCGTCAGCGCGGTGCCGCCGAACTCGCGCTGCCCGGTGTGGCGAGCCTCACCGTGCAGCGCGACGGCCATCGCCTGGAAGCCGTAGCAGATACCGAACACGGGCACGCCCGCCTCGAACAGGGCCGGGTCGACCTGCGGCGCGCCGTCCTCGTATACCGACGACGGACCGCCGGACAGCACGATGGCGGCGGGACGCTTGGCCAGCATCTCGGCGACCGGCATCGAGCTCGGCACGATCTCCGAATAGACGTGGGCCTCGCGCACGCGGCGGGCGATCAGCTGTGCGTATTGGGCGCCGAAGTCGACGACGAGAACCGGCGGCGGCGTGGTCATGCCGAAAAGCCTAGTCGGAGCGCGGCCGGTGCCTGCGCCGGGACCGCCGGGCGTGACGGAGCTATCGCCGCCACGGGGGTGTAGGGTGCGCCGAGCTCGGGGCGCGGGTCGGCCTCGCCCCTGTTGGGCCACATCGGCATCGCCCGCTCGGTCTGCGCGGTGATCGTCAGCGAGGGGTTCACCCCGATCACCACAACGTCGTAACGCATGCCCCATGGTGACCCAGGAGTAACGTACCGGGAAGGCCCTTCGATTTCGGTGCTGTTCTGCGGCAGACTGATCAACCATGGCGAGACTTCCCGGCGGACTGGCCGTCTGGCGTGGTCGCCGTCTGCTGGGTAGCCCGGCCGAGCCGTCGCCGCCCGCGCTGCCGGCGGTCGACGCGGGCAACCACGCGGCCCTGCACTCGCTCGTGCTCGACGCGCTGAAATTCGCGGATGTCCCGGCGCCGCAGTCGATACACCTCGGCGGCACCGCGACCGTGCGCACGACCGGCGGGGCACTCGTCATCGGGCTGCCGCTGGCGTGGGGCCTCTCCGCCGACCAGCTGCGAATCCTCCTGACCCACGAGCTCGCGCTGCCCGCCTCTCGCCACCCCGAACTGGTCCGCGAGCTGCTCAACGAGCGGCTACGCTCACCCGGCTCGGAGAAGGAGGCCGACCGGCGCGCGCGGCTGCTGGCCGCGACCGAGACGCTGCTGGCCGAGGCCGAGCGGATCCGCGACGCGGCGGCGGTGACCGCGGCCGGCGGCGGGCTCGGCGCGGTCGAGGACGCGGCCCTCGCTCTGCTCAAGGCCGCCGCGATCGACGGAGCCTTCGCGACCTTCGCCGCCGCCCCGCTGGCGTCGGGCACGATCTCGGCGTTCGCGACCGGATCGCTGCCCACGGCCGGCCCGATCCGGGCGGAGGATCTGCACGCCGGCTGGCGGCTACGGCTCGAGCGATGGGGCGCCCCGGCTCAGGACGCCTCGGCGTTGCACGGCGAGCTGGCGGCCCGGCACCCCGGGCTCGCCGAGGAGTTGCGCGCGGCGGCTGCCGGGCCGCTCGTGGCGCTCGCCCCGGACGCGGTCGCCCTGGACGAGCTGGGGCCCGCCGCCGGGCGCGCCCTCGCCGCCGAGGCGCTGAGCGCCGCCGAGGGCCCCTGGGTGCGCCTCGCCGACCTGCCCGTCGAGGCCTACCTGCCCGACGTCGAACGGCGGGCGAGGCAATATGTCGAGGCCGTGCACGAGGTGCTGGGCCGCGCCCCGGACGGGCGCGACGAACTCGCGGGCACGCTGCTGCGCCGCCCGGTCGACGTTGAGCGGGCCCGCCGCGGCCTGCCGCCCGGGGGCGAGGACGACGCCACCGCGCCGCCGTGGATGGGGGCGGCACTGCTCGCGGTCGTGGTGGAGTACGCGCTGCTGCGCCAGGGCTGGCGGCGCGAGCACCCGCTCCTGCCCCGCCGGCTCGTCGGCCCGGACGACTCGGGCGTGCTCGACCTCAACGAGCTGGTCCGCAGCGACCCCGCCCGGCTGCGCGCCCACCTGGGGTGAGCCGGCCGCTCACAGGTTCAGCGTCGGCGTGGCCGCCAGCTCGGCCGGGTGGACGACCAGGTAGCCGTTCGGCGCGTGCTGCTCGACGAGCCCGGCCGCGAGCTGGTTGGCGCCGTTGCCGTCGAAGCGCACCCCGTTCCACGGCATGATCGTCTGCGTGGCCGGGAACGTCACCTGCTGCACGGCGTTGCGGACCGCCTGCTTCGAGTAGTCGAGCGACTGGTCCATCGCCATCGCGAGCACCAGCGTCGCCATGAAGGCGTCCGCGGCGACCTCGGTCAGCTTGGTGTGAAACGCCTGCTCGTACATCGCCGCGACGACCTGTGCGATCGGGTTGCGCGCGGCGAACTCGTTCGACCAGCCGGCGGCCCGCAGCGCGGTCGGATTCTTCACCAGGTCGAGCGCGGACACGGCCGGCCCGATCGCGACCACCGGGGCAGTGCCCTTGAGCTTCACCGCGAGGTCGTTCGCCGCGGACGCCTCGGCCGCGCTGGTCACGATCGCGAGCACCGCGTCGCCCTTGGTCACCTGGCCCCCGGACTGCCCGGCCTCGGCGCCCGTCAGCGGTACGACACGGTCCTTGCCGGCCACCTCGTAGCCCGCGGCCAGGCTCAGGTCCTCGATCGAGTTCTTGAGGGCAGCAGCCTCGTCGGCGAGCGGGCCCGCGGGCGAGCCGGCCGCCGTGACGATCCGCTTGTACTGCCCGCCGCCGCGCTGGCGGTAGAGCAGGTCGAGCGCCGTGGTGACCATTCGCCGGTCGCTCGGCTGGATCCGGAAGTGCCCGATGCGGTTGAGTTCACCGAAGGTGTCCGAGGTGCTCAGCGCGTCGATCAGCGAGACGCCGAGCAGGTCGGTGACCCGGCCGGCGGGCAACGCCACGTCGATCGTGTCGGCCACCACAAGGCCAACGGCGCCTTCCTCGACCAGCCGGGTGGCCTCCTTCTCGACCTTTTCCGGCGCACTCTCGGTGTTGCCCGTAATCAGCGTCAGCTTCGTGCCGTTACGCAGTCCGGCGCCGGGACCGAGCGGCAGGGGCAGCGGCTGGGCCGGAACGTCCCGGTTGACGAGTTCGATGGCGAGCTTCGCGCCCAGCGTGGCCTGCTGGCCGAGGGCGGCGTTGGCACCGCTGGTCGGCACCAGCAGCCCGATCGCGATCGTGGCCGGCGCGCGCGATCTCGGCGTGTCGCCGCCCGTGCAGGCCGACATGAGTAACGCCGACGCGAGCACCAGGGCGGTCACTGCGGGCCGGAGACCCCGGGTGAGCACGGCGAAAGACTCCTTGCGGTGCGCGGCAGGTCGGACGGCCGTATCCTTCCCGTCCGCTCAATGCGGAGCAAGCCCGCCGTCCGCCTTGGAGTAATGTGACCTGCGCCACTATGACGTGGTTGGACACGAGTCGCATCCCTGGTTTGATAAGGGCCGCACGCTGCTCAGGCAGCGCGATGACGCATGCGAAAGGTGTGAAGGGGTGCAGACTTTCGCTTCGCCGCCTCCCACGCCGGCTCCGGCCGTCGTAATGAAGGTGAACAGCCATCGGCGGAGACGGCTGGGGGAACCGCAACGCCGCAGCGCATCGCTGTTCCGGGTGCGCGACTGGCGCGTGCCCACCAAGCTCGCGGCCGTCCTCGTCCTGCCGGCCGTCGCCTTCCTCGTCATCGCCGGCGTGCAGATCAACCTCTCGGTGCAGGACGCGACGAAGCTGAGTCAATTCGCCCAAGGGGTCAAGGTCGGCCGCCAACTGACCGAACTCATCCACCAGTTGCAGATCGAAAGGGACCGAACGGCCGGAGTTCTCGCCAAGTCGAACACCCCCGCCGCGCCCACCGGCCCGAACTCCGCCGACGAGCTCGCGGCGAGTTACGCCGCGACCGACGCGGCGCTGCAGGCCTTCTCCACGCAGGCCCACCCGCTGCTGGAAAACCCGGCCTTCAGCCAGACGCAGAACCGGGTCACCGCCGACTTCCAAGACCTCGCGCTCGTGCGCGCCGGCGTGAAGTCGCGCTGGCTGCGCGAGGAGGCGGTCTTCACGCAGTACTCCGTGACGATCCAGCACCTCTTCGACCTGGTGCCGGCCCGCCCGGACATCGGCGGTGACTCCCAGTCCGTCGCCGAGGTCTCCTCGCTGATGGATCTCGCGCAGTCCAAGGAGCTCAAGGACCAGCTGCGCGGGCGGATCTTCGCCGCGGCCAGCGCGGGCAGGTTCGCGCCCGACGACTTCGAGACGTTCTCGGAGATCCAGGCCCGGCAGGTCGCCGCCGTCGAGCGGTTCCGTGCCTCGGCGAGCCCCCGCCACCTCGCCCTCTACGACCGCAACCTGCGCCAGTCCGCGGTCTCCACCGTCGCCCGGCTACAGCGGGAAGTCATCTCCCGCGCCCGGGGCGCCGCGGTCGGCGTCTCCGCCGAGGACTGGTGGCGCGCCAGCACCCAGGAGCTGGACTACCTCCGCAGCATCGAGAAGGAGATGCTGGAGGACGCCATCAAGGGCGCCGGCAAACGCAGCACGACCCAGCGCAACAACGCGATCGTCGCCACCTCGGCCATCGTGCTGGTCATGCTCCTGGCGCTGCTGCTGTCCTGGCTCATCGGCCGGTCGATGGCCCGCTCACTGCGCCAGCTGCGGGCGCAGGCGCTCGACGTGGCCCAGCACCGCCTGCCCGAGGCGATCCAGCGCCTGAGGACGCTGCCGCGCGGTGAGACGGTCACGGTCGACACCACGACCCGGGTCCGCTCCTCCGACGAGATCGGCGAGGTCGCCGACGCGTTCACCGCCGTGCACCGCAGCGCGGTCAGCCTGGCCGTCGAGCAGGCGGTCATGCGGCGCAACGTCAACGCGATGTTCATCAACCTGGCCCGCCGGTCGCAGACGCTGGTCGAGCGCCAGCTCCAGCTGCTGGACCAGCTGGAGTCGGCGGAGACCGACCCCGACCAGCTGGCCAACCTGTTCCGGCTGGACCACCTGGCCACGCGCATGCGCCGCAACGACGAAAACCTGCTGGTCCTCGCCGGCAGCGAGGCGACCCGCCGGTGGGCGCAGCCGGTCTCCCTTTCCGCCGTGATGCTCGCGGCGATGGCCGAGATCGAGCAGTACGCCCGGATCCGCCACGACGTGCCCAGCGACATCTACGTCGTCGGCCACGCCGTCTCCGACATCGTCCACCTCTTCGCCGAGCTGCTGGAGAACGCGACGACGTTCTCCCCGCCCGACACGGTGGTGGCGGTGACGGGCTGGCCGGCCCAGCAGGTCCGCGAGGCGACGATCGTCATCGAGGACAAGGGCATCGGCATGACCGAGTCCGGCGTCATCGAGGCCAACGAGCGCGTCTCCAGCCCGATCGCGATCGACGTCGCCGCCTCCGAGCGGATGGGCCTCGTCGTGGTCGGTCACCTCGCCGACCGTCACGGGGTCTCGGTCCGGCTCACCGCCACCGAGGGCGGTGTGACGGCATACGTGACGCTGCCGGCCCGCCTGCTGGCCGCGCCCCCCGAGGGTGCGGGGCTCTACGGCAACGCCGCCAACTGGATCGCCGGCGCGGCCCGGCTGCCGGTCGACGGCGGCGCGGTGCCGGTGCTGACCGGGCCCGAGCTCGACGACGCGCCGACCGCCGTGCTGCCGGCCCTGCCCAGCCGGCCGACATCCACGGCCGGCCAGGAGGGCGCGGAGGGGGCACGGCCGGTCTCCGGGGTGCCCGCGGTCGCGGCGCCGCAACTGCCGCACGCTCCGGCGACGGACACGACCTGGCCCGTGGCGTCCTCCGCCGCGGCGGCCGCGGCTCGTGAGGCGGCGGACCCGGAACAGAGCGCGGAACAGAGCGCGGAACAGAACACGAGCCAGAACACGGCCCAGAACGCGGGTCAGGCCGACGGGGCCATCGAGTCGCAGATGCCGGTAACGGTGGGCCAGACCGCACCGGTCCCGGCCGCGCCGGTTTCCTCGGCCCCCGTCCCGGCGACCCCCGTCTCGGCGGCCCCCGCGTCGGCGGCGCCGGTCTCCGCCGCGCCGGTCTCCGCGGCCCCCGTCCCGGCGACGCCGGTTTCGCCTGTGCCGCTGTCGGCGACGCCGCCGTCCGGGGTGCCGGCCGCGGCCAGTACGCCGGTGGCTGGGCCGACCGGTGCGCCGCTGTCGGCGACGCCCTCGTCCGGGGTGCCGGCCGCGGCCGGTGTGCCGGTGTCGGGGGCGGCCGCGTCGACGCCGCCGGCGAACCACGCCGCGAACGGAGGCCCGGCCAGCATCCGGCGTGGCCCGAGCCGCGCCGAGGACATCCTGGGCGCCGCGGCGCGCGGCAACGTCGCGCCCCCGGCGAAGGGCACCCGCTGGTGGTCCCGCGGCGGGGGTGGCGACGCGGCCGCCACGTCGCGGGCGATCCCGGTGCAGCGCCAGCCGGTCACGGCCGGCACCAGCAACGCCGGGCTGCCCATCCGCGTCCCGCTAGCCCAGCTGCCGGGGGACCCCACCGGCCAGGTGCCGGCGCCCGAGCCGGTGCAGCCGGTCGCGGGCCCCCATATGGAACCGGATCCGGCTAGCGTTGGGAGCATGCTCACCCGGTTCTACAGTGGTGTGCACCGGGCCGCGAACGAGGACGAGGTGCCCACGGTGCCGATCAACGAACATCGAGGGAGCACGGCGTGACCCTGAGCCAACAAGCACGGGACCTGAGCTGGCTGATCAACGCGTTCACCGAGCGGGTGCCCGGCATCGCACATGCTGTGGTGGTCTCCTCCGACGGCCTGCTGGTGGCCGTCTCCGACCACCTGCCCCGCGACAGCGCCGATCAGCTGGCCGCGGTCACGTCCGGCCTGGTGAGCGTCACCAGCGGCGCCGCACGGATCTTCGACGGTGACGAGGTCAAGCAGACCGTGGTCGAGATGGGCCAGGGCTTCTTCCTGGTCATGTCGATCCGGGACGGGTCGATCCTGGCCACGCTGGCCGGCCGCGAGGCCGACATCGGCGTGGTCGGCTACGAGATGGCCCGCCTGGCCAAGCAGGCCGGCGAGATGCTGACCCCCGCGCTGCGCGCCGAGCTGCAGCAGGCGCTCCCCCGCTGAGCCAACCGTGAACGATGGGAGGGCCGGAAACCCGGCCCTCCCATCGGCGTCGCTACGCACTGATCAGCGTGCGCTCATCACACAAGCAGGACAGGCCCGGGCCCGCGACGGTCGCGCGGACCCCTGACCCGTCCTGCTCGTATTACTTGCCTTACTTGTCGAGAACGAGGCCGACCTTCTGGAACTCCTTCAGGTCGCGATACCCGCACTTGGCCATCGCCCGGCGCAGGCCGCCGAAGAGGTTGAGCACACCGTCGGGGTCCTCTGAGGGGCCGTAGAGCACCCGCTCCAGGGTGCCCAGCGAGGGCTCGGCCGAGCCGAACGAGCCGCGCGGCAGCTTCGGGTGGCTCGCCGCCGAGTGCCACCACGCACCGCCGGCCGGGGCCGTCTCGCTGCGCGACAGCGGCTCGCCGACCATGACGGCGTCGGCGCCGCAGCCCAGCGCCTTGGCGATGTCGCCGGAGGTCTGGATGTTGCCGTCGGCGATGATGTGCACGTATCGCCCGCCGGTCTCGTCCAGGTAGTCGCGGCGCGCGTCGGCGGCGTCGGCGATCGCCGTCGCCATCGGGACCCGGATGCCCAGCACGCGGTCGGTGGTCGACCACTCGTCGGCGCCGATTCCCACGATGACGCCAGCGGCGCCGGTGCGCATCAGGTGCAGCGCGGTCTGGTAGTTGGTGCAGCCGCCGACGATGACCGGCAGGTCGAGGTCGGCGATGAACTCCTTGAGGTTGAGCGGCTCGTCGGTGGTCGAGACGTGCTCGGCGGAGACCAGCGTGCCCTGGATGACGAGAAGGTCCACGCCGGCGTCGAGGATCACCGGGGCCAGGGCGAGCGTGTGCTGCGGCGACACCCGCACGGCCACCGTGACGCCGCCGTCGCGGATCTCCTTGACCCGCTCGCCGATCAGCTCGGGCTTGATCGGCTCGGCGTAGACCTCCTGGAGACGGGCCGTGGCGCGCGCGTCGTCGTCCAGCCCGGCCAGCTCCTCCAGGATCTTGGTGGGGTCGGTGTACCGCGTCCAGAGCCCCTCGACGTTGAGCACGCCGAGACCGCCGAGCTTGCCCAGCGCGACGGCCGTGGCCGGGCTCATGGTGGCGTCGGAGGGGTGCGCCACGCAGGGAATCTTGAACGGGTACGCGTCGAGCTGCCAGTTCGTGGAAACGTCGTCGACGTCGCGGGTGCGGCGCGTCGGGACGATCGCGATGTCGTCCAGGTGGTAGCCACGCCGGGCGATCTTGCTGAGCCCGATCTCGACCACGTCACGCATTGTCAGCTCCTGTTGGATTCGGGGTGTGGACCACCGCTACCGCGAGTGGTAGTTCGGTGCCTCGACGGTCATCTGGATGTCGTGCGGGTGGCTCTCCTTGAGCCCGGCCGCGGTGATCCGAATGAGCCGGCCGCGCTCGTGCATCTCGGGGACGGTCGGCGCGCCGACGAACCCCATGCCGGAGCGAAGGCCTCCGATGAGCTGGTGGGCGACTGCGGCGAGCGGGCCACGGTAGGGCACCTGGCCCTCGATGCCCTCGGGGACCAGCTTGTCGTCGGAGAGCACGTCGTCCTGGAAGTAGCGGTCCTTGGAGTAGGAGCGCGCCTGGCCGCGGGACTGCATGGCGCCGAGGGAGCCCATGCCGCGATACGCCTTGAACTGCTTGCCGTTGATGAAGATCAGGTCGCCCGGGCTCTCCTCGCAGCCGGCGAGCAGGCTGCCCAGCATCACCGTGTCGGCGCCGGCCACGATGCCCTTGGCGATGTCGCCGGAATACTGCATGCCGCCGTCGGCGATGATCGGCACGCCGAGCGGGCGGCAGGCACGGGCGGTCTCCATGATCGCGGTGATCTGCGGCACCCCGACGCCGGCGACCACCCGGGTGGTGCAGATCGAGCCGGGCCCCACGCCGACCTTGACCGCGTCCGCACCGGCCTCGGCAAGCGCCTTGGCGCCCTCGTAGGTGGCCACGTTACCGCCGACGACGTCGACCGACGTCTCCTTCTTCAGGCGGGCGACCATGTCGACGACCTGCCGGTTGTGCCCATGCGCGGTGTCGACCATCACGATGTCCAGGCCGGCGTCGATGAGTGTGCGGGCCCGCTTGTAGGAGTCATCACCGACACCCACCGCGGCGGCGACCCGCAGGCGGCCCGCCTCGTCCTTGGTCGCGTGCGGGAACTTCTCGCTCTTGGAGAAGTCCTTCACGGTGATGAGGCCGCGCAGCTTGCCCGAGTCGTCGACGATCGGCAGCTTCTCGATCTTGTGCTTGCGCAGCAACGCGAGCGCCTCGTCCTTGCTCACCCCGACGCGCGCGGTGATCAGCGGGGCGACGGTCATGATGTCGCGCACCCGGGTGTTGGGGTCGGACAAGAAGCGCATGTCGCGATTGGTGACGATGCCCACGAGCTGGCCCTCGGCGTCGGTGACCGGGACGCCGGAGATGCGGTAGCGGCCGCACAGCGCGTCGACCTCGCGGAGGGTGGTGTCGGGCGAACAGGTCACCGGGTTGGTGATCATGCCGGCCTCGGACCGCTTCACCAGGTCGACCTGCTGCGCCTGGTCCTCGATCGAAAGGTTGCGGTGCAGGGTGCCGATGCCGCCCTGCCGCGCCATGGCGATCGCCATCCGTGCCTCGGTCACGGTGTCCATGGCGCTGGAGACGAGCGGTATCCGGAGGGTGATGTTCCGGGTGACTCGACTCGAGGTGTCGACACCACTGGGCACGACGTCCGATTCGCCCGGAAGTAGCAGCACGTCGTCGAAGGTCAGGCCCAACGGCAGCACGTCAGGTCGCGAGAAGTCCATGAAGCGCATCCCAGCTCTCGGTCGTCCAGCGGGTGCGTCTCATCGTACTTCCGCCCCGGCGGCGCAACTGCCCGCCATGGCAGAGCCGTGCCCGGGCCCACACCGGGGCCGAATGGGGCTACCGTTGAGTCGTGCACGAAGAGCCCATCGACCCGTTTGCCGGCGACCCGGCCGATCCGTCGGCCGAGCTCGACGACAGCGCGACCGACGACCCGCTGACCGCCGCCGAGCGCCAAGACGTTCTCGAGGACCTTGCCGATCTTGAGATCTACCAGGCGCTGCTCACGGCGATAGGCGTCCGTGGGCTCGTCATCGAGTGTGAGGACTGCCACGAGCCGCACTATTTCGACTGGGACCTGCTGCGGGGCAACCTGAAACACCTGCTGACCTCCGGGCGCCCGCGCGTGCACGAGCCCGCCTTCGACCCCGACCCGGACCATTACGTCACGTGGGAGTATGCGCGGGGTTACGCTGACGGTGTCCACGATGCGCTCGCGAGCGCGACCGACGACAACGACGGCTGAACAGGCTCTCGTTTAGGTTTCTCGGGCGACGGGTAGGCGCTGCGGCATGCGCTGGATCGCCCGCACCGCCGCTAGCTTACGAGCCCGGCCCGAAACGCCGCCGCGACGGCGTGTGCCCGGTCCCGTGCACCCAGCTTCCGGAACAGCCGGCGAGCGTGCGTCTTGACGGTGTCCTCGGAGACGAACAGCTCGCGGCCGATCTCGGCGTTACTCTTCCCGTCCGACATCCCCCGCAGCACCTGCAGCTCGCGCTCGGTCAGCTCGACGCGGCGCCGTGGCGTCTCGCCTGACACGTCGACGCGCTGCTGGGGCACCCCGGTCCCGGCGACCCGGCCGTTCGGCACGCCGACGGCGGTGCGCGCGGTGGCGGGCAGCCCCCGGCCCGAGTGCACCATGCCGCCCGCAGCCTGGCTCGGCACGCCGACGCGCACCTGGAGCACCGGCTCGCCGTTGCCGCGACCGACCTGGCTCAGCACCAGCAGGACCGCCTTGGCCAGCGTCGTCACCGGGTCGGCCGTATCGACGCGGATGACCGCCCGGGCGCCGGCGGCGATCGCCGCGGCGGCGGCCCGGGGCTCCTCCGTGCCGAAGAAGACCACCGTCGCGGCCGGCGCCACGGCCAGCACGCGGCGGGAGAACTCCGCGCTGTCGGGCCGGGAGAGCGTCGGGTCCGCCAGCACCAGGTCGGCCGGCTGCTCGCTGAGTCGCGCCAGGGCCTCGACCATCGTGACGGCGGTCCGCACCGCGTGTGCCACTCCCAGCCTGGCCGCGGCTGCGGCGACCGTCTGCGCCGCGACCTGTGTTCGCACACACACCAAAATCGTACGCACCGTCGTACTCCTCTCTCTCAAAGAGAGAAACACGAAATGGCGAGATCTAGACGTGGTTTCACCGCGATTGGCTCACGGGAAATTGATCGATGACGTGCCGTCACCCGCGGCGGTCTCGCGCGTTGTACAGGGTTTGCCCTCCGCGCGAATTCCAGGCCGCACGCCTGGAAGGAGGAGCGAATGACGAATGTGACTCGCCTGCCCGGTCCGATCGCGGACGTGTGGGACTGGCAGCGGCTCGGCCTGTGCCGCGGCCGGGACAGCGCACAGTTCTTCCACCCCGACGGTGAGCGTGGGGCATCGCGCGGCCGCCGGGAGACCGCCGCCAAGAACGTGTGCCGGGCGTGCCCGGTGCGCGCGGAGTGCGCCGCGCAGGCGCTGAGCAGCCGCGAGCCGTACGGCGTGTGGGGCGGCTTCACCGAGGGCGAGCGCCTGCGGCTACTGGCCCTCGGCTGGGAGGACGCCGCGGACCGTCGCCGCGCCCGGGTGGACGTGCCCCGGCTGGAGGCGAAGCTGGGCCTGCGCCCGACGCCTCCGATGCCGGCGACCGGTGCGCAGCAGCCGCTGCGCACCGCACCCGGCGGGCGCCCGGGCCCCACGCACCCGGCGCCCGGCGTGCCGTCGCAGCGGCGCCCGCAGACCACGGCCGGCAGTCCCCGGTCACGCACCGCGGCCCGCTAGCGGGCGCGTCACTTCACCTCGACGTCGATCGAGTGCCACCCCGTGGCTCCGTCGGGATCCGGCGGCACCACGGCATCCGTCTGCGTCTGGCCGCCGTTGTCGGTCGCGCGCGCCGTCAGCCGGTGCCGGCCGGGCGTGGCCCGCCATGTGAGGGTCCACTGCCGCCACGTGTCGATCGACGGTACGGGCAGCAGCGTCGCCGTCTGCCACGGCCCGTCGTCGACCCGGACCTCGACCTTGGCGATGCCGCGATGCTGCGCCCAGGCCACGCCGGCGATCGTGACCTCGCCGGCGCGGGGATTGGCGCCGTCGCGCGGGGTGTCGATTCTCGATTCGGTCTTGATCGGCCCCTGCGCCGACCATCCGCGCTTGATCCAATAGGCGTCGAAATCGGCGAACGACGTCAGCTCGAGTTCCACGAGCCATTTTGTCGCCGAGACGTATCCGTACAGTCCGGGCACCACCATGCGGACCGGAAAACCGTGCTCGATCGGCAGCGGCTCGCCGTTCATGGCGATGGCGAGCATGGCGTCGCGGCCGTCGCGCAGGACCGCCGTGGGGGTGCCCGCGGTGAACCCGTCGATCGAGCGGCTCACGACCTGGTCGGCGCCCGGCTTGGGGCGCGCCTCGTCGAGCAGGTCGGCGACCCGCACGCCCTGCCACTTGGCGTTGCCGATGAGCCCGCCGCCGACCTGGTTGGACACGCACGCGAGCGTGATGTACCGCTCGATCATGGGCCGCTTGAGCAGCTCCCGATAGCCGATCGTGACTTCCCTCTCCACCCGGCCGTGGATGCGCAGCTTCCAGTCCTCGCTGGTCAGCCGGGGCACCACCAGCGCGGTGTCGATCAGGTAGAAGTCCTTGTTCGGGGTGACGAACGGGGCGAGATCGGGCAGGCCGGCGTCGGCCTGCGGCGGCAGGGGCGCCACCATGTCGGGCGGGACGCTGGGCAGGTCGATCGCGGCCCGGTCCGCCTCCACGCCGCGCCGCGTCGACCACCAGCGGCTCGCGAAGCCCGCGACGGCCGCCGCGGCGAGCGTGTAGCCGGCGGCGCGCAGGAACCACCGGCGCTCCTCGACGGTCGCGGCGGACCCCGCCTCGTGGCCGAGCAGCCAGCGCAGCACGGCGGCGCCGGCGAGCGCGCCGGCCAGGGTGGGGGCGAACGCGTACCACGGGGCGTTGTGCCGGGTGAGCGCCGCGGCGATGCCGACGACCCCGAAGACGGCGATCCCGGTGTACCCGATGATCCGGCGCCTGGTCGCCAGTATCCCGATCACCGCGGCGAAGAGGGCCAGCACGATGATCGTGCCGATCGTGAGGGCGAGCTTGTCGTAGGTGTAGAAGATCGAGACGGCGAGGTCCTTGACCCCGGCCGGCACGTTGTCGATGACCACGCCGCCGACGCTGATCAGGGGCGACGTGGTCGCCCCGGTGAGAATCGCGACGGCTTCGGCGACGCCGAGTGCGACGGCCGCGGCGGCCAGCCCGGCGAGCGCCCCGAATCTACGAGTCTGCACGCCCCAAGCATGCGGCGATCGTCCCGGCGACTCCAAGCCCTGTAATGCGTCCCTAATCTTTTGCGTCGCCACCCGATCGGCGAACGGCCCCGGGCGCGAGCGCCCGGGGCCGTCGGTGTGGTGTTTCGCCGGGTCAGAAGCCCGGGCCGTGCGAGTGGCCGTGCCCGTGGCCGTGACCGCCGGCGGCGGCGGGCTCCGGGGCGGCCGGCTTCTCGACGATCAGGCTCTCCGTCGTCAGCAGCAGGGCGGCGATCGACGCGGCGTTGGCGACCGCGCTGTGCGTCACCTTCACCGGGTCGACGATGCCCGACTTCACCAGGTCGACGTACTCGCCCGTGGCGGCGTTCAGGCCGTGGCCGAAGTCGAGCGCCGTGACCTTGCCGACCACGACGTATCCGTCGAAGCCGGCGTTCTGGGCGATCCACCGCAGCGGCTCGACCAGGGCCTTGCGCACGATCGAGACGCCGACCTTCTCGTCGCCGGTGAGGCCGAGGTCGCCGTCGAGGACCGGGACGATCTGCGCCAGGGCGGCGCCGCCGCCCGGGACGATGCCCTCCTGCACCGCGGCCTTGGTCGCGGAGATCGCGTCCTCGATGCGGTGCTTGCGCTCCTTCATCTCGACCTCGGTCGCCGCGCCGGCCTTGATGACCGCGACGCCGCCGGCGAGCTTGGCGACCCGCTCGTTGAGCTTCTCCTTGTCCCAGTCGGAGTCGGAGGCCTCGATCTCCTTGCGCAGCTGCTCGACGCGCGCGGCGACCTCGGACTGCTCACCGCCGCCGTCCACGATCGTGGTCAGGTCCTTGGTGACCACCACGCGGCGGGCGGTGCCGAGCTGCTCCAGGCCGACGCCCTCGAGCTTGTAGCCGAGCTCGGGGGCGACCAGCTCGGCGCCGGTCAGGATCGAGATGTCCTGCAGCATCGCCTTACGACGGTCGCCGAAGCCGGGGGCCTTGACCGCGACGATCTTGAACGTCTTGCGGATCGCGTTCACGACGAGGGTCGACAGCGCCTGGCCCTCGACGTCCTCGGCGATGATCAGCAGCGGCTTGTTGTTCTGGACGATCTTCTCCAGGAGGGGCAGCAGCTCCTCGATCGCGGAGATCTTCTGGGTGGTGAGCAGGACGTACGCGTCCTCGAGCACCGCCTCCTGCGCCTCCGTGTCGGTCACGAAGTGCGGGGAGATGAAGCCCTTGTCGAACTGCATGCCCTCGGTGACCTCGAGCTCGGTCGTGAGGGTCGAGCCCTCCTCGACCGTGATGACGCCGTCGCGGCCGACCCGGTCCATCGCCGAGGCGATCAGGTCGCCGATGGTGGCGTCCTGCGCGGAGATGGTCGCGACCTGCGCGATCTCGGTGTGGCTCGCGACCGGCGTGGCCTTGTCCTTGAGCGCGGCCACGACCGCGGCCGCGGCCGCGTCGATGCCGCGCTTGAGGCCGGCCGGGTTGGCGCCGGCCGTCACGTTGCGCAGGCCTTCGCGGACGAGCGCCTGGGCCAGGACCGTAGCGGTGGTCGTGCCGTCGCCCGCCACGTCGTTGGTCTTGGTGGCGACCTCCTTGACCAGTTGGGCGCCGAGGTTCTCATACGGGTTGGCGAGCTCGATCTCCTTGGCGATCGTCACGCCGTCGTTGGTGATGGTGGGGGCACCGAACTTCTTGTCCAGGACGACGTTGCGCCCCCGGGGGCCGAGCGTGACCTTGACCGTGTCGGCCAGGCGGTTGACGCCGTGCTCCAGCAGGTGGCGCGCCTCGTCGGAGAAGCTCAGGATCTTCGCCATGCTTGTGGATTCCCTTCAAAGCGACACCGCCCCGGCTGCCTCGCGCCTGCGCACGGGTCCGGGGCGGTGGCCACTGCTTCTAGTGAGATGCTTCTAGTTGAAACGAGGTCACTTCTCGATGACGGCGAGCACGTCGCGGGCCGAGAGCACCAGGTACTCCGCGCCGGCGTACTTGACCTCGGTGCCGCCGTACTTCGAGTAGATGACGGTGTCGCCGACCTTGACGTCGATCGGCACCCGGTTGCCCTTGTCGTCGATGCGACCCGGGCCGACCGCGATGACGGTGCCCTCCTGGGGCTTCTCCTTCGCGGTGTCCGGAATGACGATGCCCGAGGCGGTGGTCGTCTCAGCCTCGTTGGCCTGGACCAGGATGCGGTCCTCGAGCGGCTTGATCGCAACCTGCGTCGCGGTAGTCACGGGCATACCCTCCTGGGGTATCGAGCTTGCTATCGGTGCCCGGTGAAGCCGTCGTCGCGGGTGCCGGCTCCGGCCGGGTTTACTGGCACCCTCGACTGGAGAGTGCTAATCGGAGATTATGTCGGCGGCTAGCACTCCGTCAACTAGAGTGCCAGACACGCCGCGAAATCACCCCGGGATAATCGCCGGGTGGAGCTCGACGACATACAGGCCCTGGAAACCGAGGCCGGGCGGGCCGCACTCGAGGCGGCGGCCGCGCTGCCCGACGGCGACCCACTCGCTGCGGCCTCGGCGCTACGCGCCCGCGGATTCGCGCCGGCCCTGGCCGCCGCCGCGCTGACCCAGGCCGCGCTGCGCCGCCGCGCGGCCATGAAGTTCGGCGCGGACGCCGCCGTGATGCTCTTCACCCGCGCCGGGCTCGAGCAGGCGACCCGGGCCGCGGTCGCGCGCCGCCGGGCCGCCCGGCTGGCCGCCGCGGGCGTGCGCCACGTCGCGGACCTGGGCTGTGGTGTGGGCGCCGACACCATCGCGTTCGCCCGGGCCGGGTTGCGGGTGCTGGCCGTGGACGCATCCGCCGCCACGGCCGCCGTCGCGGAGGCCAACGTCCGCGCCCTGGGCCTGACGGATTCGGTACTCGTGCAGACCCGCGACGCCACCGAGGTCCCCCTCGACGCCGTCGACGCCGTGTTCTGTGACCCGGCGCGCCGCACGTCGGGCGGACGGCGGGTGTTCGACCCGCGCGCGTACTCCCCGCCCTGGGACTTCGTCACGGGACTGCCCGGCCGGGTGCCGCACACGGTGCTCAAGCTCGCCCCCGGCATCGACCACGCCCTGCTGCCCGCCGGCGCCGAGGGCGAGTGGGTCTCGGTGGACGGCGACGTGGTCGAGGCGGCCGCGTGGTGCGGTCCGCTGGCCGCGGCCCCGCGCCGGGCCACCGTGCTGCGCGGCGCGGACGCCTTCGAGCTCACCGGCTCCGGCGACGAGCGCGCCCCGGTGGGCCCGACCGGCGCCCACCTCTACGACCCCGACGGCGCCGTGGTCCGCGCCCACCTCGTGGCCGAGCTCGCGGCGCAGCTCGACGGCGTGCTGCTGGACCCGACGATCGCCTACATCACCTCGGCGTCGGCGACACCCACCCCGTTCGGCCGCCGCTACGAGATCCTCGACCGGCTGCCGATCGCCCTGAAGAAGCTGCGGGCCGCGCTGCGCTCGCTCGACGTCGGGTCCGTGCAGATCCTCAAGCGCGGGTCGGCCCACAACGTCGACGACCTGCGCCGGCAGCTGCGGCTCGAGGGCTCCCGTGCCGCGACGCTCGCGCTGACCAGGATCGCCGGGGAGCCCGCCGCGCTGCTGCTCACACCAGCGGATGGCCCAGGCGCCGCTGCAGGTCGTTGAGCACGTCGTCGGCGAGCAGGTCGGGCGGGCGCGCGCCGAGGTGGCCAAGCAGGTGGCGGCCGGTGTCGCGGCACATCTCGTATGTCAGGCGGTCGTTGAGCCAGCGCAGCCACTCGACGATGTCGTTGACGTAGAAGGCGACGCTCTGCTCGGAGTTGCGCTGCCGGCGCTCCTCGGCGACGACCAGCAGCGCCGCCGCCAGGCGCTTGCGCGGGAAGTCGTGCCCGGCGATGGCGTCGGCGAACGCGTCGGCCCGGTGCCGCGGCGCGGTCGGCGACACCGTCAGCTTCGGGAACGGCGGCTCGCCGGCGGTCCACACCTGTGCGCTGCGGGGCACGAACTCGGGCTCGAGCACGACGTCGACGCGGGAGGCGTGCCCTGGGTCGTCGACCGCGACCAGCACGCGCGGGCTGTGGCTGTTCACCTTGGTGACGTACCGCGAAAGCCCGGTGCCCTCCTCGACGCAGAACCTCGCGTCCGGCAGCTTCAGCAGCCCGTCGAAGACCAGCCGGCCGACCCGCGGCCCGGCGCCCTGCCACAGCCGCACCCGCACCAGTCCGACCTGCGGCCGGGCCGCGATACGCACATGGTGCTCCGTCGCGGTGACCGCCCCATCACCGTCGAACACCGACAGGTCCACGCCGTTCGTCGCGCCGAGGAACAGGTGGCCGTGGCCGAGATACAACTGGACCGCGCCGATCTGCATGTCGCTATTGTGAGCCAGTGGCGAGCAAGGGCACCCCGGCGACCGCACTGCTGACGCGCGCGAAGATCGCGTTCACCCCGCACATCTACGAGGTCGACCCCCGCGCGGCCTCCTACGGCGAGGCCGCCGCCGAGGCGCTGGGCGTCGATCCCGCGCGGCTGTTCAAGACCCTCGTGACCGCGGTCGACGGGCAGCTCACCGTCGGTGTGGTGCCGGTGTCGTCCTCGCTGGACCTCAAGGCGCTGGCCGCCGCGGTCGGTGGCAAGCGCGCCGCGATGGCCGAACCGTCCGCCGCCGAGCGCGCCACCGGCTACGTGACCGGCGGCATCTCCCCGGTCGGCCAGCGTTCCCGGCTGCCGATCGTCATCGACGACTCCGCGTCGCAGCTGCCCACCATGTATGTCTCAGGCGGGCGGCGCGGACTGCAGATCGAGCTGGCCCCCGCCGACCTCGTGCAGGTCACCGGGGCCACCCTGGCGCCGATCGCGACACGCTGAGGCATGGTCGCCGTGCGGGCATCCGACGAGGACCGGCAGCGCGTGATCGCGGCCCTGCAGCGGCACACCGAGGCGGGGCGGCTCACCCTGGACGAGTTCTCCGACCGGGTCGGCATCGTCTACGCGGCCAAGACGCTCGACGAGCTGCGCGCCGCGATCGTCGACCTGCCGGCGCTGGCCCCCGCCGCGCCGCCGGTGTCGCACGGCGACCGGCAACTGCTGCTGACGTTCGTACTCGCGATCCTGGCGGTGGCGCTGATCGGGACGGTCTACACGCTGTTCCACTAGGGACTATCTGCTCCCGTGCCACGAGCGCCACAGCGCCGCGTAGGCGCCGCCGGCCTCCACCAGCTCGTCGTGGCTGCCCAGCTCGGTGATCCGGCCGTCCTCCACGACCGCGACCCGGTCGGCGTCGTGCGCGGAGAAGAGCCGATGCGCGATCGCGACCACGGTCCGGCCCTCCAGCGCGCCGGCCAGCGAGCGCTCCAGGTGGCGGGCCGCCCGCGGGTCGATCAGGGACGTCGCCTCGTCGAGCACCAGCGTGTGCGGATCGGCGAGGACCAGCCGGGCCAGCGCCAGCTGCTGGGCCTGCGCCGGGGACAGCGCGAGGTCGGTGGTGTCCAGGCCCTTGGGCAGCGCCAGCGCCCAGTCCAGCGCGTCGACGGTGGCCAGGGCCGCGCACAGCTCCTCGTCGGTGGCCCCGGCGCGGGCCAGGGTCAGGTTGTCCCGCAGGCTGCCCAGGAAGACATGGTGCTCCTGCGTCACCAGCGCGACGTGGCCGCGCAGCTCGTCCAGCGGGAGTTCGCTCAGCGGTACCGCGCCCAGCTCCACCGAGCCGGCCCGGGGCGCGTGGACCCCGGCCAGCAGCCGGCCGAGCGTCGACTTGCCCGCCCCCGACGGGCCGACCATGGCGAGCCGCTCGCCGGGCCGGATCGCGAGGTCGACGCCGTGCAGGACGTCGCGGCCATCCACATAGGAGTACCGCACGCCCTTCGCCACGAGCTGCTCGTCGACCGGCCGCGGGCCGCCCGCCGGCACCGGCTCGGCCGCCGCGGTGCGCACGCCGACCAGGCGCGCGAAGGAGGCGAGGCCGAGCTGCATCTGGTCGAAGTACGACAGGACGCGGTCCAGCGGGTCGATGATCGCCACGAAGTACAGCACCGCGGCGGTCACCTGCCCGACCGTCGACCAGCCCTCTGTCACGAACCAGCCGCCGGCGACCAGCGTCACCGCGGCCGGCAGTGCGTAGCCGAACTCGGTGAGCGGGAACCAGACCGTGCGCAGCGACAGGGTGTACCTCGCCGCCGCATAGGTCCCGGCGAGGTGCTCCTGCGTCCGCTCGATCCGGCGCCGCCGCAGCCGCAGCGTGTCGACGGTCCGGGCGCCCTCGACGGTCTCGGTCAGCCCGTCGGTGAGCCGCGCGTACGCCGCCCCCTCGCGCAGGTAGCCCGCCGTCGCGCGGCGGAAGTACCAGCGGGAGCTGAAGTACAGCACCGGGACCGCGACCAGGCCCGGCAGCAGCAGGATCGGCCCGATCAGCGCGATGGCGCCGAAGGTGAGCAGCATCTGCAGCAGCCCGACCACGATCGCCGGCAGCGCGCTCTGCACCGACTCCGAGGTCTGCGAGACGTCCCGCGAGGCCCGGCTGAGTAGGTCTCCGGTGCCGGCACGCTCCACGGTGGACAGCGGGATCGCGAGCACTCCGTCGACGAACTCCTCGCGCAGCCGGGCGAGCACCAGCTCCGCGAGTTGCGCGGCGGCCAGCCGGGCGTAGCGCACCAGCACCGACTGCGCGATCACGAAGCCGGCGATGGCCAGCGCGATCCGGTCGACGGTCCAGGTCGTGGTGCCGGCGGCGACCCGCTCCACCAGCGCGCCGAGCAGCGGCGGCGCGGCCAGCCCGGCCACCGCGGCGGCCAGGTGCAGCGCGAGCACCAGCGCGAGCCGCCCGGGATAGGCGGCGAACAGGCCACGCAGGTAGGCGCGCACCTGCACCGGTCCGGCGATCGGCAGCATCAGTCCTCCCCGCGAGTCACGGCGGCGGCGTATTCCGGGCAGGTGTCCAGCAGCTCGCGGTGCGGCCCGGTCGCGGCGACCCGCCCGTCGGCGCCGACGAACGCGACGGTGTCGGCCCGGTCGAGCAGCAGCGGACTGGTCGTGCAGACCACGGTCGTGCGCCCGGCGCGGGCCGCCGGCAGCCGCTCGGCGATGCGCGCCTCGGTGTGCGCGTCGACCGCGCTCGTCGGCTCGACGAGCACCAGCACCGGCGGGTCGAGCGCGAGCGCCCGGGCCAGCCGCAGCCGCTGCTGCTGGCCGCCGGAGAAGTCCCGCCCGCGCTCGGCGATCTCGGTGTCGAGGCCGTCGGGCAGCGCGTCGACGATGTCCCGCGCCGCCGCCGCGTCCAGCGTCGCGCCGTCGCCGACCTCGTCCCGCAGCGGGCCGCGGAACAGCCGCCCGTCGTTGTCGGCGAGCACGATCCGTCGCCGCACGTCCTGCAGTGCCATTTCCCGCAGCGGTACCCCGTGCAGGCGGGCCGAGGACCCCGGGGTGAGCAGCGCGATCCGGTCGGCGATGGCCGCCGCGTCCTGCGGGCGCACGGCCGCCACCGCCGTGAACCGGTTCTCGCGCACGACCAGTCCCGAGTCGGGGTCGTCGAGATCGCCCGGCTCCGGCCGTACCGTATCCGGGGGATCCTGAAGATCCGGCTCGATCCGCAACAGGTCGACCACCCGCCGCGCGCTCACCAGGCCGCGCGTCACCTTGTCGGCGAACTCGGTCAGCGTCCGCAGCGGCGCGATCAGAAACGCGGCATACGCGTAGAACGCGACCAGCTCGCCCGGCGTGATCCGGCCCGCCACCGCGAACCGCGCGCCGAGCCACGTCACCAGCGCGACGAAGCACCCGGGCAGCAGGACCTGCGCCGCCTCCAGCATCGACTCGACCCGGGCGACCCGCACGCCGGCGAAGCGCACACGCTGCGACTCGGCGCGGTACCGCGCGGAGAACACCGCCTCGCCCCCGACCCCGCGCAGCACCCGCAGCCCCGCCACGATGTCCGCGGCCCGCCCGGTGAGCGCCCCGGCGAGGTCGCGCTGGTGCCGCCGCCGGTGGTGCAGCGGACGCAACAGCAGCCCGACCACGGCGACCAGGACCGGCACGCCGAGCACCACTACCAGGCCGAGCGGCACCGACACCCGCAGCAGCAACGCGGAGACGACCACGATCGACACGATGGCGCCGCTGCCGCGCGCGGTGATGTCGATCGAATACCCGATGTGGTCGAAGTCGGTGGTGCCGATGCTGACCACCTCGCCCGTCGCCACTCGCCGCGACAGCGTGGTCCCGAGCCGCGTCGCGTGCCGCACCGTCACCTGCATGGTGCGGAAGCCGGCGCCGAGGAAGTTCGAGACCGCGAACCGGTGCCGCATGATCCCGCTGAACGCGGTCGTGGCAGCGAGCCCGAGCACCGCCGCCGCCGCCCAGAGCAGCCCCTGCCGGTCGTGCCGCGCGAGCGCGTCGACCCCGGCCCCGATCGCCGCCGGCACGAGCGCCTGGCTGACCATCCACACGATGCCGAAGCACACGCCCCCGGCGATCAGCGAAATCTGGTGCCGCGCGATCCAGAGCAGATATCGGGCGGCCGACCGGTTGTCGGGCTCCCCGGGCTCGGCAAGGGGCAATCTGCGCACAATCCCCGACGGTAACCGCAGCCCCCGGTCGAGCGCCTTACATTTTTCAGCGGTCGACCTGCGTGAAGTCCCAGAACTGCGGCTTTCGCGCAACCAGCTGCGACGGCGGCTCGGCGAACCCCTCGGGCGTGCCGCCCCGCCACTTGGACACGACGACGAGCCGCTGGTCCGTCGAGGCATACACCTCGCTGCTCATGTGCATCGGGTGCACCTCGACCTTGGGCAGCATCGCGTCACAGACCCAGGACAGCAGTTCATCGAACGCCTCCGGGTGCGCCCTGACCTCCCACATGCGCACGATCACGGCGCTGGACTCTACTCCCACAGCAATCCCCTCGATGACCATGGTGGACACCCAGCGTAAGGCGTTCCGCGGGCCAGCCCTTCCCGGGTATGGGTCGTCGCGGCCCCCGGGCCCGCGCGGCGCCGGAGCTTTGCGTCGGCCCGGTCCTACGCCGTGACGAGCGTGATCGGCATGGCCGAGTCGGAGGGCAGCCCCAGCGACCCGGGCGCCGCGCCTGCGGCCACCAGATGCGACCCGAGCGCCGCCACCATGGCGCCGTTGTCGGTGCACAGCTTCGGGCGTGGCACTCGCAGCGTGATGCCGTATTTGTCGCAGCGCTCCTGGGCCATCGACCGAATCCGCGAGTTGGCCGCCACGCCGCCGCCGATCACGAGCGTCTCCACGCCGTGCTCCCGGCACGCGTCCACGGCCTTCGCGGTGAGCACGTCACACACGGCCTCCTGGAAGCTCGCCGCCACGTCGTTGACCGGCACCGCCTCACCGGCCCGCTGACGCGCCTCGATCCATCGCGCGACGGCCGTCTTCAGCCCCGAGAACGAGAAGTCGAAACGGTGCTCGGCGAGGTCGCGCGGCGCCGTGAGCCCGCGCGGGAACGGGATCGACACCTGCCCCTCGCGCGCCGCCCGGTCGATCGGCGGCCCGCCCGGGAACGGCAACCCCAGCACCCGCGCCACCTTGTCGAACGCCTCGCCGGCCGCGTCGTCGATGGTCGCGCCCAGCGGCGTCACCCCGCCCGCCAGGTCGTCGACCCGCAGCAGCGAGGAGTGCCCGCCCGAGACCAGCAGCGCGATCGCCGGCTCCGGCAGAGCCCCGTGCTCAAGCGTGTCGACGGCGACGTGGGCGGCGAGGTGGTTGACGCCGTAGATCGGCTTGCCCGCGGCCAGCGCATACGCCTTCGCGGCGGCCACCCCCACCAGCAGCGCGCCCGCCAGCCCCGGCCCGGCCGTGACCGCGATGGCGTCCACATCGGACAGTGTCACGCCCGCCTTGTCCAGCGCCCGCTGCATCGTCGGGACCATCGCCTCGAAGTGCGCCCGGCTGGCCACCTCGGGCACCACGCCCCCGAACCGGGCGTGCTCGTCCACGCTCGACGCGATCTCGTCCGCGAGCAGGGTGTGCCCGCGGACGATCCCGACGCCGGTCTCGTCGCACGAGGTCTCGATCCCGAGGACCAGCGGCTCAGTCTTCGTGCTCACGCATCATCACCAGTGCATCCGTGTTGCTGGGCTGGTAGTAGCCGCGGCGGATGCCGACGGCCTCGAACCCGTGCTGCGCATAGAGTTTCTGCGCCGGCGCGTTGTCGACGGCGACCTCGAGCAGCACCTGCCGGACCCCGCGCCGCGCGGCCTCGTCGAGCAGTGCCTCCAGCAGCAGCCGACCGATCCCGCGCCGCTGCGCGTCCTTGCGCACGCCGATGTTCTGTATCCATGCCTCGTCCGGCGGCGCGACGGCGAGCCCGGCATATCCAACGATCCGCCCCGACCCCACATCGCCGCCGGGTCCACCGGAGACACCAGAGCCACCCGGAGCACGCCGCGCGCCGCCCGTGTCGCCGTCGCAGCCGCCCGACGCGCTCAAGGCACCCGAGGCACTCAAGTCGTCCGCCGAGAAGCCCGAGACGCGGTGCGCGCCGACCGCGTCGCGGTCCGAACCGTCCGGCTCGCTGGCTGAGACCCCCAGCTCACCGTGCGCGGCGGCTGGGGGCCGGTCCGCGCCGGCGAGGGCGGATGCGGCTGGGGTCGAGGCGGCTGGGGTCGAAACGGCGGGAGGCGCGGCCGTGTCCAGGGCGACCAGGTAGTGATGCCCATTGGCCAGCTCGTTCCAGAACATGCCGGCCGACCAGCGCTCCTCGCCGAACAGCTCGTCCTCGATCGGCAGCAGCTCCTCGATGTGGAACCACCGCAGCTCGGCCAGCTTCACCGCGCTCACTGCAGGGCCGGTTTCCGCTCGCCGGGCAGGACCGCGTCGGGGCGGCGCAGGTAGAGCGGGGTCAACGTCTCGCCCGGCGCCTTGGCCCGCACTCGCTCGGCGGCCAGCTCGGCCAGCGCGAGCGCGGACGGGTAGCTCGGCCCCTCGACGGGGAGGGCGAGCACGTCGGCATACTTCTCGGCACCGTCTCCCGCGGCCCGCTCGATCCCGTCAAGCGCGACGGCCGCGGGCCGGTCCACGTCCGGCCCGGCAAGCCGGTGACCGTCCTGGTAGACCGCCCAGTAGATCTCCTTGCGGCGCGCGTCGGTCGCCACCAGAGCCCGGCCGGGCAGCCGCACGCCGATCGCGTCAAGGGTGCACACCCCGTAAACGGGCGCGGAGAGCGCGTGGCCCATCGCCGTGGCCGTGACCAGCCCGGCACGCAGCCCGGTGAACGGCCCGGGCCCGAGGCCCGCGACGACCGCCGCCAGGTCGCCAGCCGTCACACCGCCCTCGGCCAGCACGGCGGCGATCTGCGGCGCCAGCAGCTCCCCGGCGCCGCGGGCGTCGACGGTCACCCGCCCAGCGAGCAGGGTCACCCCGTCGTCGCCGACCCGCGCGAGCGCTGCGGTCACCGCCGCCGTCGCCGTGTCCACCACCATCACCAGCACGGCCCCAACTCTAGAGGAGGGGTCCGACACTTCTTCGGCGTGACCCTCGACCTTGCGACGTCACAGGCACGATCAGTTAACGCGACCGCAACGAGCGGCTCTTAGCATCGGCCGCTATCGACGCCGGGAGTACCGCAGTGGCCGAACCGATCCTGATCGTGGACATCGGGTCGTGGGCCCTGTCCGCCGCCGTCGTCCTGCCCGATCAACTGCACCCCGTCCGCGAGCCGGTCACCGGCGCCGCACGCTGGCCGGGCGGCGCCACCCTCGCCACCGGCGCGGGCCACCCGCGCCTGCTCGTCGGGGCGGCTGCGGAGCGAGCCCGTGACCAGCATCCGCGACAGTACGTCGACGGCGTGCGCCGCGCGGTCGACGCCAACGCTGCGATCTGGCTCGGCGACCAGCTCGTCAACGGCGTGGAGCTGGTCGGCAGCGCGCTGAAGGCGATCGCCGACGAGGCGCGCCGCGGCTACGGGCCGATCGGCCGGCTGGTGCTGAGCGCGCCCGCGGGGTACCGCATCCATGACCCCCGCCGCGAGACCCTCGTCGCCGCCGCGGCCATGGCCGGCTTCCCCGACGCGGAGCTCGTCTGCGACGCGACGGCCGCGGCGCTCGACCCGATGGCGCTGGTCGAGGTCGCCGAGGGCGGCCACGTGCTCGTGTGCGACCTGGGCGCGACATGGTCCGCCACGCTGGCGCAGGTGCGGCACGGCCAGCCGGTACCGCTGAGTCAGGAAAGCTCCGGCAGCGGCCGCGACATCGACGTGATGCTCGCCGCGGACCTGCGGGCCACGCTCGCCGAGTGGGTGGAGCCGGCGTTCGCGGCCGGCGGCGACACGAGCGTCCGCGCCAACCTGCACGCCCTGGACATCGTCCGCCGGCTCAAGCACCGGCTGGCCGACGCGACCGAGGCTGCGGACGAGGTGGAGGCGGGCGCCCCCGCGTACCGGATGGATCGCCGGATGCTCGACCAGCTCACGGAGCCGGCGACGCGCTGGCTGATCGCCAGCTGCCGGGCGGTCGTCGCGCGGGCCGGGCTCGTGCCGGCCGACGTGGCCGTCGTGCTCCTGGTCGGCGGCGCGGCCCGGCTGCCCGGCGTCGGCCCGGCGCTGCACAGCGGCCTCGGCCGTCCGGTCACCCGCCCCACCGACCCCGAGCTCGCCATCATGCGCGGCGCCGCCGCCTGGGTCCGCGGCCACCAGCCCCGGGCCGTGCCCGCCGACCCGCCGTCGTGGCGGGTCGAGCCGCTGTCGTGGACGATCCCGGGCGGCCGCGGCCGGCTGGTGCGGTGGCTGGTCAAGGAGGGCGAGGGGTACCGCCAGGGCACCCCGCTGGCCCAGGTCCGCACCGCCGACGACAGGGTGTACGACCTGACCGCCGACCGCGCCGAGGGCATCCTGCTCGAGCGGTGCGTCGCCGTCGACGGCATGGTCGTCTCCGGCGCCGTCGCCGCGCACGTGCGCCTGGAACCGGCCGGCCCCGAGCGCTTCCAGCTGGCCAAGCGCCACCACCTGCGCGCGGCCGGCGACTGGCTGCTCACGCCCGACCGCCGGACGCTGGTCGAGTGCGCGCGCACCGGCGAATACGTCAAGGTCCGTGCCATCGACAGCGGCGCCCTGGTCACCGAGCTGCGCCCCGGCCGCGGCGCCGGCCGCCCCCAGCACGCGCAGGTCGCCCTCGGCCCGGGCCGCCAGCTCGCGCTCGTCACCTGGGACGCCGACGGACACTTCGCCGTGTGGGACGTGCTCTCGGGCCGCGTCACGGCCAGCTTCTCGGACACGCACAAGCCGGATGCGGTACTGCTCAATGAATCCGACTGGCGCCTCGTCAGCACCGGCGAGGGCGCGGCGAGCGTCGGGCGCTACCGCCGCGACGTGGCGACCGTCTGGGACCTGGCCACGGGAGCCCGCCTCGACCGCATCGTGGGCGAGGATCTTCTGAAGCGCTTCACCGGGTACACCGAGACGAGCCGCGCGGACGCCTTCGCCGCGCAGATGGACAGCCCCGATGGCCGCCTGCGCGCGGTGGCGCTGGACGGCACGCTGTCGGTGCGCGACCTGGCGACGGAGGCGGAGGTGTTCCGCGCCGACCTGGCCCCGGGGCATCGGATGAGCACCGCGTTCTGCCACGCGGGCCGCCACCTGCTCGCCCGTGTCACGAACGACGAGGGCACCTGGGTCGACGTCTGGGAGGTCCTCCAGCCCGCCTGACGGTCATGCCTGCGGGGGCAGGACTGACGCGATGAGTCGATGCATCCCTCTCCAGTCAGGCGGTCAGGGCGGCCGCGCGGGAGGGCCAGTCGCCGCCGCGTGGGATCAGGGCCACCACCCGCGAGTCGTCGTCGCGGCGGTCCAGGTGGACCTCCAGGTGCTCGTCGCTCAGCTGCTCGACCAGGCCCTCGCCCCACTCCACGAGCGTGACCGAGTCCTCCAGCGTCGCGTCGAGGTCCAGGGCGTCGACCTCGCCGATCGGGTCCTTGACGTTGCCCAGGCGATAGGCGTCGACGTGGACGAGCGGCAGCGTCCCGCCGCGCGACACGTCGGGGCGGTGCACCCGCGCGATCACGAACGTCGGGGAGGTGACGTCGCCGCGCACTCGCAGGCCCGCGCCCACCCCCTGGGCCAGCGCGGTCTTGCCCGCGCCGAGCGGGCCGGTCAGGACGACCAGGTCGCCCGCCCGCAGTACCGCCGCCAGGGCCTTCCCGAAGTCCCTCGTCTGCTCGACGGTCGACAGGATTCTCGTCACTCCAGCACCTTCGTCAAGAACGTGTCCATCGCGTCGTTGACCTCGTCGGCGTGCTCGAGCATGACGACGTGGCCACCGTCGGCGACCACCACCAGCTCCGCCTCGGGCAGCACCGACGTTATCTCGTACGTGTGCGTCAGCGGCGTCAGCAGGTCCTTGTCGCCACAGACCAGCAGGACCGGCACTGTGCGCAGCGGGCCCAGGACGAGCAGCCGGGCGTGAGTGTAGAGGGTGCGCAGGTATCGCGCGATCACCTCGGTCGACGTGGTCGAGTTCATCTTCTCGACGTACGAGACCAGGGCCGGGCTGGGGCGTGCCGTGCCGAACCCGTAGCGCCTGGTCAGCAGCCAGGCCAGGTCGGTCGAGGCGCGGCGGGCCCGGTCGATGACGGCCGAGCTGATCGGGCCGGCGAAGCCGACGACCGGCAGCAGCGGGCGGCGGAACCGGGCCACGATGTCGGGGAAGCCGAAGTTGACCTGGTCGAGCTTGCCGGCCGAGGTGGAGATGAGCACGGCCGCGGCCACGCGGGACTCGAACAGCTCGGGCACCTGCTCGGCGAGCGCCATGATGGTCATGCCGCCCATGGAATGGCCGACGAGCACCACCGGGCCGGTCGGCGTGGTGGCCTGCAGCACGGCGCGCAGGCCGGCGCCGAGGGAGTCCAGGGTGTACTCCCCCTTGGTGAGCCGGCCCGAGCGGCCGTGGCCGGGCTGGTCGTAGAAGACCATCCGGTGCTTGCCCTGCAGGTGTCTGCGCTGAAAGTGAAACGTGCCCATGTCCAGGCAGAAGCCGTGCACGAAGACCAGGGTGGGACCTTCGTCTCCAGGCGGGCCGTCGACGACCTCGACGTAGAGATCGATGCCGTCGTCGGAGGTGACGGTGAGCTGCTCGTCGCTGTCCCAGACGCCGAACTCCTCGTCGGCGTAGGGATCGTCGGCATTCTTAGAGCGGCGGACAACGTACCGCTCGGCGGCCACCCCGGCGGCCACGCCGGCCGCCGCGAGACCAACGACCGCGCCGATGATGCCGGCCGTTCGCTTGCGGTTGCCGCTCTTGACCACCTCGGATCCCATGCGCAAAGACTAAACGTTCGTTACCCGCGAGTTAAGATCGCGACCGATTCGCGTAGTTGGGAGGCCACGTCGGCGGAGGTCACCGGTCCGCCCTCGGCGGCGAGGCGGCCGGCCAGGCCGTGCGCGTACGCCGCGGCGAGGGCCGCGTGCTCGGCCTGCACGCCCCCGGCGAGCAGCGAGCCGAGCAGTCCGGAGAGGATGTCGCCGGTGCCGCCCGTGGCCAGTGCCGCGGTGCCGGTCGGGTTGACGAAGACCCGGCCGTCGGGCGTGGCGATGATCGTGCGGTCGCCCTTGAGCAGTACGACCGCGCCGATCCGGGCGGCCAGGCCGGTCGCGGCGGCGACCCGGTCGTCGCCCGGAGCGCCGCCGGCGAGGCGCTGGAACTCCCCGTCGTGCGGCGTCACCACGGTGGGCGCGTCGCGTTCCCGCAGCCAGTCGCTCATCCGAGCGTCGGCGAGCAGGGTCAGCGCGTCGGCGTCGAGCACCACCGGCACCGGCGCGCCCAGCACAGCGCGCAGCTCGCCGTAGGCGCGCTCGTCGGTGCCGAGGCCGCTGCCGCACACCCACGCCTGCACCCGGCCCGCGTCGGCGACCCGCTCGCTGGCGATCACGGGCGGGTGGTGCAGGCGCACCGCGTCGGCCGCGGCGCCGGCGTAGCGGACGAGGCCCGCGGGGCCGGCTAGGGCACCGCCGACGGAGAGCACGGCGGCGCCCGGGTACTTCGCGGAGCCGGTGGCGAGGCCGACGACGCCGCGGGAGTACTTGTTGTCGTTCGCTCCCGGGCGCGGCCAGCAGGCGGCGATGTCGGTGGCGTCGGGCACGAAGAGGGCGGGATCACCGTCGAGATACCCGCCGAGGCCGATGTCGACGAGCTCCACGATCCCGCTGTGTACCGCACCGGCGCCGACCATCAGCCCCGGCTTGAGCACGCCGAAGGTGACGGTGATGTCGGCGTGGATCGCCATGCCGGTCACCGCGCCCGTGTCGGCGTCGACGCCGGACGGCACGTCGACGGCGATGACGGGCGTGTCGTGCAGGACGTCGGAGATCTCGGCGACCGTGGCGGCGGCCGGCTCGCGCAGCCCGCCGCGCCCGCCGATGCCGAGGATGCCGTCGACCACGAGGTCGACGCGGCCCCTTGGCCGATCGACGGTCACGCCCCCGGCCTCGCGCAACGCGTCCAGCCCCCCGCGGTGGGCTCGCTCCGGGTCGAGCAGCATGGCCGCCACGTGTGCGCCACGGCGAGCGAGCCGGGCGCCGGCGTAGAGCGCGTCGCCGCCGTTGTTGCCGGGGCCGACGAGCAGCAGCACGCGGCTGCCGTACACCCGGGGCAGGGTGTCGGCGCAGCGCCGCGCCAGGCCGGCGGCGGCGCGCTGCATGAGCGCGCCGCCGGGCAGGGTCCTCATCAGGGATTCTTCGGCCGCGCGTACCTGCGCGACCCGCCACGCGGCTCTCATTGGGCGCTCCCGAGGTTGGCCGGCGTCTGTTCCGCCACCACCATGGCCGAGGCGATGCCACCGTCGTGGGACAGCGACAGGTGCCAGCGGGAGATCCCGCGCTCGGCGGCGGCCTGGGCGACGGTGCCGGAGACGGTCAGCCACGGCCGGCCGTCCGGATCGGTGACGATCTCGCAGTCGTGCCAGTGCAGTCCGCCGGGCGCGCCGAGGGCTTTCGCCACCGCCTCCTTCGCCGCGAAGCGGGCCGCGAGCGACTCCGCCGAGCGGGGGTTTCCCGAGGAGGTGACCCGCTCGGCGGAGGTGAACAGCCGCTCGGTGAGCAGCGGCGTGCGTTCCAGCGCCTGGCCGAACCGCTCGACCAGCACGACGTCGATGCCGACAGACACGATCACAGGGACAACCCTGTCACATGTGCCCTACTCGACGGTGACGGACTTGGCCAGGTTTCGCGGCTGATCCACGTCGTGGCCGCGGGCCGAGGCGATCTCGCAGGCCAGGACCTGCAGCGGGACCGTGGTGACCAGCGGCGCCAGCAGGGTCGGGGTGACCGGGACGTAGAAGAGGTGATCGGCGTAGGGTGCCACGGCCTCGTCACCCTCCTCGGCGATCACGATCGTGCGCGCGCCGCGGGCCCGGACCTCCTGGATGTTGGAGACGACCTTGTCGTGCAGCACCCCGCGGCCGCGCGGCGAGGGCACCACGCACACCACCGGGGTGCCGTGGTCGATCAGCGCGATCGGCCCGTGTTTGAGCTCGCCCGCGGCGAAGCCCTCGGCGTGCATGTAGGCGAGCTCCTTGAGCTTCAGGGCGCCTTCCAGGGCCACCGGGTAGCTGACGTGCCGGCCGATGAACAGCACGCTCTTGGCGTCGGCCAGCTCGCGGGCCAGCTCCCGGATCGGGGCCATCATCGCCAGCACCTGCTCGACCTTGGCCGGCATCTCCTGCAACTGGGCGACGACCGCGCCCACCTCGTCGGCGTACTTCACCCCGCGCACCTGCGCGAGGTGCAGCCCGACGAGGTAGCAGGCGACGAGCTGGGTGAGGAACGCCTTGGTCGAGGCGACCGCGATCTCCGGGCCGGCATGCGTGTAGAGCACCGCGTCGGACTCGCGCGGGATGGTGGATCCGTTGGTGTTGCAGATCGCGAGGACCCGGGCCTTCTGCTCCTTCGCGTGGCGCAGCGCCATCAGGGTGTCCATCGTCTCGCCGGACTGCGAGATCGCCACGACGAGCGTGGATCGGTCCAGCACCGGGTCGCGGTAGCGGAACTCGCTGGCCAGCTCGACCTCGCACGGGATGCGGGTCCAGTGCTCGATGGCGTACTTGGCCACCATCCCCGAGTGGTACGCGGTGCCGCAGGCCACGATGAAGACCTTGTCGACGTCGCGGAGGTCCTGGTCACTGAGGCGGACCTCGTCGAGCAGGAGGTCGCCTTGCTCGTTGAGCCGGCCCAGCAGCGTCTCGGCGACGGCATGGGGCTGCTCGGCGATCTCCTTGAGCATGAAGTAGTCGTAGCCGCCCTTCTCGGCGGCTGAGGCGTCCCAGTCGATGTGAAACGTCTTGCCCTCGGCGTGGTTGCCGAGGAAGTCGGTGATGACGATCTCGTCGCCGCTGATCAGCACGACCTGGTCCTGACCGAGCTCGACCGCCTCGCGGGTGTGCTCGATGAACGCGGACACGTCGCTGGCCAGGTAGTTCTCGCCGGCGCCGCGGCCGACCACGAGCGGGGAATTGCGCCGGGCGCCGACCACCACGCCGGGGGCCTCCACGTCGACGGCGAGGAGTGTGAACGCGCCCTCCAGCCGGCGGCACACCGCGCGCATCGCGTCGGCGAGGCGCTCGGCGGGGGTGTCGCCCGCGGCGTCGGTGAGCGCCTGGGCGAGCAGGTGGGCCGCGCACTCGGTGTCGGTGTCGCTGGCGAACTCGATGCCGGCCGACTCGAGCTCGGCGCGCAGCTTGGCGAAGTTCTCGATGATGCCGTTGTGGATCACCGCGACCCGGCCGTCGTAGGAGCGGTGCGGGTGTGCGTTGCGGTCGGTCGGGCCGCCGTGGGTGGCCCAGCGGGTGTGGCCGATGCCGGTGGTGCCGACGCCGATGGCGTGCCCGCTCTCCTCGGCCAGCAGCTCGGATACGGCCTTCTCGAGGTTGGCGAGCTTGCCGGCACGCTTGGCGGTGAGCAGCCCGCCGTTGACGATCGCGACGCCGGCGGAGTCGTAGCCGCGATACTCCAGCCGCCGCAGCCCGTCCAGCACGATGTTCAAGGCCGGCCGGGCGCCGGCGTACCCCACGATTCCGCACATGCCGGTACCGTAGCAGAAATATGCGCATCACCTTTGCGTGAAACTGTCGCATACGCGCACGGGCTATGCACGTAAACGGGCGATCGTCAGGAGAGGGAGGCGCGGATCTGCGCCCCGCCGTCCACGACGATGGTCTGCCCGGTCATCCAGCGCGACGCCGGACCGGCCAGGAAGGTGATGACATCGGCGATGTCCTCCGGCTCGCCGATGCGCCCAAGCGGCAGCTGGTCGTTGAGGTACTCCTCGTTGTCCTCCCACAGCCCGCGCGCGAGCTGCGTGCGCACGATGCCCGGCGCGACCGCGTTGACCCGCACCGACGGCGCCAGCTCGACGCCCATCTGCCGGGTGAGGTGGATGACGGCGGCCTTGGTGGCGTTGTAGTAGCCGAGGCCCGGCTCGGTGAGCATGCCGCCGAGCGAGGCGACGTTGACGATGGCCCCGCCGCACGCGGACATAGACGCCTTCCACACCAGCTGGCTCCACAGGAGCACGCCGAACTGGTTGAGCCGGACGGTCTTCTCCGCGCGGACCGGGTCGATGTCCATCAACGGCCCGAAGTACGGGTTGGTGCCGGCGTTGTTGACCAAGACGTCGATCGCCCCGAAGCGCCGCACGGCGGCGTCGACGACCTCGGCGGCCTGGTCGGGCTCGGCCGCGTGCGCGGCGTGGGTGAGCACGCCGACGGCCGGGAACCGGGCGGAGATTCCTGCCGCGACCTCGTTCAGCGAGTCGATCTTGCGAGAGGTCAGCACAACGTTGCAGCCCTCGGCGGCGAAGGCCACGGCGCTCGCCTTGCCGATGCCGCGGGAGGCGCCGGTGACGATGACGGTGCGGGCATTGGTCATGCCCGCACGTTACCTACCCAGGAGAAGACCTACTGAACGGAAGACACGGTCCGCACGATGTGCGCGATCCGCTCGGCGGCATCCCGGGCGACCTCCTGCGTCCCGGCCTCCACCATCACCCGGACCAGCTGCTCGGTGCCCGACGGGCGCAGCAGCACCCGGCCTGCGCCGCCCAGCTCGGCCTCGACCTGCTTGGTCGCGTCGAGCACCTGCGGCGAGCGGGCGGCGGCGGTCCGGTCGAGCACGGGCACATTGATCATCACCTGCGGCAGCCGCCGCACGACCGCGGCCAGCTCCTTGAGGCTCTTGCCGGTCTGCTCCATGCGGCCCATGAGGCACAGCGCGGTGAGCACGCCGTCGCCCGTGGTCGCGAACTCCGGCATCACGATGTGCCCGCTCTGCTCCCCGCCGAGCGCGAGGCCCTTGGCGCGCAGTTCCTCTAGCACATACCGGTCGCCGACCCGGGTCTCCAGCAGCCGGATGCCGGCCTCGGCCATGGCGAGCTTCAGGCCCAGGTTGCTCATGACGGTCGCGACGAGCGTGTCCTGCGTCAGCGCGCCCGCGTCCCGCATCGCCAGCGCCAGGATCGCCATGATCTGGTCGCCGTCGACCTCGGTGCCGTCCGCGGCGACGGCGATGCAGCGGTCGGCGTCACCGTCGTGGGCGATGCCCAGGTCGGCGCCGTGCTCCACGACGGCCGCACGCAGCTGGGCGATGTGGTTGGAGCCGCAGTCGTCGTTGATGTTGAGGCCGTCGGGGTCCGCGTTGATCGCGATGACGGAGGCGCCGGCGCGGCGGTAGGCCTCCGGCGCGGCCGACGAGGCGGCCCCGTTGGCGCAGTCCACGACGACCTTGAGCTCGGCGAGCGGGCTGGTCAGCGACGTGAGCAGGTGCCGCACGTAGCGGTCCTCGCCCTCGGCGTAGTCGGTGACCCGGCCGACCCCGGCCCCGGTCGGGCGGCGGTGGGTGCCGCTGTTGTCCATGAGGCGCTCGATCTCGTCCTCGACCTCGTCGGGCAGCTTGTGCCCGCCAGCGGCGAAGAGCTTGATCCCGTTGTCGGGCATCGGGTTGTGCGACGCCGAGAGCATCACCCCGATGTCGGCGTCGAGCACGCCGGTGAGATAGGCGACGGCCGGCGTCGGTAGCACGCCCACCCGCACCACGTTGGCGCCGGCGCTGGTGAGGCCGGCCACGACGGCCGCCTCCAGCATCTCGCCGCTCGCCCGCGGGTCGCGGCCGACGACGGCGACCGGGGCGTGGGAGTGATCATGCTCGAACAACGCCTGGGCGGCGGCGATGGCGACCGCCATCGCGATCTCGGGAGTGAGGTCGGCGTTGGCCCGCCCACGCACTCCGTCGGTGCCGAAGAGTCGCCCCATCGCGATACCTCCCTGGTCGAACCCCACCGGCGCGTCTCCCCCGCTCGGCATGACCGCTCGCACAACACGAAACGGCCGGGCGCACACCTCCAGGGTGGCACCCGGCCGACGGGTTTCGTTAGCGCTTCGAGTACTGCGGGGCCTTGCGGGCCTTCTTCAGGCCGTACTTCTTCCGCTCGGTGGCCCGCGCGTCCCGGGTCAGGAAGCCGGCCTTCTTGAGCGCGGCGCGGTCGTCCGCGTCGTTCTCGACGAGGGCCCGCGCGATCGCGAGACGCAGCGCACCGGCCTGGCCGGTGGTGCCGCCGCCACGCAGGTTGGCGAAGACGTCGAACGCCTCGGCCTTCTCGGCGATGACCAGCGGCTCGCGGACCGACTGCTGGTGCACCTTGCTCGGGAAGTAGTTCTCCAGCTCGCGCCCGTTGAGCAGGAACTTGCCGGTGCCGGGGACCAGGCGGACCCGAACGATGGCCTCCTTGCGGCGGCCCACGGTCTGAATCGGCTGGCCGGCGCGGCGCGACCGGGTCGGCGCGGTGGCGGTAGCGGTGGCGGTGGGCGCCTCGACGGTCGCGACAGCGGCCGGCGTCGGGGCGG
This sequence comes from Dactylosporangium sp. NPDC051484, assembly GCF_040689395.1. Classification (NCBI taxonomy): domain Bacteria; kingdom Bacillati; phylum Actinomycetota; class Actinomycetes; order Micromonosporales; family Micromonosporaceae; genus Dactylosporangium; species Dactylosporangium sp. NPDC051484. The sequence goes on along the minus strand of NZ_JBFAZX010000001.1, from coordinate 505,235 downwards.
CGATGGTCTCGTCGGTCACGCTCTGTCCTTCGTCGGCGCTCACTGCGCGATCTGCTTGATCTCGAACGGCTGGGGCAGCTGGGCCGCGTGCGGGTGCTCGGCACCCGCGTAGACCTTCAGCTTACGGATCTGGCGCGCGCCCAGGCGGTTGTGCGGGAGCATGCCCTTGACGGCCAGCTCGATCGCCCGCTCGGGGTGCTTCGTCAGCAGCTCGTCGTAGCCGACCGCCTTGAGACCACCCGGGTAGCCCGAGTGGCGGTAGGCGACCTTCGACTGCCGCTTGTTGCCGGTCAGCGCCACCTTGCCGGCGTTGATCACGATGACGAAGTCGCCGGTGTCCACGTGCGGGGCGAACGTCGGCTTGTGCTTGCCGCGCAGCAGCGTCGCAGCGTGCGTGGCCAGGCGGCCGAGCACCACATCGGTGGCGTCGATGACGTGCCACACGCGCTCGATCTCACCCGGCTTCGGGCTGTACGTACCCACAGGTCTACCTTGTCTTCCACGTCGTCGGTCTGGGGTGCGCTCTCGATGGCGGCGTCGAACCGGTCGGCCTCGGCGCACGACCATCCAGCGTACCCGAACGATGGGAACGCCTTGTCATCGCACAACAGCAGTCCACGATACTCGGCGTCCCCATCGACCACAAAATCGGGTGCCGGCTCAGACCCCCGCGAGCCGCCCGGGCGACTTGCGCAGATAGACGAACCAGGTGACCAGGAAACACAGGGCGTAGAAGGCGATGAAGGCAACGTAGGCGCCGTCACCCGTCTTGTACTGCAGGAACGACTGCCGGAACGCGAGGTTGACGAGCACACCGCCGAGCGCGCCGATCGCCCCGGCGACGCCGATCAGCGCGGTCGCCAGGCGCCTGGCCTCCCGCTCGCCGTCGGGGTACTTGGCCTTGAAGATCGCCGGGATCATCTTGTACGTCGATCCGTTGCCGAGACCGCTGAAGAGGAAGAGAAACACGAACCCGGTCACGAACAGCGGCAGCGAGTGCTGGCGGGAGGCCAGCAGCACGGTGCCGGCGCCGGCGGCCATGGCCACGAAGTTCCAGAAGGTGATCAGGGCGCCGCCGAAGCGGTCGGCCAGCAAGCCACCGATCGGGCGGATCAGCGAGCCGAGCAGCGGGCCGAGGAAGGTCAGGTAGGCCGCCTTCACAGGGGTGGAGAAGTCCGCCTTGAACTGCACCTGCAGGACCTGACCGAAGGCGAAGCCGAAGCCGATGAAGGAGCCGAAGGTCCCGATGTACAGCAGGGACATGATCCAGGCGTGGCGGTCCTTGACGACGTCCCGCATGGCCCGCTTGTCGTTGGAGGCGTGTGTCAGGTTGTCCATGTAGATCGCGGCGAGCAACGCGGCGATCACGATCAGTGGCAGGTAGATCAGCACGATGAGGCGGGGGTGCGCGGCGCCGGCCGTCGCGAGCACCAGCAGGCCGACGAGTTGCACGGCGGCCACGCCGATGTTCCCGCCGCCCGCGTTGACGCCCAGCGCCCAGCCCTTGAGCCGCTGCGGGTAGAAGGCGTTGATGTTCGCCATCGACGAGGCGAAGTTGCCGCCGCCGACGCCGGCCACCGAGGCCGCGATGAGCAGCGTGGTTAACGAGACGCCAGGGGAGAGAATGATCCCGGCGAAGACGGTCGGCACCAGCAGCATGAGGGCGCTGAAGATCGTCCAGTTGCGCCCGCCGAAGGTGGCCACCGCGAAGGTGTACGGCAGGCGCAGCACAGCGCCGACGAGCGTGGGGGCGCTGGTGAGCAGAAACTTCTGCGCGGGGTCGAGCCCGTACTTGGGACCCAGGAAGAGCACGAAGACCGACCACAGGCTCCAGATCGAGAAGCCGATGTGCTCGGAGAGGATCGAGACGATGAGGTTGCGCCGGGCAACCTTCGCCCCGGTCCGCGCCCAGAACTCGGGATCCTCCGGGCGCCAGTCGTCGATCCACCGGCCGCGGCGCGGCTCGGGCTGAGACTGCGGTCGTTCCACGGCAAGGGTCATGACCGTGAATTCTATGGATGCCCGGTTTCCGCTCGTCGCGTCGAAGTTGACGGCACCGAAACGTTTCGCACACGGCGGCGGACCGGCGTTTGTGAGATCCGCCGCCGGGAGAAACGCCTGATCAGGCCTTCTTGAACGTCCAGGTGCCGGTGTCGGCGCCGCCCTGCGGCGGGGAGAGCTTGAGCGTGTTGCCGCCGCAGTCATACCGGCTCTTCTTGAGCACCGGCTGCGCGTCGACGGCACCGCCGGTGTCCGCGGTGCCACTCCCGGTGAACTCGGTGATCGGCATCTTGTCGGCGACGCGCACCGAGGCGGGGGCGGTGAGGTCCACGGTCACCGTGAGGGCGCTGAAGTCGACCGTGCCGGTGGGCTCCAGCGTGCCGGTCGCCGACGACGGGGTCTTGATCGAGCCGTTGACCTTGCCGCCGTAGCCGAAGCTGCCCTTCACGTCGTTGCCGGACACGGCGAAGGTGAAGGTCACCGGCTGCATCGGGCCGAAGTCGACCTGCGTCTTGCCGCCGGCGTCGATCGTCAGCAGGGCGCCGCCGCCACCCGCGAAGGTGCCGTTCACCGAGCCACTGAGCTTGCCGCTGAGCCCGTCCGCCTTCCAGGTGCCGACGAGGCACGACGCCGCGGTGCCCTGCCCGCCACCACCGGCGGTGCCGGCGCTACTGCCACCGCCCGCAGGGACGGAGGCGCCCGCGCCGGTGGAGGCGCCCGCCGGGACGGAGGCGGCCGCGGAGGCGTTGCCGGAGGCTCCGGCCGAGGTGGTGGCCCCGGGATCGGCCTTGTCACCGCCGCATCCGGTGAGCCCGAGGCCGAGCACCGCAACGGCCGCGATCGCGGCCCTGCCGGTCGTGCGCATCTGCGTCCTCCTTGCTGCTACATAGGGGTCGATGGTTTGTTCACCCCGCCGTGAACCGTCGCCACCCTACCGTGCGAGGATCTGGCCCACCCGGCGCCCAGAATCCGGGACGACATCGACCGCAGTCGACGAACATTCGACCACGGGTCGGTAACGGCCTGCTCAAGATGCGTGTGAGCCGCTCTTAGCAGGCGTGAAACATTCGGGACTTTGGAGCGAAACCGCCCCCCGGCAGCCTTTTGGCCATGTCCGAAGCGGTCGCCACGCGCTGCCCGGCCCCGCACGACGCCGTCGCGGGTCCGCGACAACGCCGAAACGACGCTGTCACTGCGGCTTTACCGAGGGGCACGCATGAGTGACTCAGGGTCTGCGATGAGGGTCGTCGTCGTCGGTCACGGCATGGTAGGGCACCGCTTCGTGGAGGCCCTGCATTCCCGCGACACCGGGCGGCGCTGGCACGTCACCGTGCTGGCCGAGGAGGGCCGCTCCGCCTACGACCGGGTGCGCCTGTCCGCGTACTTCGACGGCGTCTGCGCCGAGGAACTGACCTACGCCGTGCCCGACGGGATCGACCTGCGGCTCGGCGAGCCGGCCGTGTCGGTCGACCGCGAGGCGCGCCGGGTCCGCACGGCCGCCGGGGAGTACGAGTACGACGTGCTGGTCCTGGCCACCGGCTCGTCGGCGTTCGTGCCCCCGATCAGCGGCGTCGAGCAGAACGGGGTCTTCGTCTACCGCACCCTCGACGATCTTGAAGCGATCCGCGACCACGCCAAGGGCAGGGAGGTCGGCGCGGTCATCGGCGGCGGCCTGCTCGGCCTGGAGGCGGCCAACGCGCTGCGCCTGCTGGGCCTGCGCACACACGTGATCGAGTTCGCGCCGCGGCTGATGCCCGTTCAGGTGGACGAGGCCGGCGGCGCCGTTCTGCGCCGCTACGTGGAGGACCTCGGCGTGCGCGTGCACCTCGGCGCCGGCACCACCGCGATCCGCCGGACGGCCCCGGGCGGGCGGCTCGGCCTGACCCTGTCCGACGGCGCGCACGTCCCGGCCGACCTCGTGGTGGTGGCCGCGGGCATCCGGCCGCGCGACGAACTGGCCCGCTCGATGGGGCTCGCGACGGGGGCGCGCGGCGGGGTGGTCGTCGACACCGGCTGCCGGACCGAGGACCCGGCGATCTACGCGATCGGCGAGTGCGCCGAGATCGGCGGGCGCTGCTACGGCCTCGTCGCGCCGGGCTACGCGATGGCGGAGGTGGTGGCCGACCGGCTCGTCGGCGGGGCCGCCGAGTTCCCCGGCGCGGACACGTCCACGAAGCTCAAGCTCCTCGGCATCGACGTGGCGAGCTTCGGCATAGCGCCCGAAACGACAACGCCGCGCGACGACCTGCTCGACATCGTGTACCTCGACCCGGCCAACGGCCGCTACGCCAAGCTGGTGCTCTCCGACGACGCCCAGACCCTGCTCGGCGGCATCCTGGTCGGCGACGCGAGCGCCTACCCGACGCTGCGGGCGAGCGTCGGCGGCCCGCTGCCCGGCCACCCGCTGACCCTGCTGGCCGGCGACGCGCCCGGCGACGTCGCGCTGCCGGACGAGGCGCAGGTCTGCAGCTGCAACGCGGTCACCCAGGGCCAGGTGGTCGCCGCGATCGCGGACGGCTGCGCCGACGTCGGCGCGCTCAAGGAGTGCACCCGGGCCGGCACCAGTTGCGGCTCGTGCGTGCCGCTGCTCAAGCAGATCCTCAAGCAACAGGGCGTGGCCGCGAGCAAGGCGCTGTGCGAGCACTTCGAGTACTCCCGCGCCGAGCTGTTCGACATCGTCCGCATCCGCGAGATCCGCACGTTCTCACAGCTCATTGACGAGCACGGGCAGGGCCGGGGCTGCGACGTCTGCAAGCCGACGGTGGCCTCGATCCTGGCGTCGCTGCACAACGACTACGTCCTGGACGGCGAGCAGGCCTCACTGCAGGACACCAACGACCACTTCCTGGCCAACATCCAGCGCAACGGCACCTACTCGGTGGTTCCGCGCGTCCCCGGCGGCGAGATCACGCCGGAGAAGCTGATCGTGATCGGCGAGGTCGCCCGGGACTTCGACCTCTACACGAAGATCACCGGCGGGCAGCGCATCGATCTGCTGGGCGCGCGCGTGGAGCAACTGCCGGCGATCTGGAACCGCCTGGTCGCGGCCGGGTTCGAGTCCGGTCACGCCTACGGCAAGGCGCTGCGCACCGTGAAGTCCTGCGTCGGGTCGACCTGGTGCCGGTACGGCATGCAGGACTCGGTCGGGCTCGCGATCGAGCTCGAGCTGCGCTACCGCGGCCTCCGCGCACCCCACAAGATCAAGTCCGCGGTGTCCGGCTGCGCCCGCGAATGCGCCGAGGCCCGCAGCAAGGACTTCGGCATCATCGCCACCGAGAACGGCTGGAACCTCTACGTCGGCGGCAACGGCGGCTTTCGCCCGCGCCACGCCGACCTGCTGGCCGCGGACCTCTCCACCGAGGAACTCATCCGCGTCGTCGACCGGTTCCTGATGTTCTACATCCGCACCGCCGACCGGCTCCAGCGCACCGCGGCATGGATCGAGGGCATGGAGGGCGGCCTGGACTACCTGCGCGCGGTGATCGTCGAGGACTCCCTCGGCATCGCCGCCGAGCTCGACGTCATGATGGCCCACCACGTTTCGTCGTACATCGACGAGTGGCGGGCGACGGTCAAGGACCCGGAGCGGCTGGCGCGGTTCGTGTCGTTCGTGAACGCGCCCGGCACACCGGACCCGACGATCTCCTTCGTATCCGAACGTGGACAGCCCGTGCCTGGAGTCCTAGGAGCGCACTCATGAAGTGGATCGCCGTCTGCCCGTACCTGCGTCTGGAGCCGGAACGCGGCGTGGCCGCACTGATCGACGGGGTGCAGGTGGCGCTCTTTCGGACCTTCGACGGCAGCCTGCACGCGATCGGCAACCTCGACCCGCTCAGCGGCGCCGCGGTGCTCTCGCGCGGCATCGTGGGCAGCCGCGGGGACGCCCCGGTCGTCGCGTCGCCGATGCACAAGCAGGTGTACGACCTGGCCACCGGGGAGTGCCTGGACGAGCCGGGCGTGCGCGTGCCGGTCTACCCGGTCCGCGTCAGCGACGGCATGATCGAGGTCGCCGTGGCGCAGTTGGCGGCCGTCACGGGCGGAGAGCCGACGTGAGCGCGGGCAGCACCCTGGAGGCACGCCCGGCGTCGGGCGAGGATCTTCCCCTGGCGGGCTTCACGGTGGCGGTGACCGCCGACCGCCGCCGCGACGAGCTGGGTGCCCTACTGGAGCGGCGGGGCGCACGCGTCGTGCTCGCCCCGGCCCTGCGCATCGTCCCGGTCGCCGACGACACCGAGCTCAAGGCGGCCACGGTGTCCTGCGTCGACATGGCGCCGGACATCGTCATCGCCACCACCGGCATCGGCCTGCGCGGCTGGATCGAGGCCGCCGAGGGCTGGGGCCTCGGCGAGGCGCTGCGGGCGCGGCTCGACCAGGCCTACCTGATCGCGAGGGGTTCCAAGGCCAAGGGCGCGGTCCGGGCGGCCGGCATGATCGAGTCCTGGTCCCCGGACGCCGAGGGCTGCGACGAGGTCCTGGATCACCTGCTGTCCAGCGCTCTGCCCGGCGGGATCGCGGGCCGCCGGATCGCCGTGCAGATGCACGGCGAGCCGCACCCCGAGCTCACGTCCGCGCTGCGCGACGCCGGCGCGATCGTCGTGGAGATTCCCGTGTACCGCTGGGCGCCGCCGGTCGACCCCGCGCCCCTGCGCCGCCTCGTGGATCTGATCTGCTCGCGCCTCGTCGACTCGGTGACGTTCACCTCCGCGCCCGCGGTCGGCTCGCTGCTGCGGGTCGCCGCGTCGGAGGCCCCGGACGTGCTCGAGGCGCTGCGCACCGACGTCCTGGCCGCTTGCGTCGGCCCGGTCACCGCGGCCCCGCTGCAGCGCCTCGGCGTGCCGGTCGCGGCGCCCGCGCGGGCCCGGCTCGGCGCGCTCGTGCGCATCCTCGTCGACGAGCTGCCGAAGCGCTCCCCCACCCTGCACGTCGCGGGCGCGGCCGTCACCCTGCGCGGCCACGCCGCGATCATCGACGGCACGCTCAAGCCACTGGCCCCCGGCCCGATGGCCGTCCTGCGCGCCCTGGCGGCCTCGCCCGGCCGCGTGCTGTCGCGCGCGGCCCTGCTACGGGAGCTGCCCAGAGGTGCGGACGAGCACGCCGTGGAGATGGCGGTGGCCCGGCTGCGGGCGGCGCTGGGCGGCTCGGCGTTCGTGCAGACGGTCGTGAAGCGGGGCTACCGCCTGCGGGTCGACTGAGGCGCCCTACTGCAGGTAGTGCTCGACCTCGTCGATCGAGTGTGCCTCGACCTCGTCCGGCGAGAGGCCCTGCAGCTTCGCCGCGCGCCGGCGGCGCAGCAGGTCCCAGAGCTGGTCTAGCTGCTCCTCGATCCCGCGCAGCCGGTCGTGCTCCTCCTGCTCGGCGATCTTGCCAGCCTGTAGCTGGGTGCGCAGCTTGTGCTCCTCGTCGACCAGGGCCGAGATCTGGTGGATCAATGTCTTCTCATCCATGGATTGCATCATCCACCAAACGGCGGCGGCCCGCCGCTCAGCGCCGTTTCGCGCGACACCGCGCAACCGGTTCGTCAGCCGCGCCCCTCCCACACCGGCTCGGGCACCTCGACCACCTCGCCGTCGGCGCGGAACAGCACGTATCGGTCGAACGAGCGGCTGAACCACCGGTCGTGCGTCACCGCGACCACGGTCCCGTCGAAGCGCCGCAGCCCTTCCTCCAGGGCCTCGGCACTGGCCAGGTCAAGGTTGTCGGTCGGCTCGTCGAGCAGCAGCAGCGTCGCGCCGGACAGCTCCAGCAGCAGGACCAGGAACCGGGCCTGCTGGCCGCCGGACAGGGTGCCGAAGCGCTGGTCGGCCTGGCCCGCCAGCTCGTATCGCGACAGCGCCGGCATCGCCTGCGGGCGGGGCAGCCCGTCGCGCCAGTCGTCGCCGCGCCAGAGGATCTCGGCGAGGGTGCGGTCCATGAGCTCGGGGCGGTCGTGCGTCTGGGAGAAGTGCCCCGGCCGGACCCGCGCGCCGAGGCGCACCTGCCCGCCGTGGGCGACCGGTGCGAGCTGCGCACCGATCTGCGGGCCGTCGGGGTCGGTGCCGCCGCGGGCCAGCAGCCGCAGAAAGTGTGACTTGCCGGTGCCGTTGCCGCCCAGGACCGCGACGCGGTCGCCGTACCAGACCTCCAGATCGAACGGATAGGTCAGGCCGTCGAGCTCGAGCTGCTCGCACATGATCGCGCGCTTGGCCGTGCGGCCGCCGGACAGGCGCATCCGGATGTCCTGCTCCTTCGGGGGCGCCGGTGGCGGGCCGGCCTCCTCGAACTTGCGTAGCCGGGTCTGCGCCGCCTGCAGGCGGGAGGCGAGCCCGTCGTTGAAGGCGGCCTTCGTGCGGTACATCAGGACCAGGTTTTTGATCTTCTCGTGCTCCTCGTCCCAGCGCCGGCGCAGCTCGTCCAGCCGCTCGTGCCGCGCGCTGCGGGCCTCGTGCCAGGAGGCGAAGCCGCCGGGATGCACCCACGCGGAGCCGCCCTCGACCGCCACCACGCGATCGGCCGACTGGGCCAGCAGTTCCCGGTCGTGGGAGACGTACAGGACGCTCTTGGGCGACTCGCGCAGCCGCTCCTCCAGCCAACGCTTGCCGGGCACGTCGAGGAAGTTGTCGGGCTCGTCGAGCAGGAGCACCTCGTCCTCACCGCGCAGCAACAACTCGAGCGCGAAGCGTTTCTGCTGGCCGCCGGAGAGCGTGCGCACCGGCCGGTCCCGGGTGTCGTCCCAGGTCAGCCCCAGCGCGGCGACGCTGGCGGTGTCGAAGAGCACCTCGGCGTCGTACCCGCCGGCCTCGCCCCACGCCGCGAGGGCGTTGGCGTAGCGCAGCTGAGCCTTCTCCGCGGCGGCCCCGGTGGCCTCGTGCATGGCGCGCTCGGCGGTGGCCATCCGCTGGCCCACCTCGCCCAGTCGCGGTGGCGCGAGTTGCAGCGCCAGGTCGTACAGCGTGCGGTCGTCGCCGATCATGCCGATGAACTGGCGCATCACGCCGAGCCCGCCCGAGCGCGCGACCGAGCCCGTACGCACCGGCAGGTCGCCGGCGACCATCTTCAGCAGGGTCGTCTTGCCGGCGCCGTTCGGCCCGACGAGCGCCACCTTCGCGCCCTCGCCGACCCGGAACGACACCTCGCAGAAGAGCTCACGGCCGTCCGGCAGCGTGTGCCCGACCCCTGCGACGTCCACATATCCCACGTTGAAGAGCTTCAGCGGCAGCGGCTGATCATGGAAGCGATTTTTCCACGCGCAGCACCCGGAACCCCTTGTGGCTGGCATACCGCTCGGCCGCGAAACCCTGCTCGCCGAGCCAGCGCTGCAGCGAGTCGCCACCCAGGTTCTTGGCCACGACCAGCCACGCCGTGCCGCCGGGCAGCAGCCGAGGCAGCCAGCGCAGTAGCAGAGCGTGCAGTTCCGGCTTGCCGATGCGGATCGGCGGGTTGGACCAGATCTGCGTGAACCCGACAGTCTCCGGCACCTCGTCGGGGAGGGCCGCGACGATCCGGTCGGCCGCCCCGAGCGCCGCCGCGTTCTCGCGGACCAGGTCGAGGGCGCGCTGATTCACATCGATCGCATACACGGTGGCCCCCGGCGCGGCGGCGGCCAGCACGGCGGCGATCGGCCCGTATCCGCAGCCCAGGTCCAGCAGCGCCCCCACCGTGGCGGGGTCGGGCGGTGGCGCCTGCGACAGCAGCACCGCGGTGCCCGGGTCGAGCCGGCTCCACGAAAACACCCCGGACGCCGAGGTCAGCCGAAACTCCTGGTCAACGGCCTCGAACACGACCTCGTGCCGCTCGTGCACGACCGCCGGATCGGCCGAGAAATAGTGCTCGCCCGCCAAGATGTCCTCCCTCTGCGCGGCTCGCAACGCATTGTCCTCGCCTCGGTGACCGGGCGTTCGCGCGGCCACGCCTTCGGAGTGTGCGAGACCTCGCCGGCACGCCACCGACTGGCGCAGTCGGCTACCCTGTGCGACATGACTTCTCGGGACGAGCCGCGCCGAAAGCGGCGTTCCGACTCGTTCCGCCAGGATGAGGCGGACGAAGCCGACAACTGGCTCGCGGGCCTGCGGGGCGGCGGACGGGGCGAACCCGATCCGTTCGCGGCTCCTCCGCCCGAGCCGGCGCCCTTCGATCGCCCCGGCCCTCCGCCCGGCTCGTTCGACCGCCCCGGCCCGCCGGAACGCTCGGAATCCTTCGAGCACCCTGGGCCGTTGGAACGGTCCGGCTCCTTCGATCGTCCCGGGCCACTGGAGCGCCCCGGTGCGGCCGATCGGACCACGGCGATCGAGCGGCCTCGGGCGCCCGAGCGCCCGGGCGGCTACGAGGGCAGCGGCGAGTCCCGCGCACCCGGGGCGCCCCCGCGCGGCGGCTGGAGCTCCCACGACGACTCCCCCAGCGGTGTCTTCGGCCCCTCGGCCCTGCCGCCCGCCCCGCCGCCGGCCCGGCCCAACCTCGACGGCTGGTCCGCACCGGAGGCCGCCCCGGCCGGCCGCCGACGCGCCGCCGACGATTCGCCCGCCGGCACGTTTGGGCGCGCCACACTCCCGGCCAGCCCCCCGCCCGGCCAAACCACCGCCGTGCCACCGGCCGCCGAGCCTCCCGGCGCGTATGGGCGCGCCACGCCTCCGGCGAGCCCCCCGCCCGGCCAAGCCATCGGTGAGCCGCCGGCCGCCGAGTCCCGCGGCCGCCGCCGCGCGCGCGAGGAGGCGGCGCGTGGCCCGTCGGAGTCCTACGATCACGGTCCGCAGCTGACGCCGATCATCAAGTCGCTCGCCGAGCTCACCTCGGCGGAGGCGCCGACCGAGCCCCCGCCGCTCGTGCCGATCTTCCCGAACATGCGCCCGGACTCGCCCCCGACGAGCGGCGACGGCCGGCGATCCAGGCGCGCGGCGGAGGACGACCAGCCCGCCGCCTTCACCGGCGACGCCACGGGCGGACGCGGCGCGGACGAGCCCGCGGGCCGCCGTCGCCGCGACGACAGCGGCGAATCCGGACCCCGCACCGGCGATCTCGCATCCGGGACCGGCGACGCCGGCGGCCGCACGGGTGACCTCGGCGGGCGGCGCCGTGCCGCGCCCGACGAACCCCGCACCGGCAACGGCTTCGACTCCCCGGCCTTCGGCGCCGACCGCGACAAGGCCGGCACCCGGCGCGACGAGTTCGGCGGCGAGCCCGGCCCCACGGGCCGCGGCAGCGCGTATGCGGGCGAGACCACGATGTTCCGCCCCGGCGAGGACAGCGGCGCACGCCGTCAGCACCTCGGCGCCAATGACGAGGGTGCCCCCGGGCGGGTCCACGGCGACGAGACCGGGCGCGCCGCGCCGTATGCGGGCGAGACGACCATGTTCCGCCCCGGCGAGGACAGCGGCGCACGCCGGCGCGAGGCGGCCCCGCGCCGCCCACCGGCCCTGGACGAGCCGCCGCGCCAGCGCCGCGCGCTCGACGACGCGGTCCCCGCCTACAACCCGTATGACGATCCGTCCGCCGCCCGCGGGCGCGGCGACGGGCGGCGCGGCAGCGGGGAGCACTCCGGCGATTACAGCTCCGGCGGCACCCGCCGCGCGCTGCGCGAGCCGCCAGGCGGTGGATCCGGGCACCCCGACCGATTCGACCGTGATGATCGCGACGGCGGCCACGGGCGCTCCGGCGGGCCGCCGGCGCGTGCGGCGGTCGACCCGGCCGGCACCGGCCCGCGGCCGCACCGCTGGGTGGCACTGCTCAGTGTCGTGGCCGTCCTCGTGGTGCTGGGCGCCTGCGCGATGGGCACCTGGTTCATCCTCAAGGACGAGAAGAACGGGCCGGACTCGGCGAAGTCCAGCGCGACGACCGGGCCGAAGAAGCGTGACATCAGCAGCCGCGACGTCGACCCGAAGCCGCTGACCGAGGCCGAGGTGTTCCCGAGCAACAACATCGTGGCCGCGCCGGACGAACAGCCGTATGTCATCCTGGCGACGAAGGCGTCCAACGACTGCAAGGTGGCCGCGACCGAAGAGCTGGCGAAGCTTCTGGCCAACGGGGGCTGCAGCGAGGTCGTGCGCGCGACGATGAAGTCGCCGACCGGGGAGTATCTGATCACGGCCGGGATCTTCAATCTGAGCACCGAGAAGGTGGCCGCCCAGACCTTCGACGACATCAGGCCCATCGTCGACGCCCAGAAGGGCCGCTTCGCCGGTATGAGCGTGGGTGTGGGCACCGGCACGGACGCCCTCGTCCGCGCGCCGACGCAGCTGGGCTGGAACTTCAAGGGGCACTTCATCACGTACTGCGTGATCGCCCGCGTCGACGGCAAGAACTTCGCCCAGGACGACCAGTACCCGAAACAGATCACGTTCGACATCGTCGAGACGTACCTGGACAACGGCATCATCGAGAACCGCGCGGTCATCCAGCCAGAGGCCACCCCGGCGGCGTCGCTACCGGCTTCCCAGCCGCCGAACTGACACACCCCGGGCCGGCCGGCACGCGCACCTAGAGGTCGCGGCGGCGGCGGGTCTGGTCGGCGCGCTCGCGGAACGACTCGGCCGAGGACGGGTAGGTCACCTCGACCAGGGTCAGGCCGTGGGCGGGGGCCACCATCACCTCGTCCGCGCGGACGCTGCGCGTCAGCAGGGTCGCCGGCCAGTCCGGCGCGCGGCGGCCGTCGCCCGCGACCAGTTGGGCGCCCACCAGGCTGCGGACCATCGACCAGCAGAACGCGTCCGCCTCGACGGTGGCCACCAGCATGCCGTCCGGGTCACGGCGCCAGTCCATGCGGGTCACGGCGCGGATCGTGCTCGCGTGCTCCTTGCGGCGGCAGAAGGCTGCGAAGTCGTGCTCGCCGACGAGTCCTTCGGCGGCGGCGTTGAGCCGTTCCAGGTCGAGCGGACGGGGCCAGGCCAGGGTGTCGCGGCGGCGCAGCGGGGCGGCGCCGTGCGGGGCGTCCGTGACGCGGTACTCGTAGCGGCGCGACAGGGCCGAGAAGCGCGCGTCGAACTCGGCGGGGACGGCGCGGGCCGCCAAGACGCGGACGTCGAGCGGGAGGAGGCCGGCCAGCTTGCGGATGAGTGCCGGCTCAAGGGTCGCCCAGCGCTCCTGCGGCACGTCGGCGTGGCAGACCTGGCCGGTGGCATGCACGCCAGCGTCCGTGCGGCCGGCGACGGTCAGGCCCTCGACCGTGCCGAAGAGGCGCTCCAGGACCGCCAGCAGCTCGCCGGCCACCGTCCGGCGGCCCGGCTGCAGGGCCCAGCCCGAGAAGTCGGTGCCGTCGTAGGAGACGTCCAGCCGGATGCGCACGCTCATGCGGTACAAACTCCCAAAGGAAAGCCCGGCACCCATGAAAGGGTGCCGGGCCGACGGACCTCGACCGGTGATCAGGCCTTGGTCTCTTCGTCCTTCGCCGCGTCCGCCTGGTCGGCGGCCTTGGCCTCGGCGGCGTCCTCGCCCGCGGCCTCGGCGGCGGCGACCGGGGTCGCCTCCGCTTCGTCGCCGGCGAGCACCGCGATCGAGTCCGCCTTCGCGGCCTTACGATCGGCCGCGCGCGGCGCCTTCGGCGCGGCCACCTCGAGCTCCTCGACCAGCTCGATGATCGCCATCGGGGCGGCGTCGCCCTTGCGCGGGCCCGTCTTCACGATCCGGGTGTAGCCACCCTGACGGTTGCTGAACCGCGGCGCGATCTGGTCGAACAGCGCGAACACCACGTCCTTGTCCCGCACCACGGAGAGCGCTTGACGGCGCGCGTGCAGGTCGCCGCGCTTGGCCTTGGTGATGAGCTGCTCGGCGAGCGGGCGCAGCCGCTTGGCCTTCGTCTCGGTGGTCGTGATGCGACCGTGCTTGAACAGCGACGTGGCAAGGTTCGCCAGCATCAGCCGCTCATGCGCGGGGCTGCCGCCGAGGCGGGGACCTCTGGTGGGCGTGGGCATTGTTGGGACTCCTCTAATACAGCGGCTGATGATGCAGCTGCCGACGTTTTTAAAGCTGCTCGGTCTCGCGGTAGTCGTCGGCGTCGTAGTCCACCTCGGCGAAGGAGTCCACGACGTGGGCCGGGTCGAACGTCGGCGCGGAGTCCTTGAGACCCAGGCCCATCCCGGCGAGCTTCATCTTGACCTCGTCGATCGACTTCTGACCGAAATTCCTTATATCGAGGAGGTCGGCTTCCGTGCGGCTGATCAGCTCACCGACGGAGTTGATGCCCTCACGCTTGAGGCAGTTGTAGGAGCGGACGGTCAGGTCCAGCTCCTCGATCGGCAGCGCCAGATCGGCGGCCAGCTGCGCGTCCTGCGGCGACGGGCCGATGTCGATGCCCTCAGCGTCGGCGTCCAGCTCCCGCGCCAGGCCGAACAGCTCCACCAGCGTCGAGCCGGCCGAGGCCAGCGCGGTGCGCGGGGTCAGCGACGCCTTGGTCTCGACGTCGATGATGAGCCGGTCGAAGTCGGTCCGCTGCTCGACGCGGGTCGCCTCGACGCGGTAGGTCACCTTGAGCACCGGCGAGTAGATCGAGTCGACCGGGATACGCCCGATCTCCTGACCCTGCTGCTTGTTCTGGTTGGCGGTCACGTAGCCGCGGCCGCGCTCGACGGTGAGCTCCATGTCGAGCCGGCCCTTGCCGTTGAGGGTCGCCAGCTTGAGGTCGGGGTTGTGCACGGAGACGCCGGTCGGCGGCTGGATGTCGCCCGCCGTGACGTCGCCCGGGCCCTGCTTGCGCAGGTACATCGAGACCGGCTCGTCGTGCTCGGAGCTGACGCACAGCTCCTTGATGTTCATGACGAGCTCGACCACGTCCTCCTTGACGCCGGGGATCGTGGTGAACTCGTGCAGCACGCCGTCGATCTTGATGCTGGTCACCGCCGCGCCCGGGATGGAGCTCAGCAGGGTGCGCCGCAGCGAGTTGCCGAGCGTGTACCCGAAGCCCGGCTCGAGCGGTTCGATGGTGAACTTGGACCGGACCTCGCTGATCGACTCTTCGGCGAGGCTGGGCCGCTGGGAGATGAGCACGTTCTGTTCCTCCAGTTCGTTGCGCGCCCGCTATTTGACGCGCTCCGCTTCGGCGGGGCCGTCAGGCCCCTACGCCCAGTCTGGCTCGACGACGCTTCGCGAAGATCGACCCAGACCGGGCGCCGACGATGGTGCTACTTGCTGTAGAGCTCGACGATGAGCTGCTCCTGGACCTGGGTGTCGATGACCTGCCGCGCGGGCAGGCTGTGCACCAGGACCTTGAACTCGCTCGGGATGAACTCCAGCCACGCGGGGACGGTCTTGCTGCCCGCGAGGCCCTGCGCGATCTGGAACGGGGTGAGCTCCCGCGACTTCTCGCGCACCTGCACGATGTCGTGCTCGCGCACGCGGTACGACGGGATGTCGACCTTGCGGCCGTTGACCACGATGTGGCCGTGCTTGACCAGCTGGCGGGCCATGTCGCGCGACGACGCGAGGCCAGCGCGGTACACGACGTTGTCCAGCCGCGACTCGAGGATCCTCAGCAGCTCCTCACCGGTCTTGCCCGGCTTGGCCACAGCCTCCTCGTAGTAGCCGGCGAACTGCCGCTCCAGCACGCCGTAGATGCGGCGGGCCTTCTGCTTCTCGCGCAGCTGCAGGAGGTACTCGGTCTCCTTCGGACGCCCACGGCCGTGCTGGCCGGGCGGGAAGGGGCGCGACTCGAACGGGCACTTCGGCCCGTCGCACTTGCTGCCCTTCAGGAACAGCTTCATCTTCTCGCGACGGCAACGACGGCAGTCGGCACCTGTATAACGAGCCATGTTCTCTTCGTCTCTTCCCTTAGACCCGGCGGCGCTTCGGCGGACGGCAACCGTTGTGCGGCTGCGGCGTGACGTCAGAGATCTGCCCGACCTCCAGGCCAACGGCCGTCAGCGAGCGGATCGCGGTCTCCCGGCCGGAGCCGGGGCCCTTCACGAAGACGTCGACCTTGCGCATGCCGTGCTCCATCGCGCGGCGCGCGGCGGCCTCGGCGGCCAGCTGCGCGGCGAACGGGGTCGACTTGCGCGAGCCCTTGAAGCCCACCTGGCCGGCGGACGCCCAGGAGATGACAGCACCTGTCGGGTCGGTGATCGACACGATGGTGTTGTTGAACGTGCTCTTGATGTGCGCCTGCCCGTGGGCGACGTTCTTGCGTTCCTTGCGCCGGACCTTCTTGACAGCGGTCGCGCCGGCGCGAGCCTTCGGCGGCATTCTCTATGCGCTCCTAGATACGTTTCTGATCTCGAACCGGCTGTTACTTCTTGCCCGGCTTCTTCTTGCCGGCGACCGTGCGCTTCGGCCCCTTGCGGGTGCGCGCGTTGGTCCGGGTGCGCTGACCGCGCACGGGCAGGCCCTTACGGTGCCGGATGCCCTCGTAGCAGCCGATCTCAACCTTGCGGCGGATGTCCGCGGCGACCTCGCGGCGCAGGTCGCCCTCAACCTTGTAGTTGGCCTCGATGTAGTCGCGCAGCTGCACGACCTCTTCATCGGTCAGGTCCCGGGCCCGCTTGTTCGGGTCGATGCCAGTGGCGGCCAGGGTCTCGACGGCGCGGGTACGCCCGATGCCGTAGATGTAGGTGAGTGCGATCTCGGCGCGCTTCTCGCGCGGGAGATCGACACCAACGAGACGTGCCATAAGTGGGCGTGCTCCTCGTGTGTGCGGAGGTCTGTGCCCGCTCCGCTCCCGTCTGCCCACAGACGGGCCCCGGCCTCCGACCGGGGGTTCAGCCCACGAACGCCGCCGTGACAGCGGTCGCCCGGGGCTGGAGCGGGCAAGTGCAAATGTGCTGCTGCGGGATCCAGCAGCGCCCGGGACTCAGCCCTGGCGCTGCTTGTGGCGCGGGTCAGTGCTGCAGATGACCATGACCCGGCCATGCCGCCGGATGATCCGGCAGTTGTTGCAGATCCGTTTGACGCTCGGCTTGACCTTCACGGTTCGCCTAACTCTCGCTGCGTGCGCGCTACTGCGAACGGGCACGACAGAACCCGACCGTTACCTGGGTACCGACACCGATCACTTGTAGCGGTAGACGATGCGCCCGCGAGTGAGGTCGTAGGGCGAGAGCTCCACGACAACACGGTCCTCGGGCAGGATGCGGATGTAGTGCTGCCGCATCTTGCCGCTGATGTGCGCCAAGACCTTGTGGCCATTGGCGAGCTCAACCCGGAACATCGCATTCGGGAGAGGCTCGATCACTCGGCCCTCGATCTCGATGGCCCCGTCTTTCTTCGGCATGTCCTCCGCTACCTGACATCGGGTCGTGTGGTCGACGCTCGCATCCGTTTCACGAGGCCATCGGCGGTGCCGTTGAGCAGTGCCGAAGTCCTCGAGCCAGCCGCGGCTCCGATCATGCCACTAGAAGCGCGTGGAGGCATGCCGGAGTGGACGCTTTGCGCCAATGGACAAGTCTACGCGTGGGAAGGCAGCGCACCAAATCGGGGGTGTCTAACTGTCACGGTAGCGCTTTTGATTGTCCGGGTTGTTGCCCAGCACCTTCACCAAGAAGGTGGCAGCGAGCAGAACGGCGCCCCAGGGGCCGGCGACCCACATCGGCCAGAAGGTCGCGAGCTCGCGGTCGCTGATGCTGACAAGGGCCCAGATCACCACGTTGACCGAGACGGCGACGAGCCAGGCGCTCCAGACGCCGATCAGCCACCTCGGGTGGCGGCCTTCGGGGCGGCCGGGCCGCTCGTCCGGGTCGTCTCCAGCCGGCACGACCGGGTCGAGCTGGGAGCCGGCGACCGGGTGGAAGCCGGGCAGGTCCTTGAGGATGAGGTCCAGATCGCCGTAGGTGCGCGCCGCGTACGTCTCCTTGAGGCGATCATCGTATTCGCCGAGCGACAACCGGCCCTCGTCGAGCGCCGCCTTCAGGCGCTCCGCTACGAACTGCCGGTCCACGTCGGCCGCACGCAGGTCTTTTCGCCGCTCCGCCACCGTTCCCCCTTCGCTCTCCGCACACAGCATCCCACCGTGCCCGCAGGGAGCTCCACCCCGGTCTTTCCCTTACTCGGTCGCCGGTACGGGTTCGCGGGCGGTGATGAGATCCCCCAGGCGAGCCCGGCCACCGTCACGGGCCGTGAGCACCCAGACGCCGTCGTCGCAGAAGGCCATCGTGTGCTCCACGTGCGCGGCGACCGATCCGTCGACGGTCACCACGGTCCAGCCGTCGTCGAGCTCGGCGACCTTCGGCTTGCCGCGGGTGATCATCGGCTCGATCGCGAGCGCCATGCCGGGCCGCAGCATCGGGCCCTTGCCCGGCCGGCCGGAGTTCTGCACGAACGGGTCCTGGTGCATGGCGGTGCCGATGCCGTGGCCGCCGTAGCCCTCGACGATGCCATACCGGCCCGCCTTGCGGATCGAGGACTGGATGGCGAACGAGATGTCGGTCAGCCGCCCCCGGCCCGAGCGCGCCCCGCGGGCCCCCGCGGCGATCCCGGCCCACATCGCGTCCTCGGCGACCCGTATGAGCCGGCGCAGGTCCGCATGGACCTCGCCGACCGGGACGGTGATCGCCGCGTCGCCGTGCCAGCCGTCGAGGTCGGCGCCGCAGTCGATGGAGATCACGTCCCCCTCGCGCAGCACCTGGCGGGGGCTGGGGATCGCGTGTACGACCTGGTCGTTGACCGACGAGCAGATCGAGGCCGGGTAGCCGTGGTAGCCCTTGAACGACGGCACGGCGCCCGCGGCCCGGATCGTCTCCTCGGCGATACGGTCCAGCTGCGCGGTCGAGACCCCGGGCGCGACCGCGGCCCGCATCCGCTCCAGCGCGTCGGCGACGACGAGCCCAGCGCGGCGCATGAGGCCGATCTGTTCCGGGGTCTTGAGTTCGATCTCGACCTGGTGGGCCATGAAACTTACCTGCCGCGCTTTCAGCCGCCGTACGAACGGAGAGCGTCGATCGCGCGCACGGTGACGTCCTCGACGGGACCCGTGGCGTCGATGCCAACCAGCTTGCCCTGCGCGCCGTAGTAGTCGACCAGCGGCGACGTGTCGCGGGCATACACCTTCAGACGCTCGGCGATCGTCTCGGCCTTGTCGTCGTCACGCTGGAACAGCTCGCCACCGCACCGGTCGCAGACACCCTCGTGCGTGGGCGCGTCGAACTCGACATGCCAGATCTTGCCGCAGCCACGGCAGGTCCGCCGGCCCGAGAGCCGGCGGATGACCTCTTCGTTCTCGACGACCAGCTCGAGAACGATGTCCAGGCCGGTGCCGAGGTCGGCCAACAGCTTGTCCAGCGCGTTGGCCTGCGGCACCGTGCGAGGGAAGCCGTCAAGCAGGAAGCCGTCGAGCGCGTCGCCCTCGGCGAGCCGGTCGGACACCATGTTGATGGTGACCTCGTCCGGCACCAGCTGCCCGGCGTCCATGTACCGCTTGGCCTCGATGCCGAGCGGAGTGCCCTGCCCGACGTTCGCCCGGAAGATGTCGCCCGTGGAGATTTTGGGCACGGCAAGGTGCGCGGCGATGTACTCAGCCTGGGTCCCCTTGCCCGCCCCGGGGGGACCTACCAGCACCAGCCTCACTACCGGAGGAACCCTTCGTAGTTGCGCTGCATCAGCTGGCTCTCGATCTGCTTCACCGTCTCGAGGCCCACACCAACAATAATGAGTACTGCGGTGCCACCGAACGGGAAGTTCTGCAGAGCCTGCCCATTACCCACAATCCCGATGAGCAGGTTGGGCAGGATCGAGATGATGCCCAGATACAGCGCGCCGGGGAGGGTGATGCGGCTGAGGATGAAGTTCAGATACTCGGCCGTCGGCTTGCCCGGACGGATGCCGGGCACGAAGCCGCCGTACTTCCGCATGTTGTCCGCAACCTCGGTCGGGTTGAACGTGATGGACACGTAGAAGTACGTGAAGAAGATGATCAGCAGGAAGTAGATCGCGATGTGCCAGGCGCTGTTCTGCGGCACGATGTTGCGGTTGATCCACAGGACGGTCTTGTTCGTCGTGTCGGAGCCGGCGAACTGGGTGACCAGCGTCGGCAGGTAGAGCAGCGACGAGGCGAAGATGACCGGGATGACACCCGCCTGGTTGACCTTCAGCGGGATGTAGGTCGAGGTGCCACCGTACATACGCCGGCCGATCATGCGCTTCGCGTATTGGACCGGGATGCGCCGCTGGGCCTGCTCGAGGAACACGACGAAGGCGATGACCACGACGGCGAGGCCGACGATCACGAAGAACGTGGTCTTGTTGTCCTGCCAGATCTGGATGCCCTCAAGCGGCAGCCGGGCCGCGATCGAGGTGAAGATCAGGACCGACATGCCGTTGCCCACGCCGCGGTCGGTGACAAGCTCGCCGAGCCACATGACGACGCCGGTGCCGGCGGTCATCGTGATGACCAGCACGGTGAGCGTCAGCCACATCGGGACCTTGTGGGTGTCCGGGATGATCGGGAACTGCGACTGGTCGCACGCGCCGCCGAAGAGCTGGCCGGACCGCGCCAGGGCGACGAACGCCGAGGCCTGCAGGATGCCGAGGCCGAGGGTCAGGTAGCGCGTGTACTGCGTGATCTTCGCCTGGCCGGACTGCCCCTCCTTGCGGAGCTGCTCCAGGCGCGGGATCACCACCGTCAGCAGCTGCAGGATGATGCTCGCGGTGATGTAGGGCATGATGCCCAGCGCGAACACCGACAGCTGGAGCAGTGCCCCGCCGGAGAACAGGTTCAACAGGGTGAAGACCTGGTTGTCCTTGCTGTTCTCGACGATGTTGAGGCACTTCTGCACGTTGCCGTACGACACGCCGGGGCTGGGTAGTGTGGCGCCCAGCCGGTAGATGCCGATCACGAGCAACGTGAAAAGAATTTTCTTGCGCAGGTCAGGCGTACGGAACGCACTGGCAAAGGCGGAGAGCAACTTCATCCTCCTGCGCAAGGCGGCCGGTCGTTCGGCCGACGAGGTGGGGTCCTGGTGGTGCTGATGACACTGTCGAACGTATGAGTCGAACGTGTTCTGCGCAACGGACTCTAACAGGATGTCCGGGGCACATCACGCCCGGCTTTTGAGGCGCCGCGTGGCGCCCACCGGTTCGGTGGACGCCACGATAGCGCTCTATGCCGTTTCGCCGCCAAGCGGCGTCACAGAGCCGCCGGCCGCCTCGATCTTCTCCTTGGCCGACGCGCTGAACTTGTGCGCGCTGACCTGCAGCTTCACGCCGCCGAGCTCCCCGTCGCCGAGGACCTTGACGAGCTCGCCCTTGCGGACGGCGCCAGCCTCGACCAGGTCGGCCACGCCGACCTCGCCGCCCTGCGGGAAGAGTTCCGCGAGGCGCGCCAGGTTCACCACCTGGAACTCGATGCGGTTGCGGTTGCGGAAGCCCTTGAGCTTCGGCAGGCGCATGTGGAGGGGCATCTGCCCACCCTCGAACGCCGCCGAGATGTTCTTGCGGGCCTTGGAGCCCTTGGTACCACGACCAGCGGTCTTGCCCTTGGAGCCCTCACCGCGACCCACGCGGGTCTTCTCGGTCTTGGCGCCCGGGGCGGGCCGCAGGTGGTGCAGCTTGATCGTCATCGGATTACTCCACCTCTTCCACGGTGACCAGGTGCGTCACGGTGTGGATCATGCCGCGGATCTCCGGGCGGTCCTCCTTGACGACCACATCGCGAATCCGCTTCAGCCCGAGGGAACGCAGCGTGTCCCGCTGGTTCTGCTTCGAGCCGATCTCGGACCGGATCTGGGTGACCTTCAGACGAGCCATGGCTAAGCACCCACCCCGGCACGAGCGGCCAGCATCGCGGCCGGCGCGACATCCTCGACCGGCAGGCCGCGGCGCGCAGCCACCGCCTCCGGCGACTCGAGCTTCTTCAGCGCCGCCACCGTCGCGTGGACGATGTTGATCGCGTTGGAGGAGCCGAGGCTCTTGGAGAGCACGTCGTGGATGCCCGCGCACTCCAGGACCGCGCGGACCGGACCGCCGGCGATGACGCCCGTACCGGCGGAGGCCGGCTTGAGCAGCACCACGCCGGCCGCGTCCTCGCCGATCACCGGGTGCGGGATCGAGGCCGCGAGCCGCGGAACCTTGAAGAAGTGCTTCTTGGCCTCCTCGACGCCCTTGGCGATCGCCGCGGGCACCTCCTTGGCCTTCCCGTAGCCGACGCCGACGGTGCCGTCGCCGTCACCGACGATGACCAGGGCGGTGAAGCTGAAGCGACGACCACCCTTCACGACCTTGGCGACGCGGTTGATCGAAACGACCCGCTCGAGGTGCGGGGTCTTCTCGGCGGGCGCGTTGCCGCGGCCGCCACCCTCGCGACGGTTCTCGCGACGGCCGCCACCACCTTCTTGGGTGTTACCGGACCCGCCGCCCCTGCGCTGAGGACCAGGCATGAACGTTTCTCCTTCTCAGAACTCGAGTCCGGCTTCGCGGGCGGCGTCCGCCAGGGCCGCGATGCGGCCGGCGTACCTGTTGCCACCACGATCGAAGACGACCTTGCCCACACCCGCGGCCTTGGCCCGATCGGCGAGGAGGGCGCCCACCTTGCGGGCCTGCGCCTTCTTGTCGCCATCGGTACCACGGATGGTCGCGTCGAGCGTCGAGGCCGAGGCCAGCGTGTGGCCCTTGAGGTCGTCGACGATCTGCGCGCTGATGTTGCGCAGCGAGCGGGTGACCACCAGGCGGGGACGCTCGGCGGTGCCACCGACGTGCTTGCGAATACGGAAGTGCCGGCGAGCACGCCCCGTGCGGCGCGCGGCGGCAACGCCGCCGGAGTTGCGGCGCTTGAGCAGCGTGGCGCTCATTTCTTACCAGCCTTTCCGGCCTTGCGGCGGATGACCTCGCCCTGGTACCGCACGCCCTTGCCCTTGTACGGCTCCGGCGGGCGAATCTTGCGGATGTTGGCGGCGACCTCGCCGACCTGCTGCTTGTCGATGCCGGCGATGTGGAACACCGTCGGCTTCTCGACCGTGAAGGTGATGCCGGGCGGCGGCGTCACCACAACAGGGTGAGAGAACCCGAGTGCGAACTCGAGGTCGCTGCCCTTGGCCGCGACGCGGTAACCGGTGCCTGCGATCTCCAGGCTCTTGCGGTAGCCCTCCGTCACCCCGAGCACCATGTTGGCGATCAGCGTGCGCGACAGGCCGTGCAGCTCCTTGGCCTTCCGCTCGTCGTTCGGGCGGACGACGTTGTACGTGCCGTCCTCAGCCCGCTCCAGCGAGATCGGCTCGGCAAGGGTGTGAGAAAGCTCACCCTTGGGGCCCTTAACGGTGATAACCGGGCCGTCGATCTTGATTTCGACGCCCGCGGGCACCGTGATCGGCTTACGTCCGATTCGAGACATGTGATGCCTTCCCTTACCAGACGTAGGCGAGGACTTCCCCGCCCACCCCTCGCTTGCGGGCCTGCTTGTCGGTCAGCAGACCCTGGGACGTCGAGATGATGGCCACACCGAGACCACCAAGCACGCGCGGCATGTCCACCGACTTCGCGTAAACGCGGAGGCCGGGCTTCGACACGCGGCGGATGCCGGCGAGGCTGCGCTCGCGGTTCTGGCCGTACTTGAGGTCGACGATGAGGGTCTTGCCGACCTTGCCGTCCTCCGGCTCCTGAACCTGCCACGTGGACACGTAGCCCTCGGACTTGAGCACCTCGGCGATGTTCGCCTTGATCTTCGAATATGGCATCGACACCCGGTCGTGGTACGCCTGGTTGGCGTTGCGCAGACGGGTCAGCATGTCTGCGATCGGGTCGGTCATGGTCATGGGTTTGTCAGCCTTTCTCGCCGCGGTTCCGCACCGATCCGGTGGGCCTACGGCGAAGGAGGATTACCAGGAAGCCTTGGAAACGCCGGGCAGTTCGCCACGGTGCGCCATCTCGCGGATGCACACACGGCACAGACCGAACTTGCGGTAGACGGCCTTGGGCCGGCCGCAGCGCTGGCAGCGGGTGTACGCGCGGACCGCGAACTTGGGCTTCGCGGCGGCCTTGAGGACGAGAGCCTTCTTCGCCATTGGTCAGTTCTCCCTAGTTCTCACGGAAGGGGAAGCCGAGCAGCTTGAGCAGCGCACGACCTTCCTCGTCCGTGCGGGCGGTGGTGACCACGGTGATGTCCATCCCTCGCGGCCGGTCGATGCGGTCCTGGTCGATCTCGTGGAACACCGACTGCTCGGTGAGACCGAACGTGTAGTTGCCGTTGCCGTCGAGCTTGCGCCCGTCGAGGCCGCGGAAGTCGCGGATACGCGGCAGCGCGATGGACAGCAACCGGTCCAGGAACTCCCACATGCGGTCGTTGCGCAGCGTGACCTTGGCACCGATCGGCATGCCCTCGCGCAGCTTGAACTGTGCGATCGACTTGGTCGCCCGGCGGACCTGCGGCTTCTGACCGGTGATCGTGGCCAGGTCGCGGACCGCGCCGTCGATGAGCTTCGAGTCACGGGCCGCCTCGCCGACGCCCATGTTGACGACGACCTTCACCACACCCGGGATCTGCATGACGTTGGCGTACTTGAACCGCTCCTGCATCGCACCGGCGATCTCATCACGGTAGCGCTGCTTGAGGCGCGGGTTCACCTTCTGGACGGTCGTCATCACAGTTCCTTACCGCTGCGGCGGGACACGCGGGCCTTCACGCCGTTCTCGTCCTCGCGGGAACCGACCCGAGTGGCCTGGCCGTCCGAGTCGATCACCATCACGTTGGAGATGTGGATCGGGGCTTCCTGCGTCACGATGCCGCCGGTCTTCGAGCCCCGCTGGGTGGTGCGAATGCGGGTGTGCTTCTTGACCCGGTTGACGCCCTCGACGATGACCTTGTCCTCGCGCGGGAGGGCGGTCAGCACCTTGCCGCGCTGCCCCTTGTCCTTGCCGGCGATGACGAGGACGGTGTCGCCCTTCTTCACCTTCATGGCTACAACACCTCCGGCGCGAGCGAGATGATCTTCATGAAACGCTTGTCCCGGAGCTCACGCCCGACCGGGCCGAAGATGCGGGTACCGCGAGGGTCACCGCCGTCCTTGATGATCACGGCGGCGTTCTCGTCGAAGCGGATGTACGACCCGTCCGGCCGGCGCCGCTCCTTGTTGGTCCGGACGACGACGGCCTTGACCACGTCGCCCTTCTTCACGCCGGCGCCCGGGATGGCGTCCTTCACCGTGGCCACGATGATGTCACCGATGCCTGCATAGCGGCGGCCGGAGCCACCGAGCACACGGATGCACAAGATCTCCCGGGCACCCGTGTTGTCGGCGACGCGCAGCCGCGACTCCTGCTGAATCACGCTTGTCTCCTAATGTCTGCCAGTTCTCGGCGCCGGATCGCACGGATCGTCGGCGACCCGGCGCCGAGCTTGGCGGAACGACGGCCTTACTTGGCCTTTTCGAGGATCTCCACGACCCGCCAGCGCTTGGTCGCCGACAGGGGACGGGTCTCCATAAGCAGCACCCGGTCGCCGATGCCACACGCGTTCTGCTCGTCGTGCGCCTTCAGCTTGTTGGTGCGGCGCATGACCTTGCCGTACAGCGGGTGCTTGACCTGGTCCTCGACCGCCACGACGACGGTCTTGTTCATCTTGTCGCTGACCACGAGGCCCTCGCGGACCTTGCGGCGGCCGCGCACCTCGGTGCCCGACTCGGTCGTCTGCTCGCTCATGCTCATGCCACCTCAGCCACAGCGTCGGGCGCAGCCGAAAGACCCAGCTCGCGCTCGCGCATGATCGTGTAGATCCGGGCGATGTCCCTGCGGACGATCTGCAGGCGCCCGTGGTTGTCCAGCTGCCCGGTGGCCGACTGGACGCGGAGGTTGAACAGCTCCGCCTTGGCTTCCCGCAGCTTCTCGACCAGGCTCTCGTCGGACAGCTCACGCAGCTCGGTCGCCTTGATACCGGCGGCCATCACACATCAGCCCCTTCGCGCGTGACGATCCGGCACTTCAGCGGAAGCTTGTGGATCGCACGACGCATAGCTTCCCGGGCGATCTGCTCGTTCGGGAACGACATCTCGAAGAGGATCCGGCCCGGCTTAACGTTGGCCACCCACCACTCCGGCGAGCCCTTGCCGGAACCCATCCGGGTCTCGGCCGGCTTCTTGGTGATGGAGCGGTCCGGGAAGATCGTGATCCAGACCTTGCCACCACGGCGGATGTGCCGGGTCATCGCAATACGCGCCGCCTCGATCTGGCGGTTCGTGATGTACGCGGGCTCGAGGGCCTGGATACCGAACTCGCCGAAGACCACGCGCGTGCCACCCTTGGCCGGACCGTGCCGGTCCGGGTGGTGCGGCTTGCGGAAGCCCTTCGGGGGCTTACGAGGGATCAGCATTCGTCAGCCCTCCTGCTGCTTCTCTGCCGGAGCGGCGGCCGCCTCGGCGGCGGGTGCGCTGTCGCCGGAGGCCTCGGCGGCCTGCGCGGCGGCCGCGGCCCGACCGGCCTCGGTGCCACCGGCGGTCGTGCCGGAGGAGCCGGAACGCCCGCGACGCGGCCGCTCGGGCCGGTCGGCGCGCTCACGACGGCCACGCGGGGCAGCGGCCTCGGCCGGCGCCTCGCGACCCGGAACGGCGTCGCCCTTGTAGATCCACACCTTCACACCGATGCGGCCGAAGGTGGTACGCGCCTCGAAGAAGCCGTACTCGATGTTCGCGCGCAGCGAGTGCAGCGGAACGCGACCCTCACGGTAGAACTCGGTCCGGCTCATCTCGGCGCCGCCGAGGCGGCCCGAGACCTGCACCCGGATGCCGCGCACCAGCGTGTTCTTCATCGCCGACTGCATGGCCTTGCGCATCGCCCGGCGGAAGCTGACCCGGCTGGACAGCTGCTCGGCCACGCCCTGCGCGACGAGCTGCGCGTCCGACTCGGGGCTCTTCACCTCGAGGATGTTGAGCTGCACCTGCTTGCCGGTGAGCTTCTCCAGCTCCGCGCGGATGCGGTCCGCCTCGGCGCCCTTGCGGCCGATCACGATGCCCGGCCGGGCCGTGTGGATGTCCACGCGGACCCGGTCGCGGGTGCGCTCGATGTCGACCTTGGCGATGCCGGCGCGCTCCAGGCCCTTGGCCATCATCCGACGGATCTTGACGTCCTCGGCGATGTAGTCCTTGTAGAGCTTGTCGGCGTACCAGCGGGACTTCCAGTCGGTGCTGATGCCGAGCCGGAACCCGTGCGGGTGAACCTTCTGACCCATTACTCGGTCCCTTCCTCGGCGTCAGCCTGCGCGGCCGGCGCCTGCTTGGCCGCCGGAGCCTTCTTGGCCGGGGCCTTCTTCGCCGCGGTCTTCTTCGCTGGCGTCGAGGACTCCTCGTCCGGCTCCGGCGTCACGGCCTTGGCGGCCTTGGCCGCCTTCGCCACGCCGGCCTTCGCCGCGCGAGCCTGTGCGGCCGGGACGCTCTCGACCACGATCGTGATGTGGCTGGTCCGCTTGCGGATCCGGTACGCGCGGCCCTGCGCCCGCGGCCGGAACCGCTTCAGCGTCGGGCCCTCGTCGACGTAGGCCTCGGCGACCAGGAGCGAATCGGGGTCGAGACGCTCGTTGTTCTCTGCGTTGGCGATGGCGCTCGCGAGCACCTTGTACACCGGCTCGCTCGCCGACTGCGGCGCGAACTGCAGCACCGTGAGCGCCTCGCGCGCGGGCAGCCCGCGGACGAGGTTCACCACACGGCGCGCCTTCATCGGCGACACGCGCACGTGCCGCGCGATCGCCCGCGCACCGGGCAGCGCCGCCTCGCTCTTCGTTGGCATCGGGAAATCCTCTTGATTCCTATCGGCTGCCTTAGCGGCGGCGGCTCTTCCGGTCGTCCTTCTCGTGACCCTTGAACGTGCGGGTCAGCGCGAACTCGCCGAGCTTGTGCCCGACCATCGCCTCGGTCACGAAAACGGGCACGTGCTTGCGTCCGTCGTGGACGGCGATCGTGTGGCCGAGCATCTCGGGCACGATCGTCGACCGGCGCGACCAGGTCTTGATGACGTTCTTGGAGTTCTTGGCGTTCTGGACTTCCACCTTCTTGATCAGGTGGTCGTCAACGAACGGGCCCTTCTTCAGGCTGCGAGGCATTGCTCAGGCTCCTTAGCCGCGCTTCCGGGTGGCGTAACGCCGGCGGACGATGAGGCGGTCGCTCGGCTGGCCCTTGCGCCGCGTGCGGCCCTCCGGCTTGCCCTTCGGGTTGACCGGGTGGCGACCACCCGAGGTCTTACCCTCACCACCACCGTGCGGGTGGTCGATCGGGTTCATCGCGACACCGCGGACGGTCGGGCGCTTGCCCTTCCACCGCATGCGGCCGGCCTTGCCCCAGTTGATGTTCGACTGGTCGGCGTTGCCGATCTCACCAACGGTGGCACGGCAGTTCACTTCGACGCGCCGGATCTCACCGGAGGGCATGCGCAGCGTGGCGTACTGCTCCTCGCGGCCCAGCAGCTGGATACCGACGCCGGCCGAGCGGGCCAGCTTGGCACCGCCGCCCGGGCGCAGCTCCACCGCGTGGACGGTGGTGCCGACCGGGATGTTGCGCAGCGGCAGGTTGTTGCCCGGCTTGATGTCCGCGCCGGCGCCCGCCTCGACCCGGTCGCCCTGCTTGAGGTCCTTCGGCGCGATGATGTAGCGCTTCTCGCCGTCGGCGTAGTGCAGCAGGGCGATGCGCGCGGTGCGGTTGGGGTCGTACTCGATGTGCGCGACCTTGGCGGGGATCCCGTCCTTGTCCGCACGCCGGAAGTCGATCAACCGATACTGGCGCTTGTGACCGCCGCCCTGGTGACGCGCGGTGATCCGCCCGTGGACGTTGCGGCCGCCCTTGTTCGGCAGCGGGACGACCAGCGACTTCTCCGGCGTGGACCGGGTGATCTCCGCGAAGTCCGCGACGCTCGAACCACGACGACCAGGCGTCGTCGGCTTGTACTTACGAATAGCCATCGTCTATACCCCTCAGCTGACCGGTCCGCCGAAGGCTTCGATCCGGTCACCCTCGGCGAGCTTCACCATCGCCCGCTTCGTGTCCTTGCGCTTGCCCCAACCCGTGCGGGTCCGCTTGCGCTTGCCTTCGCGGTTGATGGTGTTGACCGACAGGACGCGGACGTTGAAGATCTGCTGGATCGCGATCTTGATCTCGGTCTTGTTGGCGTCCGGGTGCACCAGGAACGTGTACCAGTTGCGGTTGAGCTCGCTGTA
Source organism: Dactylosporangium sp. NPDC051484 (assembly GCF_040689395.1). Classification (NCBI taxonomy): domain Bacteria; kingdom Bacillati; phylum Actinomycetota; class Actinomycetes; order Micromonosporales; family Micromonosporaceae; genus Dactylosporangium; species Dactylosporangium sp. NPDC051484. Next base: position 476,227 of record NZ_JBFAZX010000001.1, on the reverse strand, counting down.
GCTCTTCTCCGAGACCACCGGCTGGATGATCACGTCACGCGGATCGGCGATCGTCGCCATGGCTCAGCCCTCCTCGTTGCTGTCGGCGTCGGCGGCGCTCGCGCCGAGCTCGGCCGGCACCCCGAGGAACTCGCCCAGCGCCGCGGCGGTGAAGACCACCTGGTCGGACACGAGCACGTCGTGGGTGTTGAGCTGGTCGGCGACCAGCAGGTGCACCGACTGCTCGTTGCGCAGGCTCAGCCAGTTGGCCTCGTCGTCACGCGCGAGGACCACCAGGACCCGGCGCGCCTCGGTGATGCCGCGCAGCACCTTCAGCGCTTCCTTGGTCTTCGGCGTGTCACCCGCGATGAACGTCTCGACGACGTGGATGCGACCGTCGCGGGCGCGGTCCGACAGCGCACCACGCAGGGCGGCCGCCTTCATCTTCTTGTTCACCCGCTGGCTGTAGTCCCGCGGCACGGGGCCGTGGACGACGCCACCGCCGGTGAACTGCGGCGCGCGGATCGAGCCCTGGCGGGCACGACCGGTGCCCTTCTGCTTGTAGGGCTTCTTGCCGCCGCCGGCGACCTCGCCGCGCGACTTGGCCTTGTGCGTGCCCTGGCGGGCCGCGTTGAGCTGGGCCACGACCACCTGGTGCAACAGCGGGATGCTGGCCTGGGCGTTGAAGATGTCGTCCGGGAGCTCGACGGTGCCGTTGGTCGCGCCATCGACCGTGCGAACGTCAACGGTGGTCATTTGGTGATCCCACCCTTCTGCGCCTTCGCCTCGGTCTTGGCCGCGCTACGCACCAGGACGAGGCTGCCCTTCGGGCCCGGGATCGCGCCCTTGACCAGGATCAGGCCGTCCTCGGCCGCGACCTTCTGGATCGTGAGGTTCTGCACGGTGAAGCGCACGCCACCCATGCGACCGGCCATCCGGACGCCCTTGAAGACGCGACCGGGGGTCGCGCAGGCGCCGATCGAGCCGGGCGAGCGGTGCTTGCGCTCGACACCGTGGCTGGCCCGGAGGCCGTGGAAGCCGTGCCGCTTCATGACACCGGCGTAGCCCTTGCCCTTGCTGCGGCCGGTCACGTCGATGCGCTGGCCGACGGCGAAGGCGTCGGCCGTGATCTCCTGGCCGAGCGAATACTCGCCCGCGTCGCTGGTGCGCAGCTCGACGATGTGCCGGCGCGGCGCGACGTCCGCCTTGGCGAAGTGGCCGGCGCGCGGCTTGTTGACCTTGCGCGGGTCGATCTGGCCCCACGCCAGCTGGATCGCCGAGTATCCGTCGTTGTCCGGCGTGCGCACCTGGGTCACGACGCACGGGCCGGCCTGCACCACGGTCACGGGGACAACCTTGCCGTTGTCCCAGACCTGGGTCATGCCGAGCTTCTCACCCAGGATGCCCTTGACTTGCCTGTCCATAAGTCCGAGTCCCTACAGCTTGATCTCGATGTCGACGCCGGCCGGCAGGTCGAGCCGCATGAGCGAGTCGACCGTCTTCGGGGTGGGGTCGATGATGTCGATCAGTCGCTTGTGCGTGCGCATCTCGAAGTGCTCGCGCGAGTCCTTGTACTTGTGCGGCGAGCGGATCACGCAGTAGCGGTTGATCTCAGTGGGCAGCGGCACCGGCCCAGCGACCTGAGCCCCGGTGCGCGTGACCGTCTCGACGATCTTCCGCGCCGAGGAGTCGACGACCTCGTGGTCGTAGGCCTTGAGCCGGATGCGGATCTTCTGTCCCGCCATGGTGGCTTAGTTCCTTCTCTCGTGCAGGGCCTCGCAGCCCTGCGAACCCCGAGGGGTCCGGTGCCGCCTAATGGTGTGTGTCCGACCCCCGCGGTCGGGCGTGTCGCGGCCAAGGGTCAGGCTCCGCCGCAGCACACTTCCCGCTGTGGATACCTACCCCAGGGCGCGCCACGCCCAAATCGTGGGGAAGGGCGCCAGTCACAGGACTGACGCCGCGCAGAAGCGGTCGAGACTCCTCATTGAGCAGTCTCGACCGCCCCGCGACGCAACCCGTCCATTATGCCGCATGTGCTGCGGCAAAGTGAAATCGGGGTACCTCAGGTGGTGCGTTACTTGAGGATCTTGGTAACGCGGCCGGCGCCGACGGTGCGGCCACCCTCGCGAATCGCGAAGCGGAGGTTCTCCTCCATCGCGATGGGCTGGATGAGCTGCACGGTCATGCTGGTGTTGTCGCCCGGCATGACCATCTCGGTGCCCTCGGGCAGCGTGACGACGCCGGTGACGTCCGTGGTGCGGAAGTAGAACTGCGGACGGTAGTTCTGGAAGAACGGGGTGTGCCGACCACCCTCCTCCTTGGAGAGGATGTAGACGGTCGCCTCGAACTCGGTGTGCGGGGTGTTGCTGCCCGGCTTCACCACGACCATGCCGCGCTCGACGTCCTCGCGCTTGATACCACGCAGGAGCAGACCGACGTTCTCGCCGGCGCGCGCCTCGTCGAGGATCTTGCGGAACATCTCGATCGCCGTGCAGGTGGTCTTCATCGACTTGGCCTTGATGCCAACGATCTCGACCTCCTCGTTCGGCTTGAGGATGCCACGCTCGACGCGGCCGGTGACGACCGTGCCACGACCGGTGATGGTGAAGACGTCCTCGACGGGCATGAGGAACGGCTTCTCGGTCTCACGCTCGGGCTGCGGGATCGCGGTGTCGACCGCGGTCATCAGCTCCATGAGCGCGTCGGACCACTTCGCGTCACCCTCGAGTGCCTTGAGCGCCGAGACGCGCACCACCGGAGCGTCGTCGCCCGGGAACTCCTGGCTCGACAGCAGCTCGCGAACCTCGAGCTCGACGAGCTCAAGCAGCTCCTCGTCATCGACCATGTCGCTCTTGTTGAGCGCCACGACGATGTACGGCACACCGACCTGGCGGGCCAGCAGCACGTGCTCACGGGTCTGCGGCATCGGGCCGTCGGTCGCCGCCACCACCAGGATCGCGCCATCCATCTGCGCGGCACCGGTGATCATGTTCTTGATGTAGTCGGCGTGACCCGGGCAGTCCACGTGGGCGTAGTGCCGGTTCTCGGTCTGGTACTCGACGTGCGCGATCGAGATCGTGATGCCGCGGGCCTTCTCCTCCGGCGCCTTGTCGATCTCGTCGAACGGCGTGTACGGGTTCACGTCCGGGTACCGGTCGTGCAGCACCTTGGTAATGGCCGCCGTCAGCGTCGTCTTACCGTGGTCGATGTGACCGATGGTGCCGATGTTGACGTGCGGCTTAGTCCGCTCGAACTTCGCCTTCGCCACTGGTGTCCTCCTGTGGACTTCTTGGTTCGCGGTGCGCCGACGCTGGAAGCGCCGACGCACCCTGTCGACTTGGGTCTGGCGGCTGAAGCCTTCAGGCCCGCTGACACAGCCTCACGGCCAACTACCGGGAACTACTCCCCGGTCGCCTTCGCGATGATCTCCTTCGCCACGTTCGCGGGAACCTCGGCGTAAGAGTCGAACTGCATCGAGTAGCTCGCCCGGCCCTGGGTCTTCGACCGCAGGTCGCCGACGTAGCCGAACATTTCCGACAACGGCACCGTTGCGCGGACGACGCGGGCACCGCCGCGCTCCTCCATCGCCTGGATGGTGCCACGCCGGGAGTTGAGGTCGCCGATGACGTCACCCATGTTCTCCTCCGGGGTGGTCACCTCGACGGCCATCAACGGCTCGAGGAGCGCCGGGTTGGCCTTGCGGGCCGCGTCCTTCAGCACCATCGAACCAGCGATCTTGAAGGCCATTTCCGAGGAGTCGACCTCGTGGTACTGACCGTCCAGCAGCGTCACCTTGACGCCGACCAGCGGGAAGCCAGCAAGAACGCCGTACTGCATGGCGTCCTGGACACCGGCGTCGACCGAGGGGATGAACTCCTTCGGGATGCGACCACCGGTGACCGCGTTGACGAACTCGTAGGTCGGGCCATCGGCGCTCTGCTCAAGCGGCTCGAGCTTGATGATCACCCGTGCGTACTGACCGGAGCCACCCGTCTGCTTCTTGTGGGTGTACTCCACCTTCTCCGCGGCGGACCGCACCGTCTCGCGGTAGGCCACCTGCGGCTTGCCGATGTTGGCCTCGACGTTGAACTCGCGCCGCATGCGGTCGACGAGGATGTCGAGGTGTAGCTCGCCCATGCCGGCGATGACCGTCTGCCCGGTCTCCTCGTCGTTCTTGACGCGGAAGGTCGGGTCCTCCTCGGCCAAGCGCTGGATGGCGGTGCCCAGCTTCTCCTGGTCGGCCTTCGTCTTGGGCTCGATCGCCACCTCGATGACCGGCTCCGGGAAGGTCATCGACTCAAGGATGACCGGGTTGGCCGGGTCGCACAGCGTGTCGCCGGTGGTCGTCTGCTTGAGACCCTGCACGGCGATGATGTCGCCGGCGGCGGCGCTGCTGCGCTCCTCACGCTTGTTCGCGTGCATCTGGTAGATCTTGCCGATCCGCTCCTTGCGGTCCTTGGTGGAGTTGACCACCTGGGAGCCGGATTCGAGCGAACCGGAGTAGATGCGCACGTAGGTGAGTTTGCCGAGGTGCTTGTCGGTCTGGATCTTGAACGCCAGGCCGGAGAACGGCTCGCCGACCGACGGCTTGCGCAGCAGCGGCGTCTCGCCGTCCGTCGCGATGCCCTCGATCGCCGGGATGTCCAGCGGGGAGGGCAGGAAGTCGACGACGGCGTCGAGCATGGGCTGGACGCCCTTGTTCTTGAACGCCGAGCCGCACACGACCGGGTTGATCTTGCCGGCGATGGTCGCCCGGCGGATCGCGTCCTTGAGATCCTCGACGCTGATCTCGTCGCCGTCGAGGTAGCGGACCATGATGTCGTCATCGGCCTCGGACAGCGTCTCGAGGAGCTTCTCCCGCCACTCGTTGGCCTGGTCGACCAGGTCGGCGGGCACCTCCTCGACCGCGTAGTCGTCACCCTTCTGGGTCTCGCCACGCCAGGTCAGCGCGCGCATGCCCAGCAGGTCGACGACGCCGACGTGGTCGCCCTCGAGCCCGATCGGGATCTGCAACACCAGCGGGGTGGCGTTGAGCCGGTCGATCATCATCTGGACGCAGCGGAAGAAGTCTGCACCCGTGCGGTCCAGCTTGTTGACAAAGCACATGCGCGGGACGTTGTACTTGTCCGCCTGCCGCCAGACGTTCTCGGTCTGCGGCTCCACACCAGCGACACCGTCGTAGACCGCCACCGCGCCGTCGAGGACGCGCAGCGACCGCTCGACCTCGACCGTGAAGTCGACGTGGCCGGGCGTGTCGATGATCTGGATCGTGTGGCCCTTCCACTCGCACTTGGTGGCGGCGGAGGTGATGGTGATGCCGCGCTCCTGCTCCTGCTCCATCCAGTCCATGACCGCCGCGCCCTCGTGGACCTCGCCGATCTTGTACGTGATGCCGGTGTAGAAGAGGATGCGCTCGGTCGTCGTCGTCTTACCGGCGTCGATGTGCGCCATGATGCCGATGTTGCGGACCTTGGCGAGGGCGGCGTCTGCGGCAGCCACTACAAATCCCTACTTCGTCTCTCGTCGGAGTCTGATCGCTGGGGAAGCGTCCGCTTTACCAGCGGTAGTGCGCGAAGGCCTTGTTGGACTCCGCCATCTTGTGGGTGTCTTCACGACGCTTGACCGAAGCACCGAGACCGTTGCTGGCGTCGAGCAGCTCGTTCATGAGCCGCTCGACAATGGTCTTCTCGCGGCGGGCGCGGGAGTAGGTGACGAGCCAGCGCAGGCCCAGCGTCGTCGCCCGCGGAGGGCGCACCTCGACCGGCACCTGATAGGTCGCGCCACCGACGCGGCGGCTGCGGACCTCGAGGGTCGGCTTGACGTTGTCCATGGCGCGCTTGAGCGTCACCACGGGGTCGGTGCCGGTCTTCTCGCGGGCGCCCTCAAGAGCGCTGTAGACGATGCGCTCGGCGAGCTGGCGCTTGCCCTCGACCAGGATCTTGTTGATCAACTGGGTCACGAGCAAGGAGTTGTAGACCGGGTCCGCCACGAGCGGCCGGCGCGGCGCGGGGCCTTTACGCGGCATGTCAGCTCTTCTCCTTCTTCGCGCCGTAACGGCTGCGAGCCTGCTTGCGGTTGCGGACACCCTGGGTGTCCAGCGAGCCGCGGATGATCTTGTAGCGGACGCCAGGAAGGTCCTTCACACGGCCGCCACGGACCAGCACCATCGAGTGCTCCTGAAGGTTGTGACCGACACCGGGGATGTAGGCCGTCACCTCGATACCGTTGCTCAGCCGCACACGGGCCACCTTGCGCAGCGCCGAGTTGGGCTTCTTCGGCGTGGTGGTGTACACACGCGTGCAGACGCCCCGCCGCTGCGGGCTTCCCTTGAGCGCCGGCGTCTTGGTCTTGCTCAGCTTCGCCTGGCGGCCCTTGCGGACCAGCTGCTGGATCGTAGGCACTGGGCCTGCCTCTCCCTTCGGCCTTCCGGCCGCACGTCTTCTTCTCTGTATGCCCGGCGTGACCGGCACCCGCGGTCGGGCGTGTCGCCCGGTCCGCGACCCGGCCCGTTTGATCCCAGCCCGGGGTTGTGGTCCGCACCCACCCTCACTCCCGCGGAGCGGGGCCGATGTGGGCGCACGCACGAGTTGCCCGGCAAAGCCGGGCACGAGGGGAAAGAGTACCCACCGTGAGGACGCTGGTCAAAATCGCCCGGGGCGCCTGCTGACGGAACACTCTTCATACCTAGAGTACCTGGTCGCCGATCGAAGTGTCCGGGGGGCTCCAATTCGGCTGCCGGGGGCGGCTCGCCATCGGCTCACGCCGCCAGGAACGACACGAGCAGCGCGAGGAGGGCCAGTCCGGCGCCGACCGCGCCGAGCACTATCCCGGTGACCGCCATCCCCTTGCCGGTGATGGCCTCCCCGGCGGCGCGGCGGATCCGGCGGGCGCCATACAGACCCAAACCGATCGCGCCGCCACCGAGAAAGACGCCCAGCACGGTGAACGCGCCGCCCGCCACCAGGCCCCAGAATCCCGCGAGGCAGATGGCGAACAGCGCGACCAGCATCGACCCGATGCCGGCGACCAGGGCGCCGATGGCCTGGCCGCTGGGGACCGACTGGACCACCGGGTAGGCGACCCCGAACGGCGTGCCCTGCACGAGGTCGACCCGCATGGCCGGCGCGATCGCCGGCGGCGGAGGCGCGGGGGCACCGTAGGGCGGCGGGGGCGCGACCGGATAGCCCGGCGGCGCGTACTGCGGCTGAGGGTGCGGCGGCTGCTGCGGATACTGCGGCTGCGGATACTGCGGCGCGCCCGGGTAGGACATCAGTTCACCGTCGGGTCGAAGTCGGTGCCGCGCTGCCGCGCGTAGTGGAGCAGCCCGATGATCGCCAGCACGACGAGGCCGGCGATGGCGAGCACGATGCCGGTCCAGGCCAGCCGCACGCCGCTGCGCAACCGCCGGGAGCCGAGCAGGAAGCCTTCGGCGGCGACCAGTTCCCGCTGCGACTCCCTCGCCATGAGGAGCGCTAGCGTCGCCGGGATAACCCCGCCGAGAAACGGCCCGGTGACCACGGAGAGCAGGCCCAGCCCGAACACGGCCGAGGCCTTCGTCGCGCGGACCGGATCAGGGTCCAGCGGATGCCGGGTCGAGGACGTCACGTCACGACTGTATCCGGTGCACGAAGAGGGGGCGGAGACACGTGGTCTCCGCCCCCTCTTCGTGCTTTGCCTTCAGGCCTAGCGGAACGAGCCCAGGTCGAAGTCGTCCAGCGGGACGGCCTGGCCGCTCGCGGGCCCGAAGCCGTAGTCGGCCTCCGGGTAGCCCGTCATCGAGTAGACCTTGGCCTTCGCCTCCTCGGTCGGCTCGACCCGGATGCTGCGGTACTTGCTGATGCCCGTACCGGCCGGGATGAGCTTACCGATGATGACGTTCTCCTTCAGACCGATCAGCGAGTCGCTGCGCGCGTGGATCGCCGCGTCGGTCAGCACCCGGGTCGTCTCCTGGAACGAGGCCGCGGACAGCCACGACTCCGTCGCCAGCGACGCCTTGGTGATACCCATCAGGACCGGGCGACCGGCCGCCGGCTCGCCGCCCTCGGCGACGACGCGGCGGTTCTCCGCCTCGAACAGCGCGCGGTCCACGAGCACGCCCGGCAGGAACTCGGTCGAGCCGGAGTCGATGACCGTCACCCGCTTGAGCATCTGACGGATGATGATCTCGATGTGCTTGTCGTGGATGAGCACACCCTGCGAGCGGTACACCTCCTGGACCTCGGAGGTCAGGTGGACCTGGACCGCCCGGGGACCCATGATGCGCAGCAGCTCGTGCGGGTCGATCGTGCCCTCGGTGAGCTTCTCGCCGACCTCGACATGCTCGCCGTCCTGCACCCGCAGCTTGACGCGCCGGCTGAGCTTGTCGTGGACGATCTCCTCGCTGCCGTCGTCCGGCACGATGATGATCTTCCGCATCCGCTCGCCGTCCTCGATGCGCACGCGGCCGGGGGTGTCGGCGATGGGCGCCTTACCCTTCGGCACGCGGGCCTCGAAGATCTCCTGCACACGGGGCAGACCCTGGGTGATGTCCTCACCCGCGACGCCACCGGTGTGGAAGGTACGCATCGTCAGCTGCGTGCCCGGCTCACCGATCGATTGGGCGGCGATGATGCCGACCGCCTCGCCGACGTCGACGGTCTTGCCCGTGGGCAGCGACCGGCCGTAGCAGGCGCCACAGACGCCCAGCTTCGACTCGCAGGTGAGCACGCTGCGGACCCGGACGGTCTCCGCGCCCGCGGCGACCAGCAGGTCGACCACGATCGAGTTGATGTCCGTGCCGCGCTCGGCGACGACCCGGCCGTCCTTGTCCCGCACGTCGTCGGCGAGGGTGCGGGCGTGCACGCCCGTCTCCGCGTGCTGGTGGATGCGCAGCACGCCGTCGAGCAGCTCACCGACCGCCATCGGGATGGCGCGGTCGGTGCCGCAGTCCTCCTCGCGGATGATGACGTCCTGCGACACGTCGACCAGACGACGGGTCAGGTAACCCGAGTCGGCGGTCCGCAGCGCGGTGTCGGCCAGACCCTTGCGGGCACCGTGGGTGGAGATGAAGTACTCCAGCACGGACAGACCCTCCCGGTAGCTGGCCTTGATCGGCCGCGGGATGATCTCGCCCTTCGGGTTGGCCACCAGGCCACGGATCGCGGCGATCTGGCGGAGCTGGAGGAGGTTACCGCGGGCACCCGAGTTGATCATCTTCCACAGCGGGTTTTCGCGCGGCAGCGCGCTCTCCATCTCCTTGGCCACCTCGCCGGTCGCCTTGGTCCAGATCTCGATGAGCTCGCCGCGGCGCTCCTCGGCGGTCATGAGACCACGCTGGTACTGCTTGTCGATCCGCTCGGCCTCCTTCTCGTAGCGCTCGAGGATCTCGCGCTTACGAGGCGGCTGGATGACGTCCTCCATACCGATGGTGACGCCGGACCAGGTGGCCCAGTGGAAGCCGGCCAGCTTGAGCGCGTCCAGGGTCGCCGCGAGGGAGACCTTCGGGAAGCGCTCGGCGAGGTCGTTGACGATCGCCGAGAGCTGGCCCTTGCGGATCTCGTAGTTCACGAAGCGGTACCCCACGGGCAGCGTCTCGTTGAACAGCACGCGTCCGAGCGTCGTCTCGACGGTCACCGTCTCGCCCGGCTGCCAGTCCTCCGGCGCCTCCCACGGCGCGGCACCCGCGCCGTTGTCGACCCCGACGACGCCCTTCAGGCGGATCCGCACCGGCGCCTGCAGGTGCAGCTCGCCGTTGTCGAACGCCATCCGCGCCTCGGCGTCGGAGCTGAAGGTCCGCCCCTCGCCGATCAGGTTCTTCTGGATGTGCGTGAGGTGGTACAGGCCGATGACCATGTCCTGGGTCGGCATGGTGACCGGCTTGCCGTCGGCCGGCTTGAGGATGTTGTTGCTGGACAGCATGAGGATGCGGGCCTCGGCCTGCGCCTCCGAGGACAGCGGCACGTGCACGGCCATCTGGTCGCCGTCGAAGTCGGCGTTGAAGGCGGTGCAGACCAGCGGGTGGATCTGGATGGCCTTGCCCTCGACCAGCTGCGGCTCGAAGGCCTGGATGCCCAGGCGGTGCAGGGTCGGCGCGCGGTTGAGCAGCACCGGGTGCTCCGCGATGACCTCCTCCAGCACATCCCACACGACCGGCCGCTGCCGTTCCACCATGCGCTTGGCCGACTTGATGTTCTGCGCGTGGTTGAGGTCCACCAGGCGCTTCATCACGAACGGCTTGAACAGCTCAAGGGCCATCTGCTTGGGCAGGCCGCACTGGTGCAGCTTGAGCTGCGGGCCGACGACGATGACCGAACGGCCGGAGTAGTCGACGCGCTTGCCGAGCAGGTTCTGACGGAACCGGCCCTGCTTGCCCTTGAGCATGTCGGACAGCGACTTCAGCGGCCGGTTGCCCGGGCCGGTGACCGGACGGCCGCGGCGGCCATTGTCGAACAGCGCGTCGACGGCCTCCTGCAGCATCCGCTTCTCGTTGTTGACGATGATCTCCGGGGCACCCAGGTCAATCAGGCGCTTGAGCCGGTTGTTCCGGTTGATCACCCGCCGGTACAGGTCGTTGAGGTCGCTGGTGGCGAACCGGCCACCGTCGAGCTGCACCATCGGGCGCAGGTCCGGCGGGATGACCGGGACGCAGTCCAGCACCATGCCCAGCGGCGAGTTGCCGGTGTTCAGGAACGCCGCGACGACCTTGAGCCGCTTCAGCGCCCGGATCTTGCGCTGGCCCTTGCCGCTGCGGATCGTCTCGCGCAGCAGCTCGGCCTCGTCGTCCAGGTCGAGGTTCTCCAGCAGGGCCTTGATCGCCTCGGCACCCATGGCGCCGGAGAAGTACTCACCGAACCGGTCGCGCAGCTCGCGGTAGAGCAGTTCGTCGGTGATGAGGTTCTTGCGCTCCAGCTTGCGGAACGTGTCCATGACCTCGTCGAGGCGGTCGATCTCCCGCTGCGCGCGGTCGCGGATCTGGCGCATCTCGCGCTCGCCGGCCTCTTTGACCTTGCGGCGCACGTCAGCCTTGGCGCCCTCGGCCTCGAGCTCGGCCAGGTCCTGCTCCAGCTTGGCGGCGCGCTTCTCGATCTCGGAGTCGCGGGCGTTCTCCGCCTGCCGCTTCTCCGCCGACACCTCGTTCTCGAGGGTGGCGAGGTCGCGGTGGCGGGCCTCCTTGTCGACGCTTGTGATCACGTACGACGCGAAGTAGATGATCTTCTCGAGGTCCTTCGGGGCCAGGTCGAGCAGATATCCGAGCCGGCTGGGCACGCCCTTGAAGTACCAGATGTGCGTGACCGGCGCGGCGAGCTCGATGTGGCCCATACGCTCGCGGCGGACCTTCGCCCGGGTCACCTCGACGCCGCAGCGCTCGCAGATGATGCCCTTGAAGCGGACACGCTTGTACTTACCGCAGTAGCATTCCCAGTCGCGGGTCGGGCCGAAGATCTTCTCGCAGAAGAGGCCGTCCTTTTCCGGCTTCAGGGTGCGGTAGTTGATCGTCTCGGGCTTCTTGACCTCGCCGTGCGACCACTGCCGGATGTCGTCGGCCGTGGCCAGGCCGATGCGGAGCTCGTCGAAGTAGTTGACGTCGAGCACTTCGTCTATGTCCTCACGATTCAGTTGCTCGGGTAATTGCTAGGTCGCTGCGGCGGCGCCCCCGCAGGGACGCCGCCAGCGAATCAGACTTCCTCGACGCTGCTCGGCTCACGCCGCGAGAGGTCGATGCCCAACTCCTCGGCCGCGCGGAACACCTCGTCGTCCGTCTCGCGCATCTCAAGGGCCACGCCGTCGCTGGAGAGCACCTCGACATTCAGGCACAGCGACTGCAGCTCCTTGAGGAGCACCTTGAAGGACTCCGGGATGCCCGGCTCCGGGATGTTCTCGCCCTTGACGATCGCCTCGTAGACCTTGACGCGTCCGAGGACGTCGTCGGACTTGATCGTCAGCAGCTCCTGCAGCGCGTAGGCCGCGCCGTAGGCCTGCATCGCCCAGCACTCCATCTCACCGAAGCGCTGGCCACCGAACTGCGCCTTACCACCCAGCGGCTGCTGCGTGATCATGGAGTAGGGGCCGGTGGAGCGAGCGTGGATCTTGTCGTCGACCAGGTGGTTGAGCTTCAGGATGTAGATGTAGCCAACCGCGATCGGGTCCGGCAGCGGCTCGCCGGAGCGGCCGTCGAACAGCCGCGCCTTGCCGCTCGCCCCGATCAGCTGGTTACCGTCCCGGTTGGGCAGCGTGCTGCTCAGCAGGCCGGCGATCTCCTCCTCCTTGGCGCCGTCGAAGACCGGGGTCGCCACGTTGGTGTCCGGCTCGGACTCCCCCGCGTTGATGGCCTTCAGCGCCCTCTTCCACTCGACGTCATCGCCGTCGATCTTCCAGCCCGTCTTGGCGACCCACCCGAGGTGGGTCTCCAGCACCTGGCCGATGTTCATACGGCTGGGCACACCGAGCGGGTTGAGCACGATGTCGACGGGCGTGCCGTCCTCGAGGAACGGCATGTCCTCGACCGGAAGGATCTTGGAGATGACACCCTTGTTGCCGTGACGGCCGGCGAGCTTGTCGCCGTCCTGGATCTTCCGCTTCTGGGCCACGTAGACGCGCACCAGCTCGTTCACGCCCGGGGACAGCTCGTCGCCGTCCTCGCGGCTGAACGTCCGCACGCCGATGACCGTGCCGGTCTCGCCGTGCGGCACCTTGAGGCTGGTGTCGCGCACCTCGCGAGCCTTCTCGCCGAAGATCGCGCGCAGCAGCCGCTCCTCGGGGGTCAGCTCGGTCTCACCCTTGGGCGTGACCTTGCCGACCAGGATGTCGCCGGTGACGACTTCGGCGCCGATCCGGATGATCCCCCGCTCGTCGAGGTCGGCGAGCATCTCCTCGCTGACGTTCGGGATGTCGCGGGTGATCTCCTCCGGCCCCAGCTTGGTGTCGCGGGCGTCGACCTCGTGCTCCTCGATGTGGATCGAGGTGAGGACGTCGTTCTGCACCAGCTTCTGGGACAGGATGATCGCGTCTTCGTAGTTGTGCCCCTCCCAGGGCATGAACGCCACGAGCAGGTTGCGCCCGAGCGCCATCTCACCCTCGTCGGTGCACGGACCGTCGGCGATGACCTGCCCCGCCTCGACCCGGTCGCCCTCGAAGATCACCGGCTTCTGGTTGACGCAGGAGCCGGAGTTGGAGCGGCGGAACTTGTGCAGCAGGTAGGTCCGGCGGTGGCCGTCGTCCTGGTGGATGGTGATGTAGTCGGCGCACATGTCCTCGACGACACCGCCGACCTCGGCCACGACCACGTCACCGGCGTCGACCGCGGCACGATACTCCATGCCGGTGCCGACGAGCGGCGACTCGGCCTTGACCAGCGGCACGGCCTGGCGCTGCATGTTGGCGCCCATCAGTGCCCGGTTGGCGTCGTCGTGCTCGAGGAACGGGATCATCGCGGTGGCGACCGAGGTCATCTGCCGCGGCGACACGTCCATGTAGTCGACCTGGTCGGCGGGGACGTTGTCGACCTCACCGCCCTTCCGGCGGACCAGGATCCGGTCCTCGGCGAAGTTGCCGTCGCTCTTCAGCGGAGCGTTGGCCTGCGCCTTGACGAACCGGTCCTCCTCGTCCGCGGTCAGGTAGTCGATCTGGTCGGTCACCCGGCCGTCGACGACCTTGCGGTAGGGGGTCTCCACGAAGCCGAACGGGTTGACCCGCGCGAACGTCGACAGCGCGCCGATGAGACCGATGTTGGGGCCCTCAGGGGTCTCGATCGGGCACATGCGGCCGTAGTGCGATGGGTGCACGTCGCGGACCTCGAAGCCGGCCCGCTCACGCGACAGACCACCGGGGCCGAGCGCGCTCAGCCGGCGCCGGTGGGTCAGCCCCGCCAGCGGGTTGGTCTGGTCCATGAACTGCGACAGCTGCGACGTGCCGAAGAACTCCTTGATCGCCGCCACGACCGGGCGGATGTTGATCAGGGTCTGCGGCGTGATCGCCTCGACGTCCTGCGTGGTCATGCGCTCGCGCACGACACGCTCCATCCGGGACAGGCCGACGCGGACCTGGTTCTGGATGAGCTCGCCGACCGTGCGCAGGCGCCGGTTGCCGAAGTGGTCGATGTCGTCGGCCTCGTAGCCCTCCTCACCCGTGTGCAGGCGGCAGAGGTACTCAACCGTGGCGACGACGTCGTCCTCGGTCAGCACGCCCTGGTTGATCGGCACGCCCAACTCGAGCTTCTTGTTGAACTTGTATCGACCGACCTTGGCGACGTCATACCGCTTCGGGTTGAAGAACAGGTTGTCCAGCAGGTTCTGCGCGTTCTCCCGCGTCGGCGGCTCACCCGGCCGCAGCTTGCGGTAGATGTCCAGCAGCGCCTCGTCCTGGCCGGCGATGTGGTCCTTCTCGAGCGTGGTCATCATGAGCTCGGACCAGCCGAACTTCTCACGGATGCGCTCGGCGGACCAGCCGATGGCCTTGAGCAGGACGGAGACGGCCTGCCGGCGCTTGCGGTCGATGCGCACACCGACGGTGTCGCGCTTGTCGATGTCGAACTCCAGCCAGGCACCCCGGCTCGGGATGACCTTGACGCTGGTGAGGTCGCGGTCGGAGGTCTTGTCCGGCTGCTTGTCGAAATACACGCCCGGGGAGCGGACGAGCTGGCTCACCACGACGCGCTCGGTGCCGTTGATGATGAACGTGCCCTTGGGCGTCATCATCGGGAAGTCACCCATGAACACCGTCTGGCTCTTGATCTCGCCGGTGGTGTGGTTGGTGAACTCCGCGGTCACGAACAGCGGGGCGCAGTAGGTGAGGTCCTTCTCCTTGCACTCCTCGATCGGGGCCTTGACCTCGTCGAAGCGCGGCGCGGAGAACGACAGTGACATCGTGCCGGAGAAGTCCTCAATAGGACTGATCTCATCGAGGATCTCCGCGAGCCCTGAACGGGCGTGCTGATCACCGGCCGTGCGGCTCTGCCAATTCTCGTTGCCAACCAGCCAGTCGAACGAGTCGGTTTGGATGGCAAGGAGGTTGGGAACCTCAAGGTGTTCGGTGATCCTGCCGAAGGAGACCCGGCGGGGAGCGTAAGCGCTCGAACTGGTCTTCGCAGGGCGGGAAGCTGCCAAGATGCGTCCTTCCGAGGACCGGTGTTGCAGACAGGCCGTTTCGCGTGCAGCCTGACGACCTCCGATGTGGAGGAGCCCACGATGGGACCTCTCACGCCAGAGGTGAAGTCAGAAGACAGCGCAAACTAGCAGTGTAGCCGAAGGGCTAACCGCTGTCCAGCGGACTCGTGCACGATGTTTCCAACGACCTTTTCACGAAGATCGTTTCTCCACCGGCCGAGCCGATCGCGTCGGTCGTGGCCTGCGGCTCTCCGGTTGATGCGCTCAGAACCGGACCCAAGAAGGGGTCGGGGCACATCGGTCGTCCGCTCGGCCGCCGCGTCCGCGGAAGGCAGTGCCTGATTAGCGTGCCTGGCCGCCGGTCATCGCGTCAAGGGTTCCCACGCGCGTCGAGGCACCGTGACAGATATCTCCCACCCCGACCACTAAGTGTTGTGGTCGGCCCCCCTAGATCTTGGGTCCTTACAGGTTGCAAACGAAAAGGCGACCGCCGGACACCCGGCGGCCGCCCACGTCGCGGGACGCGAACTTACTTGAGGGTGACCTTGGCGCCCTCGGCCTCGAGCTTCGCCTTGGCCTTGTCGGCGCTCTCCTTGTTGGCCTTCTCCAGGACGGCCTTCGGAGCGGCCTCGACCAGGTCCTTGGCCTCCTTGAGGCCCAGGCCGGTCAGCTCGCGCACGACCTTGATGACCTGGATCTTCTTGCCGCCGTCACCCTCGAGGATGACGTCGAACTCGCTCTGCTCTTCCTTCTCCTCGACCGGCGCGGCGGCGCCGGCCGCGGCGACCGCGACCGGGGCGGCGGCGGTGACCTGGAAGACGTCTTCGAACTGCTTCACGAACTCGGAGAGCTCGATCAGCGTCATCTCCTTGAACGCGTCGAGGAGTTCGTCGTTGCTCAGCTTCGCCATGGTGGCGTTTCCTCTCGAAAGTTTGGTTGGGGAGGCGGGCCGTAACTACTCGGCCGCGCCGCCTGCTTCCTGCTCGCGCTTGTCTGCCAGAGCCTGGACGGTCCGGGCCGCCTTCGACAGCGGGGCCTGGAACAGCGCCGCGGCCTTGCTCAGGTTGCCCTTCATGGCGCCGGCCAGCTTCGCCAGCAGCACCTCGCGGGACTCCAGGTCGGCCAGGCGGCGGACCTCGTCCGCGTTGATGGCCTTGCCCTCGAACACGCCGCCCTTGATGATCAGCAGCGGGTGCGCCTTCGCGAAATCGCGCAGGCCCTTGGCCGCCTCGACCGGGTCGCCGCCGACGAAGGCGAGCGCGGTAGGACCGGTGAACAAATCGTCGAGCCCGTTGATGCCCGCGTCCGTCGCGGCACGCTTCGCGAGCGTGTTCTTCGCGACGGCGTACGTGGTCTCACGGCCCAGGCTGCGGCGCAGGGTCTTGAGCTGCGCCACGGTGAGGCCGCGGTACTCGGTCAGCACGGTGGCCGTCGAGCCACGGAACTGCTCGGTGAGCTCCGCGACAGCGGTGGCCTTGTCGTCTCGAACCGGCTTGTCCGCCATGTCCCTCCCTTCTCGTTGCTTCGGGGTGCTGGTCGCCCCGGCAATGAAAAACGCTCCGGCGCAGGGGCGCACGGAGCGGGAGAGGCGGCGCACTACGGCGCCGACGTTCACACTACTGTCCGGCCCTGCGCGGGTCGCCCGCATTGCGGCGGGACCTTCGATGTCCGCTCACGCGGACATGACCAGCGGTCTTCGGGTTTCCGATTCATTATGCACGGCCGGCATGTGGCCAACAAATCACGCCCGGGTGCGACGCAGCGCGGCGTAGGCCGCGACGGCCGCCGCGGTCCAGGCCAGTCCCCAGGCGGTCGCCCCGGCGAGCGCCGGCAGGTGGACGGCGCCGACGGTGACGCGAGCCGTGGTCATCACCGGCGGGGCCAGCCATGGCACCGGGAAGCTCTTGAGGCCGAACACGATCGCACAGAGCGCGCCGGAGACCAGCACGGTCAGGCCGCGGGCCGCCTGGGTGGTCACCGCCCGGCTGGACAGCGCCCCGAGTGCCACTGCCGGCAGCAGGAGCAGCAGGTGGGCCCACACGCCCAGCGCGATGCCGGTCGACAGCGGCGGATCGCCCGCCCGCGGGCTGGTCACGCCGCCGACCACCCACGGCAGGACCAGCGCGACGAGCACCACGGGCAGGCCGGCGAGCACCGCGGAGACCAGGCCGGCGGCGATCTCCCGCCCGGCGCCGCCGACCGCGACCAGGCCGAGGCGCCGCTGCACGTCCGGCTCGACGTCGAGCAGGACCTTGGTCTGCCAGGCGAGCACCACGAAGAGGATCGCGGCGGAGACCCCGTAGGCCTCGCCGGCCTGCGCCTGGCCGCCGCCGTAGAGGACCGAGAGCACGACCAGCGCGGCCAGCAGCGGGGCCGCGGCCCGGCCGGTGTGGACGAAACCCGCCAGCCGCATGCGGATCAACGCGATCATGGCAGGGGCACCTCGTCGCGTACCGTCAGGATCTCGAAGCCCTCAGAGCGCAGCCGGCTGACCGCGTCCGGGACATCGGCCGCGTCGACCGCGAGCTCGATCACCTTCTTGCCGGCCGGCCGGTCCCCCACCTGCACCTCACCGTCGCGGACGTGCCAGCGGCGCGCGCTGGGCAGCCGGGCGACCTCGCCGAGGTGGTCGCTGACCAGCACCGATCCGCCGCGCCCGACGACCTCGGCGACGATGGCCGGCACCTGCTCGCGGGTCTGCGCGTCGAGGCCCTCCCACGGCTCGTCGAGGACCAGCAGGCCCGGCGGCTCGAGCAGGGCCTGGACGAGCCCCACCTTCTGGGCCGAGCCCTTCGACAGCCGGTTGAGCCGGACGTCGAGGAAGTTTTCGAAGTGCAGCCGGCGCGCCCACCGCTCGATGTCTGCGGTGCCGTCGCGGCCGCGGATGGCCGCCATGTGTTTCAGGTGGGTACGAGCGGTGAAGGGCTGATCCGAGGGAAAGCGCTCGGGGACCCAGCCGACCACGGCGGGCCGGTCGCTGATCATGCCCCGCCCGGGGGCGCAGGACGCCGGCCGCGAGCTGCAGCAGCGTGGACTTGCCGGCTCCGTTCGGCCCGGCCACGACGGCCGTCTCGCCCGGTTCGAGGGTCAGGTCGATGCCGCGAAGCGTCCAGGGTGCACGATGGCTGTAGCGGAACCACACGTCCGTCAAACGCACCGGGACAGCGTGCCACAGACACGCTGTCCCGGGTGGTCCCGCTTTGCTGGGAGTTCGGTGTTACTCCGCGGCGCTGACGCTGTCGTCCTCAAGGAGGTTGCGCGTCTTGTTCGGGTCGACCGGGATGCCCGGGCCCATGGTGGTGGTGATGAAGACCTTCTTGAGGTACTTGCCCTTGGCCGCCGAGGGCTTGGCCCGGTTGATCTCGTCGAGCACCGCGGCGTAGTTCTCGACCAGCTGCTCTTCGGAGAAGCTCGCCTTGCCGATGATCAGGTGCAGGTTCGAGTGCTTGTCGACGCGGTAGGTGATCTTGCCACCCTTGATCTCGTTGACCGCCTTGGTGACGTCCATGGTCACCGTGCCCGTCTTCGGGTTCGGCATCAGGCCGCGCGGGCCCAGGATCCGCGCGATCCGGCCGATCTTGGCCATCTGGTCGGGCGTGGCGATCGCCGCGTCGAAGTCCAGCCAGCCTTCCTGGATCCGGGCGACGAGTTCGTCGGTGCCGACCGCGTCCGCGCCGGCGGCCTCGGCCTCGGCGGCCTTCGCGCCCTGCGCGAAGACGATGACGCGGGCCGTCTTGCCGGTGCCGTGCGGCAGGTTGACCGTGCCCCGGACCATCTGGTCGGCCTTGCGCGGGTCGACGCCCAGGCGCATGGCCACCTCGACGGTGGGGTCGAACTTCACGGTCGACGTCTGCTTCGCGAGGCGGACGGCTGCCTTGGGGCTGTACAGCGCGTTGCGGTCGACGAGGTCGACGACCTTGCGGTAGTTCTTGCCGTGCTGCGACATGTCGCTCGGTTCTCCTGTGGTCTCAGTGCGGACGCCGTCCGGGCGTCCTCCCACTCGATGGCGGTGTTTCAGTCCTTGACGACGATGCCCATGGAGCGGGCGGTGCCGGCGATGATCTTCTCGGCCTGCTCGACGTCGTTCGCGTTGAGGTCAGACATCTTCTTCTCGGCGACCTCACGCAGCTGGGCCTTGGTGATCGAGCCGACCTTGTCCCGCTGCGGGACACCGGAGCCCTTGGGCACGCCGGCGGCCTTGAGCAGCAGACGGGCGGCGGGCGGGGTCTTGAGGATGAACGTGAAGGTGCGGTCCTCGTAGACGCTGATCTGCGCCGGGATGATGTCACCGCGCATGGACTCCGTCTGGGCGTTGTACGCCTTGACGAACTCCATGATGTTCACACCGTGCTGACCGAGGGCGGGACCGACCGGCGGAGCCGGCGTGGCCTGGCCGCCCGGCAACTGAAGCGTGAAGGTCTTGACGAGCTTCTTCTTCGGAGGCATGGCTGCTTTCGTCTTCCTGGGCTGGAATCGGTTCGTGCTGTTTCCACGCACGCATGAGCGCCCGGCACCTCGTGCCGGACGCTCTAGCGTACCGCAGTGGAATTAGATCTTCGTGACCTGGTTGAAGTTGAGCTCAACCGGGGTCTCGCGACCGAAGATCGAGACCAGCACCTTGAGCTTCTGCTGGTCAGCGTTGATCTCGCTGATGGTCGCCTGCAGCGAGGCGAAGGCGCCGTCGGTGACGGTGACCGAGTCGCCGACCTCGAAGTCAAGGACCTTGACCTCGAGCTTGCCGGGCTTCTTGCCCTCCTGCTGCACGGCGGGCGCCAGCCACTTGAGCACCTCGTCAAGGGAGAGCGGCGCCGGGCGGTCGGCACGGTCGGTCGCCCCGACGAACCCGGTGACGCCCGGCGTGTTGCGCACGCAGGAATACGACTCCGGGGTGAGCTCCATCCGGACCAGGATGTAGCCGGGGAAGACCTTGTTCTGCACCTGGGTGCGCTTGCCGTTCTTGATCTCGACCTCGTCACGAGTCGGGACCTCGACCTGGTAGATGAACTCTTCCATGTCGAGGCTCGTGATCCGGGTCTCGAGATTGGTCTTGACCTTGTTCTCGTAGCCGGCATACGAGTGCACCACGAACCAGTCACCGGGCGCGAAGCGCAGTGCGGCACGCAGCTCGGCGACGGGGTCCTCGGCGTCGGACGCCACCGTCGGGGTGGCGGCCGTCATCACCGTCGACGCTTCCTCTTGCTCCTCGTCGTCGGTACCGGGCGTCTCGTCGAATTCCTGCACGCTGCTCACTTCCGTCTGTCTGTCTTCGCCGGCACCCCGTTCGGACCGGCGGTCGCCCTACCAGCCCACCGTCGCCTCACTGGTCGGCGTCGCCGCCCGCCTCACCGGCGGGCATCGGCCGGCCCTTACTGGTCGACGTTGCCGTTACCGAAGGTCCAGAGGACGAGCTTCGCGAAGCCGAAGTCGAGGCCACCGACGATCGCCAGCATGACGATCACGAACACCACCACGACGACCGTGTAGGTGCTCAGCTCCTTGCGGGTCGGCCAGATAACTTTACGCAGCTCGGCGACGACCTCGCGGATGAAGTTGACGAGCCGCACGAAGATGTTGTTCGAGCCGCCCTCTTTGACCTTGGTCTTCTTGTCGTCCTTGGTCTTCAGGTCCTTGGACTTGGCGTCCTTGACCTTGGTGTCCTTCGCACGGCTCGCGGTCTCGCCAGCGTCGTCGAGGGCGTCCTCGTCCGCGGTGGCGAGGCTGTCCAGCTCGTCCGCGAACTCTTCCTCGATGGCGGCGTCCTCGGCGCTGAGCTCCTCTTCACGGCGATCGTCGGCGGGGTTGTTCCCGCGTCGCCTGCGTTCGGCCACTTTCGCCCTCTTCCGTGATCTCGCGAGTGCTCGGTCCGTGTCGGCCGGCAGCAAGACCCCGGGCCTTCGCGACCCGTCGACCACCGGCTCGTGCCCGGTCATCGGGCCACCGGCGGGAGCCGGTGGCACGCGATCGGACCAACCGTGACCGCTGCGGTCGCCGTCCCGACCTTATCGGTCGGGACCACTAGACCCAGGTCAGGCCTTCGGCGCAGGGGCGACAGGACTCGAACCTGCAACCTGCGGTTTTGGAGACCGCTGCGCTACCAATTGCGCCACACCCCTTTGTGAAGAGGGCAACTGAGAGTTGCTCACCCCACGGCGGACCAGTGTACGGGTTGAGGGCGGGATATCCCAACCACCCCCCTCCTACTGGTTGCGGACCAGCGCCTTCGCGGCCCCCAGGACCTTCTCGCCCTGGCAGGTCGCCGTCACGTCGATCTGCACGAGGCCGTCGTCAAAGATCTTCTTCACTACGCCGATCACCACGATCTCGGTGCCCTTGTCGTCGTCGGGCACCACCACCGGATTGGCGAATCGGGTGGAGAATTCCGCGATCGAACCGGTGCCGCCCACCCAGCGGGCGACGGCCTGAGCGGCCAAGCCCATGGTGAGCATGCCGTGCGCGATGACGCCGGGCAGACCGACGGTGGTGGCCTGCCGGTCGCTCCAGTGGATCGGGTTGAAGTCGCCGGATGCGCCCGCGTAGCGCACCAGATCGGCGCGGGTGACCCGGAACGTCTGGGCCGGGAACTCGGTGCCTGGCTGCATCTCAGCCCTCCCCACGGATCACGAGCCGGGTCCAGATCGTCACGACGAGCTCGCCCTCGACCGTGGACACCTCGTGCCGGGTGGTCAGGAAGGCGTGGCCGGCCCGGCTGCTGATCTCCTCGACCGCCATGACCGTGACCAGGTGGTCGCCGGCGACGATCGGGCGCTCGTAACGGAACGTCTGGCCGCCGTGCACCACCCGGCTGTAGTCCATGCCGAACGTGGGGTCGTCGACGAGTTGCTGGCCGGCGTTCTGGCTCAGGATGATCGCGAACGTGGGCGGCGCGATCACGTCGCTGTAGCCCTTGGCCCGGGCCTCGGCGAGATCGCGGTGCACGGGGTCGGTGGCGCAGACCGCGTCGGCGAACTCGCGGATCTTCTCCCTGCCCACCTCGTAGGGCGGGGTCGGCGGGTACACCCGGCCCATGTACGACTGATCCAGCGGCATGGGATGGAACTTACCCGTAACGCACCGATGCCCCGGCCTGAGGCCGGGGCATCGGGTTGTTTTTGGGACGACTACCGGGTCTCGCGGTGGACGGTGTGCTTGCCGTCACGCGGGCAGAACTTCTTCAGCTCGATGCGGTCCGGGTCGTTGCGCCGGTTCTTCTTCGTGATGTAGTTCCGCTCTTTGCACTCCGTGCACGCCAGCGTAATCTTCGGACGAACGTCGGTCGCCTTGGCCATGGCGAAGTGCCTTCCTTCAGAGCGTTCTTGTGGGGCGGATGCAGATCCAGCGAACCAGCATAGCGGCTCACACAGACGGACGCCCAATTGGGCGCCCTGTGGTGCATTCTGTAGCGGTGGCCGGACTTGAACCGGCGACACAGCGATTATGAGCCGCTTGCTCTGCCATCTGAGCTACACCGCCGCGGCGGACTCGATGTCTCAAGCCCGGTCTCGAGCCCCCTTACGGAATCGAACCGTAGACCTTCTCCTTACCATGGAGACGCTCTGCCGACTGAGCTAAGGGGGCGCATCGCGTGCGTTCCCGCAAACGCGCTCGCTAAGCGTACACGGCACCCGGCCGGGCACGAAATCGACTTACCCACTTTCGGTCTTCTCCCAGCTCACGGCTGGTTTCTTGGCCCGCGCGCCGGCGCTCGCGGGGGCTACGGGACTGCACGCAGCCAGCGGACCTCGCCCGCCGGCGCTTCGGCCGGGTCGGCGGCCGTCTGGACCTGCAACCAGGACTCGAAGCGCTCATACGGCAGCGGCCGGCTGAACAGGAAGCCCTGCCCCATGTCGCAGCGCATGTCCTCGAGCAGCCCGAGGGTCAGCTCGCTCTCCACGCCCTCGGCAACGACGTCGAGCCCGAAGTGGCGCGCCATGTCCACGATCGTGCGCACGATCGCCAGATCGCTCGGCGACGTTGCCATGCCCTGCACGAACGTCCGGTCGATCTTGACCTCCTGCACCGGCAGCCGGCTGAGGTCGGCGAACGCCGAGCGTCCGATGCCGAAGTCGTCGACCGAGAGCCGGACGCCGAGATCGCGGAGCCGGTTCAGCGTCGGCAGCGCACGCCCGCCGGCCAGCAGCCGGTCGTCCTCGCAGATCTCCAGGATCAGCCGGTCGGCCGGGACGCCGTGCCCGTCGAGCAGCTCGGAGATCTGCAGCGGCAGATCCGCGTCGCCGAGGGTCCGGGCGGACAGGTTGATTGCGACGGCGAGCGGCCGCCCGGCGTCGGCCCATTCCCGGGCCCGCCGGATGCCCTCGCACAGGACCACGCTGTTGAGCCGGGCCAGCTGGCCGGTGTGCTCCGCCACGGCGACGAAGTCGGGCGGGGCGACCTGGCCGTGCACGGGGTGCTCCCACCGTGCGAGGCACTCGACCCCGACCAGCCGCCGGTCGGTGAGCGCGACCTTGGGCTGGAAATACACCTCGAGCTCGCCGTTGGTGAGCGCGGTCCGCAGGTCGGTCGCGAGCCCGACGCGCCGCACCGCCCGCGACTGCAGCCCGGCGTTGAACACCTGCACGACACCCCGCGACTTGGCCACGTGTGTGGCCACGTGCGCGCGCTGCAGCAGCACCTCGGCGTCGTCGCCGTGCTCCGGGTAGATCGACACCCCGACGTTGGCGTCGACGTCGACCGTGAGCGACTCGATCACCATCGGATCGCTGAGCCCGCTGCGCAGCGTCCCGGCGACGGCGACGGCCGCCTCGACGCCGGCGGTGCGCAGCTCGATCGCGAACTCGTCGTCGCCGACCCGCGCCACCAAGGCACCCTGCGGGGCCAGATTCTGCAGCCGCCGGGCCACTTCGACCAGGACCCTGTCGCCGGCCGTGTGCCCGAGTGAGTCGTTGACCTGGCGCAGCGCCACGACGTCGAAGAGCAGCACGGCCACGACCTCACGCGGCCCGCGGCCGCTCATCGCCTCGCCCAGCGCCTCGAGCATCCGCCGGCGGTTGGCCAGCCCGGTGAGGGCGTCGTGGTTGGCGTCATACTGAAGCCGGTCGACGAGCCGGCTGTTCTCCACGGCGACGCCGGTGTGGGCGGCGAGGGTCTCGATCAGCTGGACGTCGTCGGGGCCGAAGGCGGTGCGGTCACCGAGCCGGCCGGCCACCTCCAGCGTGCCGACGGTGACGCCGCCGGAGCGCAGCGGGACCACGATGATGTCCTTGACGTGGGCCTGCTGCAGCAGCGCGCGCAGCTCGGGCGCCCCGGTCTTCGGCCCGGCGGTGACCGTGCGGCCGATCCGCATCGCCAGCTCGCGGAAGCGGTCGGGCGTCGGCGCGGCGTCCAGCAGCCCGGGATAGTCGAACCGGGCCGAGAGCAGGATCTCCTCGTGCCGGCTCTGCGGCGCCAGCCAGAGCGTCGCCGAGTCGGCCACCAGCAGTGCGCGGACACGGCCGAGCAGCACGTCTGGCAGCGTGCCGTCGTGATTGGTGCTGGCGATGTCGCGGGTCAGCGCATACATCTCGGTGAGGGTCTTGTGCTGGCGCAGAAACCTCGCGTAGGCGCGGTTGCCGATGCCGAGTACCACGGCGAGCATGACGAGCAGCAGGATCGACCACGGGCCGGCGTGCAGCGTCAGCAGCATGACCAGGCCGAGGACGATGTTGACGCCCATCACGGCATGGCCCGGCACAGCGATGCGCAGGAACTGGGGCACCTGCGCCGCACCGTGCATCAGGGCCATGACCCCGGACAGCGAGGCGAGACTCACGAAGTTGCTGGCGACGATCGCCAGGCCGAGCACAACCCAGGTGCGCGGGTCGGTCGCCGGACCTAGCCCCGCCACGAAGATGACGACGTTGGCCGCCGCGATCGACGCCATCTGGCTCGCCGCGTTGAAGGCCGCCTTGTGACGCCCCAGCCGCACGCTGAACACGTTCCAGATGAGCCCGGCCACGACCCGGATCGTGATCGTGAGCACCGGCGAGAGGTAGAACAGCGACAGCAGCACCGGGACGTCGTTCATCCAGATGCTCAGGCCCTGGCGGCGGATGTCGAGGCGCAACTCCATGTGCGACGCGAGGGCCGCGAACAGCAGCAGCGCTGGGGCGTATTCGATGTTGTAGGAGATCGGCCGGGCGTGCCCGGAGAGCAGCACGGGCAGTGACAGCAGGATGCCGACCGCGAACAGAGGGCCGGTGATCAGCCAGGCAGACTTGTCGGCGCGAACGATGGGCGCCCTCGGTGCGGGCACTTACTCCCCAATCACACGAAGCCGTGGGCCTTGGTGAGCCGCCGCCCCGCTCGCGGACCGAGCAGGATCAGGCTCAGGACCAGCCGTAATCCTCGGTGACGTAGACGCCCGACGGCGGGCTAGTCACCTGCGAGACGCCGGCGTTGAACGGTTCCGGCACCGACAGGATGCGCTGGGCGATGACACGGTCTTTGGAGATCACACCTGCGTGTGCCGCGGCCGTCGACAGGCCCAGCGCAGCGGAGCCTGCGCCGATGATCACTGCCAATCGAACGATCCACCGGCCGAGCGTCAAATCGCGCATCCTTCACTCCCATGCGGTCGTCGAGACGGCTGGTCCGGTTACATTACCCACGATCGTGCCACAACCCATGTGGGAACCAACAGAGCGCAGACCAAGATGACTCAGCGGCATGGAAGAATCGACCTTTCGGCCGATTTGGCTTGGCGGTCCGGCTAAATCAGCCCACCCGCCGAAGCTTCCGTGCAACGTTTCGGCGCTGTCGTGAGTCGATCCGGCCCGGCACCTCACGCCAGTCGGGCTCGGACGCGATCACCGCCGACTCGATCCACTCGACCGCCTCGCGCTCGGACCCGAACGTCCGGCTCCGCACGCGCCCGTCCGGGCCGCCCCGGCGGAGCTCGACCTGCCAGCGGCCGTCGGCCGCGTTGCGCACGTAGACGTCACGACGCGTCAGTCGCGACCAGCACCCGTTCCACCACCGTCGTTCGTTCATGGGTACATCTTAGAACTGGTGTACGACATTTTTTTGGCCTTGCCGGGATCCGCGGCGGCGCGGGGTGCGGTGCTACGTTCCGAAGGTGGAGTTTCCGGGCAAGGGTCTCGCCAAGGGGCTGGCCGTCACGCTGGGCACGATGACCAAGCGGGCCCACACCCAGCAATACCCGGACGTCGAGCCGGACCTGCCGCCGCGCTCGCGCGGCGTGATCGCGCTGCTCGAGGAGAACTGCACCGTGTGCATGCTGTGCGCGCGGGAGTGCCCCGACTGGTGCATCTACATCGACTCCCACAAGGAGGAGGTGCTGGTCCCCGGCGCGGCCCGGGCGCGCCAGCGCAACGTCCTAGACCGGTTCGCGATCGACTTCTCCCTCTGCATGTACTGCGGGATCTGCGTCGAGGTCTGCCCGTTCGACGCGCTGCACTGGTCGCCCGAGTTCGAGTACGCCGAGCACGACATCCGCGACCTGCTCCATGAGAAGGAGAGGCTCGAGGAGTGGGTGCCGACCGTGCCCCCACCGCCCGCCCACGATCCGCGTGGCGAGCCGGCGAAGGAGCAGACGGCCGCGGCGAAGCGGGCCGCGCGAAACACCGGCTGACACTCACGCACGCCGCGTAGCGGTCGGCGGACCGTAGGCAACTTTCCCGGGCGCTCTACGGCCTGATGGTCGATTCGTGTCATACCTGGGTGGCAGGATGTCCGCCATGAGGGTGGCGCAGCGATGACCGTGGCCGATGTGCTCACGGTGGCGCTTGGCGCGGTAGCGCTGGGGGCCGGCCTGCTGGTCGTGACCACTCAGCACGTCGTGCGAGCCGGGCTGTGGCTCGTCGTCGCCCTGGGCGCGATCGCCGGACTCTATCTGGTGCTCACCGCCGAGCTCGTCGCCTGGGTTCAGGTGCTCGTCTACGTCGGCGCCGTCGTGGTGCTCCTGCTCTTCGCCGTCATGCTGACCCGCGCGCCGATCGGCGCCAGCGCCGATCTGGACCGAGTCCGCTGGCCGGGTGCCCTGGTCGGCGCCGGGGCCGGGGCCGGGCTGGCGGCGCTGCTCATCGACGCCTTCCGCTGGACGCGGGTCGAGATGCCCGAGCCGGGCACCGCGGAGCGGCTCGGCGAGGCGCTGTTCCGCACCTGGGTGCTGCCGTTCGAGCTGGTCTCGGTGCTATTACTGGCGGCGCTGGTCGGCGCGATCGTGGTGTCCCGGCCCGACATCGGCGCCCGGACGACGCAGCGGAGGCGGGGCTGATGCATCCGACGCTGCCCTTCACCATCGCGGCCCTGCTGTTCGGCATCGGGGTCTACGGCGTCCTCGTGCGGCGCAACGCCGTGCTGCTGCTCATGGCCGTCGAGCTGATGCTCAACGCGGTCAACCTGATCTTCGTGACCGCCGATGCCTCGATCCGGGCCGCGGTGCCGCGGGCCGGACAGTCGTTCGCCCTGTTCGTGATCGTGCTGGCCGCGGCCGAGATCGGGGTCGGACTGGCGTTGATCCTGCAGCTGTATCGGCTGCGCCGCACCGTCGGCGTCGACGACCTGCCGCTGGCCGACGGACCCAACGGCCCGGCCGGACCCGATGAGCCCAACATTCCGGGTGAGTCCGGCGTGTCGGGCGGGTCGGACGAGGCGGAGGTGGCCGGATGAGCGTCGATCCGCTGGGCGTGGCGCTGCCGGCCGTGCCGCTGGGGCTCGGGTTGGTGGGGCTGCTGGTGCCAAACCGGATGCGGGGCCTCGCTGCCCTGCTCGGGATCGGCGGAGCGGCCGTCGCGCTCGCGTGCGCGATCGCCGTCGTGCTGCGCGGGGCGCGCGGGGCGGACGCCGGGGTCACCGTCGCGGAGTTCGGCCGGTTCCCGGTCACGTTCGGCACCTGGCTCGACGGCCCGGCCGGGCTGGTGGCCGTCGCGGTCGGCGTGGTCGCGCTCTGCGTCCAGGTCTACTCGGTGGCCTATCTGCACGACGACGAGCGATATGCGCCCTATGCCGCGCAGGTGAGCCTGTTCACCGGGGCGATGCTGCTGGTGGTCGTGTCCGGGGACCTGATCGCGCTGCTGGTGGGCTGGGAGGTCATGGGCATCTGCTCATACCTGTTGATCGGCCACGACCGGCGGCTGCCGGAGGCACCTGGCGCGGCGGTGAAGGCGTTCCTGGTCACCCGGGTGGGCGACGTCGGCTTCCTGCTCGGCATCCTGCTGCTCGGCCTGCACGCGCACAGCTTCCGCATCGCCGACGTGTTCGCGGCGGCCGGCTCCGGGGCGCTGTCCGCCGGCACGGTGACCGCGGCGTGCGTGCTACTACTGGCCGGGGTGGCGGGCAAGAGCGCGCAGTTCCCGCTGCACACCTGGCTACCCGACGCGATGGCCGGCCCGACACCGATCTCCGCCCTGATCCACGCCGCTACGATGGTGGCGGCCGGCGTCTACGTGGTGGCGCGGCTGTATCCGCTGTTCGAGCGCTCGCCCGCGGCGCTGGTCGTGCTCGCCGTGATGGCCTCGGTGACGATGCTGCTCGGCGCCCTCAGCGCGCTCGGGCAGGACGACATCAAGCGGGTGCTGGCCTGGTCGACGGTGAGCCAGCTCGGATACATGACGGGTGCCCTGGCGGTGGGCGCGCCCGCCGCGGCGCTGTTCCACCTGCTCACGCATGCCGCGTTCAAGGCGTTGCTGTTCCTCGCGGCGGGATCGGTGATCCACGCCGTCGGGAGCAACCGGATGTCGGCCATGGGCGGGCTGCGGGAGCGCATGCCGGTGACGTTCTGGACCATGACCGTCGGTCTTGGCGCGCTGGCCGGGGTACCACCGCTGGCCGGCTTCTGGAGCAAGGACGCGGTCCTCGAGGCCGCCGCCGGGTCGGGGCCGGTGCCGCGGGGCGTCGCTCTGATCGTCTTGTGCTCGGCCGGGGCGACGGTGGCGGTGACCGCGGCCTACGTCGTGCGGCTCTGGCGACGCACGTTCCTCGGCGAGCCGCGCAGCGAGGCTGCCCGGACCGGTCACGAGCCGGCCTGGGCGATGCGGGGGCCGCTGCTGGTCCTCGCGGTGCCGTCCGCTCTGCTCGGCCTGGCCGGGCTCATGCCGGGCTTCGGCACTCGGCTCGGCAGCACCGAACGACTCGCGGCGGTTGGCTGGACGAGCGCGGCGGCCCTGGTGCTGCTGGTGGCCGGCGGCTGGGTGGCCTGGCAGCGCACGTCGCGGGGCGACCTGGTGGCGCCGGACACCGGCCCGGGCCGGCTGCTGGCCAATGCCTTCTATCTCGACGCAGTGCAGGACGCGCTCGTCACGCGGCCGGTGGTGGCGCTGGCCAGGCTCGCCCGGCGGGCTGACGAGCGGCTGGTCGACGCGGCGGTCGAGGGGGTCGGCGCGGGCGCCGGTGCTCTCGGCGGGCTGCTGGCCCGGGCGCACGCCGCCGCGCTGCCACGAGCCGCGACGGCGTTGCTCGGCGGGGCGGTCGTCCTCGCCGTCGTGATCGCGGTCGTCCTGGGGGTGGCGCGATGACCTCCGGGCAGACCTTGCTGCTGGCGACCCTGCTACTGCCGGCGATCGGCGCCCTGCTGGCCGCCGGGCTGCCGGCGCGGCTGGACCGGGCGGGGCGGATCGGCGGCACCGCGTTCGCCGCGGCCACGGCCGGCGTCGTGGTCGCGCTCGGGCTGTCCCGCACCACGGGGCCGGGGCAGCGGCGGATCGAGCCGTTCGCCGAGATCGACGTGCCCTGGGCGCCGGCGCTGAGCCTGCGCTTCCACATCGGCGTCGACGGCATCTCCTATCCGCTGGTCGCGCTGACCGCGCTGCTCACCCTGCTGTGCTGCGCCTATTGCCTGTGGCGGGTGCCCGAGCCGGGGCGGGGGCGCCTGCTCGTGTCCCTGCTGCTGGTGCTCCAGGCCGGCATCACCGGGGTGTTCCTCGCCCTCGACCTCGTGCTGTTCTTCGTGTTCTTCGAGGTCGTGCTCCTGCCGATGTATGCGGTGATCGCCGTGTGGGGCGGCGCCGACCGGCGGCGGGCCGCGCGCAAGTTCGTGCTCTACACGCTCTTCGGCTCCGTGCTGCTGCTCGTCGGCGTGTTCGTGGTGGTGGCGTCGTCGGGCACGGGCGACCTCGTGGCACTGAGCGACCCTGCCGTCCGGCCGATGTCCGCAGGCGTGCAGCTGCTGGCCTTCGCACTGCTGGCGCTCGCCTTCGCGGTCAAGAGCCCGCTCTGGCCGCTGCACACCTGGCTGCCGGCCGCGCACACCGAGGCGCCGACGGTCGGCTCGGTGATCCTGGCCGGCGTGCTGCTGAAGATGGGCACGTATGGTCTGCTGCGGGTCGCGGTGGGCGTGGCACCCGACGGCGCCCAGCGCAGCGCGCCCGTGCTCGGGACGCTGGCCACCGCGGCGATCATCGCCGGCGGCCTGATCTGCCTGGCGCAGACCGAGCTCAAGCGGCTGATCGCGTACTCGTCGGTCGGGCACATGGGCTTCGTCCTGCTCGGCATCGCGACGCTCACCGCCACGGGCATGCAGGCCGCGCTGATCGGGAACATCGCCCACGGGGTCGTCACCGGGCTGCTGTTCTTCGTCGCCGGCGGCATCAAGGACCGCGCGCACACCGGGGACCTCGCCCGGCTCGGTGGGCTGCGGGAGACCGCGCCGGTGCTCAGCGGCGTGCTGGCCTACGCGGCGATCGCTTCGCTGGGCCTGCCCGGCCTGGCCGGCTTCTGGGGCGAGGCGTTCGCTGTGCTGGCCGCGTTCGAGCGGGGCGGCCCGCTGTGGACGACACTCGGGGCGCTGGCCGCGGTCGGCGCGGCGATCGCCGCCGCCTACTTCCTCCGGCTACTGCGTCGGGTCACCCACGGGCCGGCCGCGCCTACTGTCACCGGGCTGGGACCGGCTGCGCGGCTTGGCCCCGGTGAGCTGGTCGCCTGGTCGCCGCTGATCGCGCTCGCGCTGGCCCTCGGCGTCGCGCCGGCCCTGGCGCTGCACTGGTCCAATTCGGCGATCTTGGCGCTCGCGGGGGTGTTCGGGCGATGAGGATCGATCAAGTGGCGCTGATCCCCGTGTATGTCGCGGCGGGCACGGCACTGCTGGCGCTGCTGGTGGACCTGATCGCGCCCGGCCGGCGCGGACCGGTGGTGGTCACGACCGCGCTCGGCATGGCCGGGACCGCGGCGGCCGCGATCGCGGTCGGCGTCGGCGGCGGGCGCCGCACCTCCCTGTGCCTCGGGCCGGACCAGTGCTCACTGGTGCTCAACCCGGCCTCGGCGATCGTCGCCGGGGTGTTCGCCGGGCTGGCGCTCGGGACCCTGGCGCTGTCGGTGCCGCTGCTGCGCACGGGCGAGGTCCCGGTCGGCGAGTATTGCTTCCTGCTGGCCGCCTCACTCACCGGGGCCGTGGTGCTGGGCGGCGCGCGCGACCTGATCACGCTGATCGTGGCGCTGGAGACGCTGACGCTGCCGCTGTATCTGCTCGTCGGGCTGCGGCGCGGGGCACGCGAGGGCGCGGCGGCGGCGGTGACGTTCTTCGTCGTGAGCGTGGCGTCGACCGCGGTCGCGCTGCTCGGCGCGGCGCTGGTGTTCACCGCGACCGGAGGCGTGCACTTCGCCGACATCGCCGGCCGGCCGGTGGCGCCAGGCGCCAAGCCGCTGCTCGAGGTCGGCGTGGTGCTGTTGCTGACCGGGCTGGCGTTCAAGGTGGCGGCGGTGCCGGCGCATGCCTGGGCGCCGGCGACCTACGACGGGGCGCCGCTGCCGGTCGCCGCATACCTGTCGACCTCCTCGAAGCTGGGCGGCGTCGTCGCGCTGGTGCTCGTCGGGGTGTCGGCGGCGCGGCCGGTGCTGTCGTCCTCGGGGCTGACGCTCGCGGCACTGGCGGTGCTGAGCATGACCGTCGGCAACCTGGTGGCGCTGCGGCAGCGGCGGATGGTGCGGCTGCTGGCCTGGTCGTCGGTGGCGCAGGCCGGATATCTGCTGGCGCCGCTCGGCGCGCTGATCGCCGCCGGCGACGTGACGCCGCTGCTGGTCGCGGCCACGATCGGATACGCCTTCTTCTACGTGCTGCTGGAGTTCTCCGCGTTCGGCGCGCTGGTAGCGGTGCGCGGCGCGAGAGACGGCGGGGCGATCGCCGACTATCGCGGCCTCGCGCGGCGCTCCCCCTGGCCGGCAGGGGTGCTGGTGCTCGCGCTCGCGGGCCTCGCCGGGCTGCCGCCGGGGCTCGCCGGGCTGTTCGCGAAGATGGCGGTGGTCCAGGCGCTGCTGGGCGGCAACGCCACCTGGCTGGCCGTGATCGTGGCGATCAACGCGGTGATCGGGCTCGCCTACTACGTGCGCGTCGGCGCGACCCTCTTCGTCCCCGCCGAGGCCCCCGCCACGACCCCCGGCGAGGCCCTTGACCAGGCCTACGACGGTGAGAAGGCGGGGGAATTCGCCGTGCCGGGCGGCGGGCGGGCACCATGGCCGGTGGTCACCGCCGTGGCGGTTGCGGCGACTATCGCAGTGATTGTCGGGTTTGGACCTGAATTGGTCATGCGCGCGGCGGCGACGTTCGGCTGAAGCTTTCAGCTAGCTCACAGCTAGCACCCGGAAGTTATACCGGGAGTCGCGCTGTTATTGAAGACATGCAGCACAGGCATTTCAACGGCTTGAAGACGGCGGCCCTTCTCGGGCTGCTGACCTCCTTGATTCTCCTTGTCGGCTACTGGCTCGGCGGTAGCACCGGTCTGGTCATCGCCGTGTTCCTGTCGCTGGCGATGAACGCGTTCAGCTACTTCTACTCCGACAAGATCGCCCTGCGCGCCATGAACGCGCAGCCGGTGACCGAGGCGCAGGCGCCGGAGCTGTACGCCATGGTGCGGGAGCTCGCGACGTCGGCGGGGCAGCCCATGCCGCGGCTGTACATCAGCCCGACCCGGCAGCCCAACGCCTTCGCCACCGGGCGCAACCCCCAGAACGCGGCCGTGGCGGTGACCTCGGGCATCCTCGACATCCTCACGCCCCGCGAGCTTCGGGGGGTCATCGGGCACGAGCTGTCGCACGTGTACAACCGGGACATCCTGATCTCCAGCGTCGCCGGCGCGCTCGGCGGCATGATCACCATGCTCGCCAACCTCGCGATCTTCCTGCCGATCGGCCGGTCGAGCGACGACGAGGACGGGCCGGGCATCCTCGGCCTCCTGCTGATGATGATCCTGGGCCCGCTCGCGGCCACGGTGATCCAGCTCGCGATCAGCCGGAGCCGGGAGTACGAGGCGGACGAGTCCGGCGCGAAGCTGACCGGCGACCCGCTGGCGCTGGCGAGCGCGCTGCGCAAGATCCACCGCGGTACCCAGGCGCTGCCACTGCCGCCCGACGGCCAGCTGGCCAGCCAGGCGCACCTGATGATCGACAACCCGTTCAAGGGCGGCGGCCTCGCGTCGCTGTTCTCCACGCACCCCCCGATGGAGCAGCGTGTCGCACGGCTGGAGCAGATGGCCGGCGTGAGCAGCTACCGGTAACCCTCTCGGAACGAACCAGGGCCCGCCGTAGAATCGGCGGGCTCTGTCGTGTGTAAGGGGTGAGGCCGCCGTGCGGCAGTACATGTCCGTGTGGCGGCTTCCCGGCGCGCCCGTCCTATTGATCGTGAGCGTGCTGGCACGCCTCGGCATCGGAATGGTCTCGCTGTCGCTGCTCCTGCTGCTACAGCAGGCGCACGGCCGGTACACCCAGGCAGCGCTCGCCTGCTCCGTCTACGCGATCGCGAGCGCCGCGGCCAGCCCGGTGGTGGGCCGGCTGGCGGATCGGATCGGGCCGGCGCCGGTCCTGGTGAGCACGGGCCTGGCGTACCCCTGCTGCCTGGTCTTTCTGATCTTCGCGGGCCTGCGGGACCTGCCGCTGCCGATCGTGCTCGGCGCCGCGGTCCTGGCCGGCGTGACGTTTCCACCGATGACGGCCGCGGTGCGCGGCACCTGGAACGCGCTGACCGTCGACAAGCCCGAGGTGCGGGTCACCGCCCTGGCCGCCGAGACGGCGCTGTTCGAACTCGTCTTCGTCGTGGGCCCGATCCTCGTCGCGCTCTGCGTGGCGCTGTGGCAACCCGCGGTGGCGCTCGGTGCCGCGGCGGGGATCACGCTGATCGGCACGCTGGCGGTGGCGCGCGGCCGGGCGATGCGCTCCTGGCGGCGCCACGACGGGCACGCGCCGGCGCGGGGGCTGGGGCCGCTGCGGGTGCCCGGCTTCCCCGCCCTGCTGGCCACGGCGCTCGGCCTGGGCTTCGCGTTCGGCGCCATCGGCGTGGCCGTGCCGGCCTACGCGACCGAGTACGTTGCCCGCGACCCGCAGAGCGCCGGCGGCATCCTGCTCGGCGTGTGGGGCATCGGCAGCGCGGCGGCAGGCGTCTGGTTCGGCACCCGCCCGCGCGCCCGGGCGCGGTTACGGTGGCTGCTGGCCGGGGTCGCCGCCAGCCTGGCGATCCTGGCGGCGATGCCCAACGCGGTCGCGCTCGGCGTCGCCCTCGTGGTCGGCGGTGCGACCATCGCCCCGGCGCTGACGGTCCAGAACTCGATGGTCGGCGCGATCGTGCCGCAGTCGATGCTGAACGAGGCGTACACCTGGCTGGTGACCGTCTCGGTCGGCGCGAGCGCGGCCGGGGTCGCGGCGACCGGCCTGGTCGTCGACCGCCCCGGCGGCGCGCCCTGGGCGTTCATGCTGGCCGCCGCCGCGGTGGCGGCGGGCGCCCTGGTCGCGCCCGAGCCGTTCACTTACACGAGCGATCCGGACGGGGCACCCGTGTAGAAATCATGGCGATTGCCGGTGTACGTCGCGGCGTCGACGAATCGCCCTCAACAGGCTTCTACCGAAGAGCCACACCGTTATGGCGAATACCGGGACAACTGCCCAGGATCGCCAAGTACCCTCCGCCAATACGTCTGGCACTCGGATGGCCGTAAAAGCGACCATGAGCCCCAGAACCGCAGATCTCCACCAGGAGATCCCTGACTTCGCCATCGCCAGCTACTCCGTATCGCGCCTTCAGGACACCGCTGAGCGAGCCAGCATGTTGATAGCCCACTGCACGTCAGCGAGACGAACGGTCGCAGACTCCTCAGCCGCCGTAAGGCCAGCCTCGACCAGGTCGCGAATGACCTCGCTCGGTGTCACCCCGCGTCGCTGGGATTCAGCCACCAGACGCTCCGTCAGTTCCAGCGAGAAGCGGACCGACTGCACCACCGACGGCGAACGCGGCCGGTCGTGCTGCGCGTCGGACCAATTCCGGCTCTCCAACGCCGCGAAGGCGTCATCCGGCTTGCTCATGGCCGTTCCCGACAGCGGGTTCACGCCAGCATCATCCAGCCGCTCGGACGTCCGTTCGGCGAACACGTGCAGCTCGTCGGGCACCGTCCCAGCGTATGACAGGTGTACACGCCTCTGCCGCCGGACCGTTTGGAAGAAAGCTGGGAAACGGTCTTGCTTCCTGTAGTGATCATACTGACAGACGCCGCGCTGCGACCTGGACTTATTACGCGACGCGGGTGGCACCGTAGGCGGCGGCGGCGAGGAGTACGACTCCGCCGAGACCCACCAGCCAAAAGGCACCCGCGCCGCCGTTCGCGTCTTCCACCCGGCCGGTCGGGTCCATCGGGTCGTACCGAATTTGCATCCGCGCGCCCACCTCGACCTCGGTTTCATCGCCCGTGTCGGACACGTCGGCCTGGACGGTCTTTCCGTCGGCGGTGGTGAACCGGACCACTGCGTTCAGACCGCTCCTGCTATACGACACCGCCACGACGTCGCCCGTTGTGACCAGTCCACGTTCCTGCAGGATCCAATGGTCGTAGTACATCCGGAGCGCGATGAACACGAACGCCAGCCCGGCGACGGTGGCACCGGCGACGCCAGCCCACCCTTTCGTGTTGGCGTATGACGCGCCATGCCGTGGGCGCCTTCGGCTGGGCCGCGTAGGACGACGCACTGACGGCTGGGCCGGACCCTTTGCCTGATCGCCCGCCCGCAATCGTCGTTGCCTTTCTCCCCTGCCTGACATGAGATCATCATGCGCGCCGTCCGTGCGTTGCAGACGTTGCACGCACTCGCGAGCCGGCCACAGCACCACTGGTCTCCGTGTGGGAATCTGAGCTGCTCGCGCCGCCCGCCTTCCGACGCACGGCCGGCCGGACCTGAGCCGCTGGGATCGTCAACCGAAAGTTGACGCGAAAAGCGCGGGCGGGGACTGCTTCGCCGCGCAGTCCCCATTCCCGAACCCATCGAGGCACTCAACGGACCGTCGCCAGGCCGCCAGACACGTCTGCCCAGCTCACTGACGGTGAGAAACCTGGCTACCTGCAGCGAGCCCGAGTGGCTACCTGTAGTTGGTGAACTGCAGGGCGATGCCGAAGTCCTCCTGCTTGAGCAGGGCGATGACCACCTGCAGGTCATCCTTCTTCTTGCCGGTCACCCGCAGCTGATCGCCCTGGATCTGCGCCTGGACGCCCTTCGGACCCTCGTCGCGGATCTTCTTCGAGATCGCCTTGGCCTTGTCCGACTCGATGCCCTGCACGATCCGCGCGTCGATCTTGTACGTCTTGCCGGACCCCCGCGGCTCGCCCGCGTCGAGCGACTTCAGCGAGATGTTCCGCTTGACCAGCTTCTCCTTGAAGACCTCGAGCGCGGCGACCACCCGCTCCTCGGTCTCCGCCTGGAGAGCGACCGTCTCCTCCCCGGCCCACTTGATCTCAGCCCCGGTGCCGCGGAAGTCGAACCGCTGCGCCAGCTCCTTCTCGGCCTGGTTGAGCGCGTTGTCGACCTCCTGCCGGTCGACCTTGCTGACGATGTCGAACGAAGGTGCCGAAGCCATGACAGACGCTCCCTGATGCTGCATGCGTTGGACGGTTGTGGGCGTGCCGAGGGTACCCGTTTGCATTGCCCCCGGGTCGTACCGCTATTCTGGCTTCCGCCAGGCGGGTTGCCCGAGCGGCCAATGGGAGCGGACTGTAAATCCGTCGCGAAAGCTACAGAGGTTCGAATCCTCTACCCGCCACAGGCAGACAGTAAGGCCCTCGACCAGGGGAAACTCTGGACGGGGGCCTTCTTCGTGTGTCCGGCTCGGTCCGGGTGAATCCAGCCGGCCACGGCTGGTTGTGGGCGGATCGCGGGCAGGTCGATCTTGTCCGCGCTGCGTGGAGCTGCGGCTTCGGTCATGAGAAGCTTTAGCCAGGTGTCGGCCGGGAGGTGGTCCGCGATGAGCGTCGCCGTGCTGGAGCACGTCGGTCCGTGGAGTGAGGCGGATTACCTCGCGCTGGGCGAGACGGTGGACCGGATCGAACTGCTCGATGGGAGCCTGCTGGTGAGCCCCGCCCCGACCAAGCGCCACCAGCGTCTGTCCCGGCGGATCGCCAACGCTCTCGACGAGCCCGCGTCGGAGGCCGGCCTGGAAGCCTGGGAGGCGATCAACGTCCGGCTGCAAACCGGTCGCATCGTCATCCCCGATCTGGTCATAGCGGACACCGATGATGACGGCGCGATGACCGAGGCGTCCGAGGTCGTCCTGGTCGGCGAGGTCGTCTCGCCGGGCAACGCGTCGGCAGACCGTCTCCTGAACATGCAGCTGTACGCGGCCGCGCAGATCGCGTGGTACCTGCTGGTCGAGCAGGATTCGGATGCAGTGCTGTTGCGGCTGTACCGCCTGGAAGGCGCGCACTACGTCGAGCACGCGACAGCTACGAGCGGTGCCGTGCTCGCCTCGGACCGGCCGTTCGCGTTCCAGCTCGACACCGGTTCGCTGTTGGGCCGGTAGCGCCGGATACGGCAGACGGCTCGGGCGACGACGGACATCGCGGCAGCTCAAAGAAGCAAGACCGACCCAATCAGACGCCGAACGCCGCCGACCCTGCGTCCAGCTCGGAGGCAAGTCGGCTGCGGCGACGACGTTCCAGCGGAAGCGGACCGCGCTGCTCGACACCGTCCGAAGTTTCGGCAAGCGCGCCGAGCGGGTGGTCGCCCTTTCGGGTGCCTGTACTACGCGGGCATGCACCCTTCGGAGGCGGCGGACCTGCGGCACTCCGACGGCACGCTCCCGGCGACCGGCTGGGGAAGGGCGGTGCTCGCCGAGACAGCGCCACACGTCGGTCGCACTGGACCGATGACGGCGCAGCCCACGAGCGGCGTGGTCTTCCCGCTGCCGCCACAGCTCGTCGCGATGTTGCGCCACCCGTCGAGGCGTTCGGCGTGGCCGAGGATGGTCGGCTCTTCCGGGGCATCCACGGCGGGCGCTGCCATCCTCGATCTCCAACCGATGGTGACAGATGGCACGGATCAAGGCGCTGGCTCCCGAACAGGTCGCCTCGCCGCTGGCTCGTCGGCCGTACGACCTACGCCATGCGGCGGCATCACTCTGGCTCAACGCCGGTGTGCCGCCGACCGAGGTCGCTCGGCGCCTCGGTTTCGGCGTTGCAGTCCTGCTCAAGGAGCGCTGGGGTGATCGAGAGGGCGGGATACGCTTCGATCATGGCGGATTGGGTGCGCCTTCAATTGGACGTGGACGAGTTCGACGAAGGGGAGTTCGAGCCTTATCTGCGGAGGGCACGCGAGTCGGGTATCGAGTTCACGACGTTCGCCGAGCTCGGCGACACGGCCGACCACCGCAGGGCGTTGTACGAGCTCAACAAGACGTGCTCGGCCGATATCCCGCAGCGGGGAGCATTCCACACGTACGACGAGTACGTGGCGAAGCGCATCGAGGTGCCAAGCTTCCACCCGAGCGCAGTCGTGCTCGCGGTTCGCGATGGCGAGTGGATCGGCATGTCCGCGACATCATTGAACCCGACCGAGGGATATGCGTTCAACGAGATGACTGGCGTGCTCGCGCCCTACCGCAGCCAGGGTCTGTCGCTGGCGCTGAAGCTCCTCGGCATCCGCTTCGTACGCTCGTCGGGATACCGGCGGGTCATCACGTTGCACCACCCGCTCAACGCGTCCGCGATCGCGATGAACCGCCGCCTCGGCTTCGTCGACCAGGTCAGCGAAGCGCCCGAATGATTCGTGGGCAGTCGGCGGATCGTGGGCGGCTCTGCGACCAACGGCGGATCGCCGGAACGAAACGGCAGGTTAGAGGCTTTGCGCAGGCCATTATCGTTGCACGCTCTGCAAATCCGTCGCGAAAGCTACAGAGAGGAAGGCAATGAGCAGGGGATTCGCACTCATCGTCCACTTCCGCCTCCACGACGAAAAGGCCGCAAAGGGGTTCGATGACCTGGTGTCGCGAACGACGCCCGAAATTGAGCGGCACGAACCGGACACGTTGGCGTACGTGGTGCACTCCGTGCCGGACGAGCCACTGACGCGCGTGTTCTACGAGCTGTACGCCGACCGCGGCGTTCGACTTCCACGAGCAGCAGCCACACACCAAGCACTTCCTGGCCGAGCGGCAGCAGTACCTGAGCGGCATTGACGTCACGTTCATGCAGGCCGAATCCGGAAAGGGGCCGATGCATCTGTGATCGCCGAGAAGTAACGCGCGTTCGGAGCGCGGGTCGCCGACCTGCGGAAGCAGCGTGGCCTTGCAAAAGAGGCCCGTGACACGGTCACGCTTAGGTCTCACTGCCTCTCAGCCGGAACGGCTGGATCTCGCCCGACGCGACGAATGCGCGACAAAAGTTTGGCGCCATGATCACTGGGATCGGGTGGTGGCTGGAGCCCCAGGTTGCGTCTTGGCCGGTGCTTCAGGCCACGGTGCTCGGTCACCTGGTCGTCGTTGCTCCAGCCTTGGCCGGCAGCCACCGTCGCACCCGTGAGGTGTAGCCAGCCCCACTCCCCCGGCTTCGGTGGCGGAGGCCGGATCCGGGTCGTAGGGCCGGAGGCCCTACGACCCGGAGGCGAGCTCTTGGTTAAGAGGCAGCGGCTGGCTGCGGTTCTGGTACCGGCCTTCTGCGGCGCCGGCGCAGGACGAACCCCCACACGATCACGGTCAGCAGCAGTGCGGCGCCGAGCTGCCAGGGAAAGCCGAACATCAGCGTGACCCAGGTGCCCAGAGGATCCGCGCGCTGCCACCATGTCTCGGTGGTGGAGTCGTCGCCCTGCTTATCCAGACTGGGCCGGCTCGCAAATGGACTGTAGATCACACCGACCGTTTCGCCACCGAATCGGTGACCGAGATCGGATAGCGGGGAGGAGCTCAACCGGCTGGTCACGATGTAGATCCGACCATCTTGGCCACCGAAATCCTCGACCCAACCGGTGTCCTTCATCGTGATTAGCGCGTCGGTTACTTCGTCCAAAGCCGGTTGGCGGGTACCGGCCGAATGCGGTCTGTCGAGGAAGGGAAGCTCCACTGCGGACAGTGGGATGCCGGACCGGTGCCGGGGATTGAGCCCGGCAACCGCTGTCGATAGCACCAGCAGCGGGACCAGGATCATCAGGCAGATCAGAGTGACAACGGCGTCGCGCACTCGAGTCATGAAGGTATGACGCATACGCCGGGTTTTCGGTTTCCGGTCGGCCCGCCGGAGGCACCGGCTTGATGCTGCGCTGGCGCGGGTGGACAGGGGACGTCGCCGAGCAGGGGCTTCCGTCGAGCGAATGCCCTCGGCTCAGCCGCGGCGCAGCGGCGTCCAGGAGCCGTGCTCGGTGGCGAACAGCAGCGACGAGAGGCCGGCCTCTTGGAAGGCCACCTCGAGGTCGTCGCGGCCCTCGGAGAAGTGGGCCCATCCGTCGTAGTGGGCCGGGACGACAACGTCGGCGCCGAGCACGGCGGCTGCGGCTGCGGCGCGGCGGCTGTCCATGGTGAGGGGGCGTCCGCCGAACTTCGCCGGCACCCGGGCCGCCCCGGCGTGCAGCACAGCGACGTCGACGGCCGGCGCGCGGCGGGCGATCTCGGCCACGGTGCGGATCGAGGCGTTGTCGCCGCTGATGTAGACGGTGGGCAGGTCCTGCCCCGACAGGACGAACCCGATGACCTCGCAGTTGACGTTGCCGAAGGGGTCGCGTTCGCCGTCCTCGGGGCCGTGGACGGCCGGGACCGCGAGCACTGTCAGCTCGCCGCCGCCGTCCGGGCGGGGCAGCGAGCGCTCGGTCCAGGGGGCCAGCCCGACGGCCGGGGAGCCGAGCTTCTCCGCCGACCGGGGACCGGCCAGCACCAGCGGTGCGGCCAGCGCGAAGGCTCGGCCGCGATCGTCGAGGTTGTCCGGGTGCTCCTGGTGGCTGACCAGGACGACGTCGACCGCGCCGACCTGCTCCTCGGTCGCGACGGGTGCGATGGTCTTGGTGAGGTACCCGTGCTGGCCGATCGGGTCGAACGTGGGGTCGCTGACGATGCGCAGGCCGCCGAGGGCGAGGAGGACGGTCGGGCCGCCAAGGACGGTGGCGGCGCACGCGTCCGGCGGCAGCGCTGTGAGGATGTCCGGCACGATTTCCCCATACCCTCGCGGCCGGTCTTCGCACCTGCGGCAGGCACGAGCACGCGCTTGCCGGGTAGGCCCCGGTCGACCGTGCGGACTGACGCGCCCAGGGAGAGCTACGCCGCGCTGCTGCGGTGCCCATCAGGTGCGTAACCTGCTCGCATGGAAACGACGGTCGGCGATTCGATTCCCCCCGTGCAAACGCCGGGCTCGCCGCGTAGACGGCGAGTCGTGGCGGTGATCGGACTACTCGCCGCCGGAGTTGTCCTCGGCGCAGGCGGTGTGTGGCTGGCGGACGATCCACACGTGGCACGGACTGAACGGCTCGTCGGGACCGTGACATGGTCGAACGCACAGACCAGACTCATTGCCTTCCAAGCCGATGGGGAACGGCGCGACCCGCTCGAGGGTGACGTCATCTACTCGATCGTCGCGGATGAATGGCAAGATGCCACTGGGACGTTCCACGCCGGTTCGACCTACCCGAGCTGTCTCGCCGGTGGAGCCAACGACCCGGTCTCGAACGATCATCACCGTGTCGAGCTGGATGTGCTGCACCGCTCCACAGGCGGCCCGCAACTGCAACACATCGCCGTACACGCCCACTGCTTGGACTGAACCTTGCGAAGCAGACAGTCCGGACAGGGGGTCACAGGTGGCGGCCGGTGCCGCCTCTTCTTGGGTCGCCGGCGGCGCCGGACGTGCCTACCGCGCTCACGCCGCCGAAGTAGTGGTCCAGGTGGTCCCACTGCTGGAGTTCGTAGCCGGCCTCCGACAAGGCCTCCAGCTCGTCGTCCGGATAGCCGGGCTCAGCGTGCACCACATCCGACACCACGTGGAATCTCGGGCGGTGGATCGCGGTCGCCGTGGCGGTGCCGTCGATCAGAGTGTTGATCAACGTGTGGAGCAGGGCCGTGCGGATTCTGGTGGCGCCGGCCGATCCTATGGCCAGGAACAGTCGGCCGTCCGGGGCGGTCACCACCGTGGGGCACATGCACGAGGCCATGCGGTCGCCTGGGTTCGTGCCGGGTCGGATCAGCTCGCCCTCGCCAAGCATGGAGTTCAGGTGGATGCCCAGGTCGTCCAGCCAGACCCCGGAACCTATGCCGAGGGTCAGGGTGATCACGCAGGCGTTGCCCTCGGGGTCCACCACCGTGATGTTCGTGGTGTCGCCCAGGCGTTGAGGGGCATCCGAGCGCAGGGCGTTCGCCAGAGCGACCGCCCGTGCCGGTCGTGGCAGGTCCGCCAAATCGCTAAGAACACCTAATGTCGCGATAAACCCGTTCAAATCGCGCCGTGCCAGCACCGTCCGGCCGGCCAGGGAGGCTGCCGCCACGGGTTGGGACACGACGCGGTACGACGCGAGATCGGTAAGGGTCAGGATGCCGCCGCCGGACTGCACCGTGGCCACCGTCTGCTCGGCGATGGCGCCTGTGTAGAAAGCGCTCGGGCCCTCGTCGGACAGGATGCTCAGGGCCGTGGACAGGCCCGGGTGGTACAGCAGGTCGCCGCCGGCCAGGAGGCGGCCGGTCGGGGCGTACACCCGCGCTCCGAAGCCGGGCAGCATCGCCGCGCGCAAGGCGGCCAGGGTCGCGGCGTGCGCGTGCGGCAGCAGGGTGCCGCTGCGGGCCAGCGACCGGGCCGGGTCCACGACGTGCCGCCACGGCAGGCGGCCCCAGCGGCGGTGCAGGGCGCCGCAGCCCGCGGGGACGCCGGGGACGCCGACGCTTGAGGCGCCGATCTCGAACCGCTGCGGCACGCTGCCGAAGGTGACCGCGATGGGCTCCATGGGGGCGGCGGGGCGGGTGGCGTCCAGGCCCGGCACCGCGCAGAAGAAGTCCAGGCACGTCGTGGTGCCGGTCGCGGCTTCGTGGTACGTCGCGAAACCGCCGCCGGCGATGCCGGACAGCACGCTCTCGGCGACGCACGCGGCCAGCATGGCGGCCACACCAGCGTCCGCGGCGGAGCCGCCGGCCTCGAGGGTGCGCAGGCCTACCTCGGCGGTGGCGGGATGGCCCGCGGCGACGCCCGCCGGGATCTTCGGATCAGGGCCTTTCCATGAAGAAAACTCGCGGTAGCATCCGTGAACCATGGATCACCCGTCGGAGTCACTGCCCGGTCGCGTTCGGGCCGGATACGCGCTCGGCTCGCTGGTCACGGGAGCCTTCGGCACCGTGCCCGGTCTGCTGCTCCTGCCCTATCTCACCGACACCCTGGGCGTCGCGGCCGGGATCGCCGGGCTGCTGGTGCTGGCGCCGAAGGCGTGGGATGTGCTGATCAACCCGGTTGCCGGGCGGATTTCCGATCGTACTCGCAGCAGGTGGGGCGCCCGGCGGCCTTTCCTGCTCGGCGGGGGTCTCGCGGTCGCCGTGCTGTTCGCCGCGATCTTCGCCGCGCCGGTGCGCAGCGGCGTCTACGTGGCCGTGGTCTTCCTCGCCACCGCCACCGCATTCGCGTTCTACCAGGTTCCGTATGTGGCGATGCCGGCCGAGATGACCGACGACTACGCCGAGCGGACCCGGCTCATGACCTGGCGGGTCGCGCTGCTCGCGGTCGCGATCCTGGTCTCCGGCGCCCTGGCCCCGATGGTGACCAAGCAGTTCGGCGGCGGGGTCCCCGGCTACCGGGCGATGGGTGTCTTCGTCGCGATCCTGATCCTCGTCGGTACCGCCGGATCCTTCTTCGGCACCCGCGGCGCCCCGACGGGCCGGGTCCTGGAGAGCGAGTCCAGCCTCGGGCGGCAGCTGCGCACGGCGCGGGACAACCGCGCGTTCACCCGGCTGCTGATCTGCTTCATCGTCCAGGCGGCCGGCATCGCCACGATGCTG
Organism: Dactylosporangium sp. NPDC051484; assembly: GCF_040689395.1. Lineage (NCBI taxonomy): Bacteria > Bacillati > Actinomycetota > Actinomycetes > Micromonosporales > Micromonosporaceae > Dactylosporangium > Dactylosporangium sp. NPDC051484. Next base: position 432,028 of record NZ_JBFAZX010000001.1, on the reverse strand, counting down.
GCCGGGGTGAGCTACTTCGCCACCCAGATCCTGCGGGACCCGGACACCGGTGCCACTGCGCTGTTCGCCTGCTTCGTCGGGCCGGCGCTGCTGGTGATGCCGGTGTGGTCGCGGGTCGGCGCCCGGATCGGCAAGCTGCGCGCGTATGTCCTGGCCTCGCTCCTCTTCGCCGCGGCCGCCGCGCTCATCGCGCTGGCGCCGTTCCTGCCCGCGGTCGCGACGTACGTGATCACCGGCCTGGTCGGCTGCGGCTACGCCGGCCAGCAGGTCTTCGGCCTGTCCATGCTGCCCGACTGCATCGCCTACGACGCCGCGCGCACGGGCCGGCGCCAGGCGGGCGTGTTCACCGGGCTGTGGACGGCCGGCGAGACGTTCGGACTCGCGCTCGGCCCGGGCATCTTCGCGCTGATCCTGGCCGCGTTCGGATACGTCTCCAGCGACTCGGGCACCGCCGCCGCGCAGACCGACACGGCGCGGCTCGGCGTGCTGCTCGGCTTCACCGTCGTGCCCGCCGTCGTCATGGCATTGGCGCTGTTCACGCTGCGGGGCTACGACCTGGACGAGGCGCGACTGCGCCGCGACGAAGAGCGACTGCCGACGGAGGTCTGATGGGTGCGCTACCGGAGCACGGTGTGCCGGCCGAGGAGGTCCTGGCGGAGCTGCGGGCCATGCGCGGCGGCGACCTGCCGACGCACGGCGGCCGGCTGTTCGCCTACGTCTACGACCCGGGCCTGGCCGGCCTCGACGAGCTCGCCGCCGCGGCGCACGCCATGTCGGCGCACGTCAACGGGCTCGACCCGACCGCATTCCCGTCGCTGCTGGCGATGGAGAACGATCTCGTCGGCGCGGCCGCGCAGGTCCTGGGCGGGGACGAGCGCACGGTCGGCAGCGTGACGAGCGGGGGCACCGAGTCGCTCATCCTCGCGGTGAAGGCGGCCCGCGACGGCCGCCCGGACGTCGCCGCCCCGCGCCTGGTCATGCCGGTCACCGCGCACGCCGCGCTGGCCAAGGCCGCCGCGTATCTGCGTGTGGCGCTCGACACCGTCCCGGTGGACCCGGTCACGCTGCGTGTCGACCCGGCTGCGGTGGCCGCGGCGATCACCCCGGATACGGTCCTCGTCGCCTGCTCCGCGCCGTCGTACGCCCACGGGCTGCTCGACCCGGTCGAGCCGATCGCGGCGGCGGCCGCGGCCGCGGGCGTGCGCTGCCACGTTGACGCGTGCTTCGGCGGCTGGACGCTGCCCTACCTGCGCCGCCTCGGCGAGCCCGTCCCGCCGTTCGACCTGTCCGTCCCCGGGGTCACGAGCATCTCGGTCGACCTGCACAAGTACGCGTACGCGCCCAAGGGCGTCTCGGTCCTGCTGCACCGGGACGAGCGGCTGCGCGCGTCGCAGTACTTCGGCTACGCCGACTGGCCCGGGTACACCATGGTCAACCCGGTCATCTCCTCGACCCGCTCGGGCGGCCCGATCGCGGCGGCGTGGGCGACGCTGCGCCACATCGGCGACGACGGCTACCTGGCGCTGGCGGCGAAGACGCGCGACGCCACCGCGGCGATCGCCGACGCCGTTTCCAAGATCCAAGACCTTCATGTCGTACCGCGGGAGTCGACGGTCGTCGCCTTCATGTCCTCGGCGATCAACCTCTTCGTGCTCGCCGACGAGCTGGCCGCCCGCGGCTGGCACACCCAGCCCCAGTTCCGGCACGGCGACATCCCGGCCTCCGTGCACCTGACCGTCACCGCCGCCGTGGCGCCCCGCGTCGCGGAGTTCGAGGCCGACCTGTCCGCGTCGGTGGCCGCGGCGCGCGAGCACGGCCCGGTCGAGCTGCCGCCGGGCATCCTCGACCTGCTGGGGACGGCCCCGGTCGAGCAGCTGGCCGGCGCGCTGGGGTTCGGCTCGGGCGGGGGGCTGCCGGAGCGCATGGCCGTCGTGAACTCGCTGCTGGACGCGGCGGATCCCGCGGTACGAGAAAAGTTGCTTGTGGCTTTTCTCAGTCTCCTGCAGCGACCTTCACCGCGGCCGTGAGCACGAGCTGGCCCAGCGCGACGGGCACCAGGACCAGCCAGCACAGCCGCTGCAGCTGGTCCTCGCGCAGCCGCGGGTAGGAGACCCGCACCCAGATCACCACGAACGACACGGCGAAGACCTTGATCAGGGTCCAGGCCCAGCCGAGCTGCTCGTCGAGGCCGAACGGCCCCTTCCAGCCGCCCAGGAAGAGCACGGTGGTCAGCGCCGCGATGACGACGATGCCGACATACTCGGCGAGCAGGAAGAACGCGAAGCGCAGGCCGGTGTACTCGGTCATGTAGCCGAACACGAGCTCGGAGTCGGCGATCGGCATGTCGAACGGCGGCCGGCGGATCTCGGCCAGCCCGGCGATGAAGAACACGAGCATCGCCGGCAGCTGCCAGATCAGCCACCATGGCCGCCACGCCTCGACGATCCCGGACAGCGACAGCGTGCCCGCCGCCATCGCGACCGAGAGCGCGGCGAGGATGAACGGCAGCTCGTAGCCGAGCAGCTGTGCCGCGGCGCGCAGGCCGCCGAGCAGCGCGTACTTGTTCGCGCTGGCCCACGCGGCCATGAGCACCGCGACCACGCCGACGCCGACCACGGCGAGCACGAAGAACAGCCCGATGTCCAGCGACTGGGCCACCAGCCCGTGCGGGCCGAGCGGGATGACCAGCAGGACGACCAGGTACGGCAGGAGGGAGATCACCGGGGCGAGCCGGAACACCGGCCGGTCGGCCGCCCGCGGGGTGATGTCCTCCTTCTGCAAGAACTTCACGCCATCTGCGACGAGCTGCGCCCAGCCGTGGAACGCGCCGGCGTACATCGGCCCGAGGCGCCCCTGCATGTGCGCCATCACCTTGTGTTCGGCCTGGCCGACGATGAGCGGCAGGGTGAGGAACGCGACGACGACCGCCAGGACGCGGATCACCAGCTCCAGCCAGACCGGCATCAGCCGCGCCCTCCTGGCCACTCGTCGGGGTCCGGCACGCCGGGCGGGCGCATGGGCGCGCGCTTGCCCGCTGTGTGCTCGCTCTCGCCCGGCTCCTTGGCACCCGGCCAGGGCTTGGCCACGCGCGAGGCGAGCACGAACTCCTTGCGCAGCGGGTGCCCCTCGAACTCCGGGGGCAGCAGCAGCGCCGCGAGGCCGGGATGCCCTTCGAACGCGATGCCGAACATCTCGTGGGTCTCGCGCTCGTGCCAGGCCGCGCCCGGGAACAACGCGACGACGGACGCGAGCGCGGGCTCGTCCCGCGGCAGCGCCGTGCGCACGAGCAGGCCGTGCCGCTGACCGGTCGACCACAGGTGCGCCACGATCGTGAACCCGCCGGGCAGCTCGTCGACGGCGGACAGCCAGTCGAAGAAGTCGCAGCCCAGCTCGTCGCGGGCGGTGCGGATCGCCTCGGCCCAGCGCTCCGCCGGCACGTCGACGGTCGCCCGGGCGAACCGCCCGCCGCCACTCAGCGACGCCTCACCGGCTCCGAGCGCCCCGACCAGCCGTTCGCCGACCTCGGCCGGGTTCACGGCTTCACCAGCGGTGCGGTCAGCGCCCGCACGTCGGGCCGGGGCGTGCCGCCGAGCCCGGCCTGCTCCCCGGCGATCTTCTCCTGCAGCCGCATGATGCCGTGCAGCAGCGCCTCCGGCCGCGGCGGGCAACCCGGGACGTACACGTCCACGGGGATGATCTGGTCGACGCCCTTCGTCACCGAATACGAGTCCCAGTAGGGCCCGCCGCAGTTGCTGCAGGCCCCGAAGCTGATGACGTACTTCGGCTCGGGCATCTGGTCGTAGAGCCGCTTGATCGCGGGCGCCATCTTGTCGGTGACCGTCCCGGACACGACCATGAGGTCGGCCTGCCGCGGCCCGTGGGCGAACGGGATGACGCCGAGGCGCATGAAGTCGTGGCGCCCCATGGAGGTGGCGATGAACTCGATCGCGCAGCAGGCGAGCCCGAAGTTGAACACCCACAGCGAGTAGCGCCGCCCCCAGTTGAGCACGAACTTGATCGGCTCACCCAGCACTCCCGACATGTCGTCAGCCTACTCGCCTGAGCTTTCATCCGTACCGGGCGACGACGGCGGTGCGGTGGGTCCTACAGCAGGACCAGGTCGTCGCGGTGTACGACCTCCCGCTCGTATGCGGGGCCGAGCTCGGCGGCGAGGTCGCCCGTCGAGCGGCCCAGCAGCGGCGGGAGCTCGGCGGCGTCGTAGTTGACCAGGCCCCGGGCGATCGGCACGCCGGCCACGTCGACGAGGTCGACCGGGTCGCCGGCGGCGAACCGCCCGTCGACCGAGGTGATCCCTGCGGGCAGCAGCGACGCGTGGCCGGCGACGACCGCGCGGACCGCGCCCGCGTCCAGGTGGAGCCGGCCGCGGGCGGTGGTCGCGTGCGCGAGCCAGAACAGCCGGGCCTGAGGCCGCTCGCGCTGGCGGTGGAACAGCGTGCCGACCGGCTGGCCGCCGAGGACCTCCGCGGCGTGCGGGGCCGAGGCCAGCACGACCGGGATGCCGTTGGTGGTGGCGATCCGCGCGGCCTCGACCTTGGTGACCATGCCGCCGGTGCCGACGCCGGCCTTGCCGGGGCGGCGGACGTCGACGCCCTCGAGATCGCCGAACGTGCGCACGTCGCTGATCGCGCGCGAGGTCGGCAGGGACGGGTCGCCGGTGTACAGGCCGGCGACGTCCGACAGCAGAACGAGCAGGTCGGCGTGCACGAGCGCGGCGACCAGTGCGGCGAGCCGGTCGTTGTCGCCGAAGCGGATCTCCTCGGTCGCGACCGTGTCGTTCTCGTTCACGATCGGGATCGCCTTGAGGTCCAGCAGGCGGCGCAGCGTGCGATACGCGTTGCGGTAGTGCGCCCGGCGGGTCACGTCGTCCACGGTCAGCAGCACCTGGCCGACCACGCGGCCGTGCCGGGCGAAGGCGTCGTTGTACGCGCGCATCAGCAGCCCCTGGCCGACGCTCGCGGCGGCCTGCTGGGTCGCCAGGTCGCGCGGCCGGCGCGGTAGCCCAAGGGGGGCGAGCCCGGCGGCGATCGCGCCTGACGAAACCAGCACCACCTCGGCGGGCGTGCTGACCAACGCCTCGACCAATGCCTCGACCCGGCCCTCGTCGAGACCCCCGGTTGCGGTGGTCAGCGACGACGACCCGACCTTGACGACGATGCGTCGAGCCTCGGTGACCTGTTCGCGCACGCCGCCTATCTTGCCGCGTGCCCTGTGGCGCGGCGCGGTAGGTTCCCATATCGTGGCCGACGACGAGTACGCGGAGATGGTCCTCGACCTCGTGGAGCGCATCCCGCCGGGCCGGGTGATGTCGTATGGCGCGATCGCCGAATACCTGGGTCGCGGCGGACCACGGCAGGTGGGGACGGTGATGGCCCACTACGGCGGGGGCGTGCCTTGGCACCGTGTGGTGGCCTCCAACGGGCGGCTGGTTCCCGGGCACGAGATGGAGGCGCTGCGCCGGCATCGTAGCGAGGGGACGCCGCTGCGCGGTGAGAAGATCGACATGCGCAGCGCCGCGTGGTGGCCGGACGAGTCGTAGGGGGATCCGATCCCCGCCTGCGAACGAGCCATGACTTGTCGGACTTCATCACGACTGGTCTGATTCGTCCGAGACGGGGATGCCCGAGGCGACGACGGGTGGCTCAGCGCAGCGCGCGGATCGCGGTCAGCGTCGTGTGGACGTTGAACCGGTCGCCGTCGTCGCTGGTCCAGCCGCCGTCGCTGCGCTGTGTCTCGGACAGGCGGCGGCGCGCCGCGGTCAGCAGCCAGTCCTCCGTCGACATGCCGACGCGGCGCAGGGAGGCGAACAGCAGGGCTGTGTCCGCGGCGGACATGCTGGGGACACGGTCGGCCAGCGCCACCTGGATCCGTGCCGACTCGTAGAACCAGCCCAAGTGGTAGAGCACGGCGCAGCCCAGCCAGCCGGTGACCAGAAAGGACGGCCAGCTGCCGTCGGGGCGCAGCGAGGCGCGGAACGCCTCGGCTGCGCGGGCGATGCGGGCGGCGTGCTCCTCCTCGTCGCCGGGGGCCGAGCCGCCGACGATCAGCCAGAAGGCCGCGCTCGTGGTCAGGTAGAGGCGGGCCTCGTCGTCGCCGGGCTGGGCCCACGGCGGGGCGATGCCGGCCAGCGACTCGTCCTCTTCCCACATGCCGTCAGGGCGCTGGCTGCGGCCCAGCCAGCGCAGGGCCTCGCGGGCCGCGGGGCGGTCGATCGCGCCGAGGTCGTCGAGCTCGGCGAGGCGGAAGCAGGTCGCGTCGACCGAGGCCACGGGCGCGCCCCAGTAGGCGGGCCAGCCGCCGCTGGACGCCTGGCCCGTCTCGGCCTTCTCCAGCACGTCGGCCGGGGGTGCCTGACCGGTGCGCAGCCAGGCGAGGCGGGCGCGGTCCACGGCGTCGCCGTGAGCGACGACGTAGCCGATCGCGGCATCAAGGTCCACCATGGGCCGTACGCTACCGCGCGCCCGCCTCCCCTCGTGCTCCGTTAGTACACCGGCAGCGACGGATCGACGGTCTTCACCCAGGAGACCACGCCACCCTGCACGTGTACGGCATCCTTGAAGCCGGCCGCCTTGACGGCGGCGAGGGCCTCCGCGGAGCGGACGCCGCTCTTGCAGTACAGAACGATCTGCTTGTCCTGAGGCAGCTCGGCCAGCGCGTTGCCGTTGAGGAACTCGCCCTTCGGCACGAGCCGCGCGCCGGGCACCCGGACGATCTCCCACTCGGCCGGCTCGCGCACGTCGATGAGCTCGATCGGCTTGCCCGAGTCCTGCCACTCCTTGAGCTCGGCCGCGGTGATCGTCGAGCCGATGGTCGCGGCCTGGGCCTCGTCTGACACGGCGCCGCAGAAGTCGTCGTAGTCGATGAGGCCGGTGACGGTCGGGTTCTCACCGCAGATCGCGCAGTTCGGGTCCTTGCGCAGCTTGATCTTGCGGTAGGTCATCTCCAGCGCGTCATACACCATGAGGCTGCCCAGCAGCGGCTCACCCACGCCGGTGAGGAGCTTGATCGCCTCGGTCACCTGGATCGTGCCGATCGACCCGCACAGCACGCCCAGGACGCCGCCCTCGGCGCACGACGGGACCATGCCGGGCGGGGGCGGCTCCGGGTAGAGGCAGCGGTAGCAGGGGCCGTGCTCGGCCCAGAAGACCGAGGCCTGGCCGTCGAAGCGGTAGATCGAGCCCCAGACATACGGCTTGCCGAGCAGCACCGCGGCGTCGTTGACCATGTACCGCGTCGCGAAGTTGTCGGTGCCGTCGAGGATGAGGTCATACTGCGCGAAGATCTCCAGCACGTTGTCGTTGCTGAGCGCCTCGTTGTGCAGCACGACGTTGACATACGGGTTGATCTCGCGCACCGAGTCGCGCGCCGACTCCGCCTTGGGCCGGCCGATGTCCGACTGGCCGTGGATGATCTGGCGCTGCAGGTTGGACTCGTCCACCGTGTCGAACTCGATGATGCCGAGCGTGCCGACACCGGCGGCCGCGAGATACAAAAGGGCCGGCGATCCGAGGCCGCCCGCGCCCACACAGAGCACCTTGGCGTTCTTGAGTCGCTTCTGCCCGGCCACCCCGACGTCGGGAATGATCAGATGGCGCGAATAGCGGCGGACTTCGTCCACCGACAGGTCGGAGGCGGGCTCGACCAGAGGAGGCAACGACATGGTTCTCATTCTGCCGCGCCCGGGTGCCAAACCCACGTGAGCTACGGCACTTTGGCTCCCGAATACCGCTGGCCGTCCACGTAGGGCCAGGAGTTGGCCACGCAGCCCTTCAGCCCGTACGTCTGCTGCATCATGACCGGCGCCGGGCGCCCGGCTCCCGGGCACGCCTCATGGCCGTAGCCGAGTTCGTGGCCGGTCTCGTGGTTGATGACGTACGTCTGGTAGTCGGCCACCGGCTTGCCGTAGTCCGGGACCGCGGTGAGCCAGCGGGCCAGGTTGATGATGACCTTGCCCTCGCTGCGGCAGGAGTTGTACCCGTCCGTGTGCAACCCGGCCGTCGCGCACATGGCCTCCGAGGTGGCCGGCGTGGCGAGGAAGACCGTGAAGTCGGCGGTGCCCTCCCCGGCGACCCGCTGCAGGCGCACGTCGCCGCCGCCGATCCAGCCGCGGGGGTCGCCGTAGGCCTGCTCCACGGCCGCGGCGAACGCGTCGGCCTGCTGGCCGGAGCCGTTCTCGACCGCGACCCGGTACTTCTTCAGCGTCCCCGCGGCGCCCGCGACCGGCCCGGCCGAGCTCGCGTACGCGAAGGTGCCGTCGCCCTTGGCCGGCCCGGCCTCCGGCGGCGGGCTGGCCGGCTGGGAGGGCCGGGTGAACATCGGCGCCTCCTGCCGCACGGGCGGGGTGGGCGTGCCGGTGTCTTCGGCGAAGATCAGCTGCCGGCCGAGGCCGAGCGCGGCGATGAGGCCGGCCGAGGACATCACGCCGGCGACCAAGTAGCGCCGCCGACGGGCGTCCTGGCGGCGGCGATGGCGGGCGGCGCGCACGGTGTCACGAGCGGCCACCGGATCGCTCGGCAGCGCAACCGGCTCCCGCCGGCGGTCGCTGCTCAGCCGGCTCGCCATCGCCGCTCAGCTTGCCATGCGCACCCGGGCGACGCGCCGCCGGACCTTTCCCCGCACCTCGACCGTAACCGGCTTACCGGAAATCTCGTCCATGAGCCCGTAGACCGCCCGGGCGACCGAGCGCGGCACCTCCATCTGCGCCACGTGGCCGACGCCCTCCAGCATCATCAGCCGGCTGTCCGGGATGAGCTGGGCGACCTGCGGGGCGGTGCGAATGTCCACGAGCCTGTCCTGCCGCCCGGCGATGACCAGCGTCGGCGCGGTGATCCGGGCGGCGGCCCGCCACATGGAGCCCTCCCCCGGCAGATACGCGCGCAGGAAGCTGCTGACCAGGCCGCGCAGGCTGCCGACATACGCCTCCGCGTACCACGGCACCTGATTGCGCAGCCGGGCCTCCTCGATCGCCTGCAGCCGGCGCTGTTCCGGATAGCGGGTGGGGTCGGCGTAGCAGGAGTCGATGACCATGTCGGCGAGCACCTCGGGGTCCATCGCGGCCATCCGCCGCCCGGCCAGGCGCGCCGCGTTGGGCAGGAGCAGCAGCGGGACGAGCCGGCCCTGCAGGGAGCGGCGCGGGTCGAGGAACGGCATCGCCGGGGAGATCAGGGTCAGCGAGCGGACGAGATCGGGGCGCCTCGCGGCGACCTTGACGGTCGCGGCGCCGCCCATCGAGTTGCCCAGCAGGTGAACCGGGCCGCGGTCGCTGTGCTCGATCCAGCGGATGACGTGGTGCGCCATCGAGTCGAGGGTGTAGCTGCGGGCCCGGCCGCTGTAGCCGAAGCCTGGCAGGTCGATCGCCTGGCCGTCCAGCGCGATGCCGTCCCGCCGGGCCGCGAGGATGCCGGCCAGGTCGGTCCAGTTGGTGGACGAGCCGCCCAGCCCGTGCACATAGACTGCCGGCTCGGCGCCGGGCGTCGTGGCCGGGGTGTCGCGGACGTACACCACCGTCCCGTCGAGCTCCACCTCTCGTCCCGGCCATCGCTCCGGCAGCGGCTCAGGTGACGGGACGGTGACCTCCGGGACAAGAGACGCACGCTTCATAAGCCAAGTGTGCCCCGGAGACGCGACCAAGCCGGCCTACGGAAGCAGGGCCTCCAGGCGGCGGTTGACGGCGGCCAGCGTGGCGCGGACCACGGCCTGACGGGGGTCGCCGTCCCCAGACACCACCGCGGAGCCGGTGAGCTGCTCCACGAAGCCGTCGTACATCAGCAGCAGCACCACGACCGCCACCTCGCACCCGCCCAGGGCCACGACGGCGGCGTGCTCGATGTAGCACCGCGCGCGGATGGTGTCGGCGTCGATGAGCAGCTGGTCGACGGCGGAGGCGGCGGCCAGCGCGGAAAGCTTCAGCACATATCCGTCGAAGTTCGGCCCCTTCGCCACGCCCATGGCGGGCTGGTTGTCAGCGGTCAGGCGCACCTCGACGGTGGCGTCGATGCCCTGCGTGCTGACGTCGACGGACTCGATGACGACCCGCGGCGAGGCGATCGCGCCCGGATTGGGCATGAGCGCGGGGGCCTTCTGCTCCGCGGGCCGGCGCCCGCCACTGACGGGTCGTCGGCGGCGAGCCTCCCGGCCGTAGCCCGGCAGGGCGCTGTGCGCCACATTGCGCGCGGCCGGCCGGGCCGTCGGCACCACCGCCGACGACGACGGGGCGGCCGCGGCCAGGACCGGCGCCGGGGGCGCGTCCTCCTCCGGCAGCAGCGGGTTCTGCTCGGCGGACAGCCCCATCGTTTCATTGAGCATGCGCGCGACAATCCGGCTGACCAGCCCGGCGTCGGCCTCGTCGGCCAGCTCCAGTCGCAGCGTGTGCAGCCCGTCGGCGTTCTTGCGCAAGGTGGCCCGGTGCACGCCGCTGACGGTCCGCACCGCGCGGAGCACACTCTGCACGTCGAAGCCGTCGGGGCGGTCGTCCGGGCTGTCCGGCGCGCCGTCCTCGTCCTCGCGCAGCTTGTTGGTGATCCGGGCGAGCTCGGGCGCCCCGACCGCGACCGGCTGCGCCTCGACGGCGGGCACCGGCGGCACGTCGGGCTCGGCGGGAACTCGCTGGGGCAGCCCCGGCGGATCATAAGCCGGCTGGCTCATCTGGTCGGCGAACGTCGGCATGACCGGCTCGGGGGCCGTCATCGCGGTGGCGGAGCCGAGCAGGACGGGCGGCAGGGGCCCGACGAGCGGGTCGCTCTCCGGCACGCGCTGCGCCGACAACTGCTGCGGCTGCTGCGGTGCCGTGGACGGCGGCGCGGACACGTGCTGGACCGGCGCCGCCCAGTCGAACTCCGGCTTCTCCGGCTCGGACGCCCAATACCGCGGCTCCTGCTGGTACTGCTCCTGCGGATACTGCTCAGGCTGGTACTGCTCAGGCTGGTATTGATCGGGCTGGTACTGCTCCGGCTGGTATTGCTCCGGCTGCTGGCGCTGCTCGGGCTGATACGGCTCCGGCCGATACTGCTCGGGCTGGCGCTGGTATTGCTCGGGCTGGCGCTGGTAGGACGCCGGTGGATACGGCCCCGGTGGATACTGACCCTGGTAGCCCCACTGGTCGGACTGGCGCGCCTGCTGCTCGGCGACGCGGTCGAGGGCCGACTGCTGCGGCGGGTCGTAGTCGTAGGGCTTGTCGTAGTCATACGGCTGCTGCTGCGGCTGATGGGGCTGGTGGGGCGCCTGCTCGAACGCGGGCTGCCCGGAGACCGGACGGCGGACGTCGCCGGCGTGGTCGACCGGCGGCGCGCCGTAGGCGGCGCTGGGGGCGGGCGCGGCCGGGACGCTCTTGATCTCGCCGGTGGTGCTGGAGCTCGGCCAGCCCTGACCGTCGGGCCCGTAGTGGCCGTAGTGCAGCGTGGAAGTCGGTGGCTGGGCCGGCGGCGGCGCCGAGACCGGCGGACTCATCGGGGCCAGCATGTCGGAATACGGACTGCGGACCTCGCCGTGCCCGCGTGAACCGCCGGCGCCATTGACGCCATTGACGCCGTTGATCCCATTAACGCCATTGAGGCCATTGACGGCCGCGCGGCCGGCTATCGCACCGGTGGCCGGCTCGCGCCAAGCCGAGACGATCGCCTCGAGCGCGTCATCCGACGTCGGCGAAGCACCGTTGACGTGCCCTTCCGGGTATCCGTTCCGGCCACGGTTCAGGCCTGGGTTCGGGCCAGGGTAGGCGCCACCCGCATCCGGGCTTCCGGCTTGCCCCGTTTCGTCCACCGCACGCTCCTCCGTCGCCCCTAGGTGAGGCTACCGTGTGGGTGGAAAGGGGGTAAGTTGCAATCTCGACCCAAATCCGGATGGTGAAGATGACCTCGGCGATGAGCGGGACGCAGGCGGCCGGGCGGCCAGTGCGGCTACCCCGGTCAGCGCGCCGCAAGCAGTTGCTCGCCGCGGCGCAGCAGGTCTTCGTGGCGCAGGGCTATCACGCCGCGGCGATGGACGACATCGCCGAGCGCGCGGGTGTTTCCAAGCCGGTGCTTTACCAGCACTTCCCGGGCAAGCTCGAGCTTTATCTGGCCCTGCTCGACACGCACTGCGACGCGATGGTCTCCCGGGTGCGCTCGGCGATGGAGGCGACCACCGACAACAAGGACCGGGTGCGCGGGGCGATCCAGGCGTATTTCGACTTCATCGACCATGAGAGTGAAGCCTTCCGGCTCGTCTTCGAGTCCGACCTGCGCAACGACCCGGCCGTGCGCGAGCGCGTCGACCGCGTCGAGAGCGGCTGCATCGCGGCTATCACCGACACGATCATGGCCGACACCGGCGTCAGCCGCGCCCGCGCCGAGCTTCTGGCCTCCGGCCTGGTCGGCGCCGCCGAGATCGCGGCCCGGTTCTGGCTCGCCGGCGGCCGCCAGGTCGACAAGGCCGAGGCGGAGAGCCTGCTGACCGCGCTGTCGTGGCGCGGCATCGCGAGCTTCCCCTTGCACGGCGACCACGCCTGATCGCGTTAATCTTCAACCACACTGGGTGTGCGGGCCTACCCACGGCCGTGCCCGATCAAGGAGGAAGACGTGGAGGTCAAGATCGGCGTGCAGTACGCGCCTCGGGAGCTGGTGCTCGAAAGCAACCAGTCGCCCAGCGAGGTTGAGTCTGCGGTCACCGACGCGATCAACGGTGGCGATAAAGGTGTTCTGTCCCTGGTCGACGAGAAGGGCCGCCGGGTGATCGTGCCGGTCGGCAAGCTGGCCTACGTGGAGATCGCCGAATCCTCCCCGCGGCCGGTCGGTTTCTCCGCCGCGCGCTGAGGGACGGCTGCAACAAAGGGCCCCCACCGGGGGCCCTTTTCCGTTGTCGGCCATGCCCGGGTTCTACATGACACCGCCGGCCGATCAGTTGTTGAGGCCGACCGCGCCCATGCGGGCCGTGTGCGCCGTGGTGAGGCGCTTGAGCAGGGCCTGGAAGTCGGTGCCGTTGATCGCCAGCAGGGCCGCCAGCGAGGGGCGCTCGCCGGCCACGCGGATGGCCTGGGAGATGCCCTCGCCGACCAGGCGGCGCGCCCACATCGACAGGCGGTTGGCGACCTTGGGATCGATCGCGATCGCGGCCCGCAGCTCGTCGGCGGCGAAGTCGGCGTGCGCGGAGTCGTGCAGCACGTCCAGGATCAGATCGCGGTCGGGGGCAGCCAGCACCGCGGCGACCTCGCGCGTGAAGTCGTCGGCGATGCCGTCGCCGACATACGCCTTGGTCAGGCCCTCCAGCCAGTCCTTGGGCTCGGTCTGCTCGTGGTAGTCGGACAGGGCGCGTACGTAGGGGCGCATCGCCGCCTCGGGGTCGGCGCCGAGCTCGGCCAGCCGGTCGGCGAGGCGGCGGTAGTTGGTGATCTCGCGCGCCGCCATCTCGCTGAGCACGGCACGGCGGCGCAGGTCGGGGGCCAGCCGGGCGTCGGCGGCCATGCGGTCGAAGGCGACCAGCTCGCCGTATGCGAGCATGCCCAGCAGGTCGACGACCGCTTCCTGGGGCGAGTCGACGCTGGACCGGGCGGCCGGGGTGATATCGGACACACTGGCACAGTACCCCGCCGTATCACCCTGCGCCCCCACGCAGTGTCGTGCACGAATCCGTCGTCTGGCCGTTACAATGGCCGCAATAGCCACGGGCGGACCCTAGCCCGGCAATCGGCGCTTGTAGCCCGCGACCACAGTCCACCGGTCGCGTGTGGCCCGCGCCCCACACAGATCGAGCGCACCCGGCAATTCAGGGGCGCTCCCGCGAGAGAGACACCCCGAGCACAACATGACGATCGACAACACTGAGGCCGCCGAGACGGTGGCCCCCCGCACACCCGTGCGCGCTGACAGTCCCACCTTCGCCGACCTGGGCGCCCGGCCGGAGACCGTGGCCGCGCTCGAAGCGGTCGGCATCACCCGCGCCTTCGCGATCCAGGAATACGCCGTGCCGATCGCGCTGCGCGGCACCGACCTGATCGGGCAGGCGCCGACCGGCACCGGCAAGACCCTCGGCTTCGGCGTCCCGCTGCTGGACCGCGTCACCGCACCCGGTGAGGGCGCCGACGGACTGCCGCAGGCGCTCGTCGTCGTGCCGACCCGCGAGCTGGGCCTGCAGGTCGCCCGCGACATCGCCGCGGCCGGCAAGACCCGCGGCGTGCGGGTGCTTCCGTTGTATGGCGGCGTGGCGTATGAGCCGCAGGTCGAGGCGCTGCGCAACGGCGTCGAGATCGTGGTCGGCACGCCCGGCCGGCTGCTCGACCTGGCCAAGGGCAAGCACCTGCGCCTGCACTCGGTGCGCGCGCTGGTGCTCGACGAGGCCGACCGGATGCTCGACCTCGGGTTCCTCGACGACGTGGAACGCATCCTCACCCTGCTGCCCGAGGAACGGCAGACGATGCTGTTCTCGGCGACGATGCCCGACCCGATCGTGACGCTGGCGCGGCGGTTCCTGCGCCAGCCGATGACGATCCACGCACATCACGACGCCAGCACGGGTCCGTCGCCGCTCACCAAGCAGTTCGTGTATCGCACGCATCCGCTCAACAAGATCGAGATCGTGGCCCGGGTGCTCCAGGCGACCGACCGCGGGCTGACGATGATCTTCTGCCGCACCAAGCGGGCGGCCGACCGCGTCGCCGAGGATCTCGACTTCCGCGGGTTCGCCGCGGCGGCGGTCCACGGGGACCTCGGCCAGGGCGCCCGCGAGCGGGCCCTGCGCGCCTTCCGGGCCGGCAAGATCGACGTGCTCGTCGCCACCGACGTGGCCGCCCGCGGCCTCGACGTCTCCGGCGTCACGCACGTCATCAACTACGACTGCCCGGAGGACCCGGACACCTACACCCACCGCATCGGTCGCACTGGCCGTGCCGGCGCGACCGGCGTCGCGGTGACGTTCGTGGACTGGGAGGACATGCCCCGCTGGCGGATCATCGACAAGAGCCTGGGGATGGACCTGCCGGAGCCGCCGGAGACGTATCACACGTCGGCGCACCTGCTCACCGACATCGACATCCCGGACGGCACGACGGGCTCGCTGCCGACGGCCGACCGCAAGCGGGCCGGGCTGTCGGCGGAGAAGCTCGAGGACGTCGAGGGCAAGCCGCGCGGGCGGGGACGCACCCGGGGCCGGGGCCGCTCGTCGTCGCCGGCGGCGGTCGCGACCGACACCGCCGAGGCGACCGAGCCGCGCCGCCAGCGGCAGCGTCGCCGCCGGGGCGAGGTCGACGCCGCCGAGCACGCCGAGGCGTCGGCGGCGCTCGCGGAGTCCGGGCCTGCTGGGTCGGCCGGATCAGCTGGGTCGGCCGGATCATCGAAGGCCGACACGGATGCCGCCGGGGTACAGGTCGCGGTCGCCGACGACGAGGGCGGGGCCGCGCGCACGCGGCGCCGTCGCCGCCGGGGCGGCCGCGGGCGCGGCGGTTCCGGCGAGGCGGCCGCGGAGGCCTCGGTCGACGCCACCCCGGAGGCGTAAGGCGCGGCCACCGATCGCCTGACTTCACCATCTGAAAATCTTTGCCGCATGGGGCGGACCCGGATTTCGGGTCCGCTTCGCTCTTGGCACCGCGGGCCTGGCAGCGAGGGCCGCCAGGCCCGAGCGCTGTCTCGCGGGAGGAGCGGTCTCCAAGTGACGCGGACCCGAGTCCTGGAAAATCGTCAGGGGACGTCGACCGTGAACTCCGCGCGGTGGACCGTGCCGGACTTCTGGAACTCGAAATACATGCGGTAGCGGCTGGGGCTGGGCGCTGACAGCCAGAACTTCACGGCGCCGCCCACGAGCTGGTCCTCAGGGTGCACGTGCAGGTAACCGAGGTCGCCGTCGCGGATCACGACAAGGTGACCGTAGGCACCCAGGTAGCGCTCCAGGTCGCCGACCGGCTCGCCGGCGGCGAAAACGCGCAGTGAGAGCGGCTGGGTGGCGTTGACCTGCGGCATGCCTTCGAGGGTGACCGTGAACGGGTCCGCGTCCACGGTACGCGACGGGGGCGGCAGCGCGAGCGGGGTGTAACTGCCCGCGACAGTGGCCTCCACGGCGAGTGTCAGAGGCAGCTGCTGGCCTGCCTGGTCGAAGGTGACGAAGTCGGCGTAGAGGCGCCAGACGCCGGGCGTGGGCAGGCTGAGGGGAATGGCCCAGGTACCGTCGGCGGCCATCGTAGGGTGTAGGTGCTGAAAGCCGGATAGATCATGCTTTATGGCGATGAAGTGCATCGGCTTGTCGTGTTTGGGGACATACCTCGTGACCGGCACGCCGTCCGGGCCGAGGATCTTGAAGGCGAACCGCTGCTGAACGCCGGCCGGAACGGTGAGCGGCTGGGCGGGCACCAGGGTGAAGCCGGCGGCGCTGAGCGAGAAGCCGCCCAGGTCGCCGATGACCGCGCCGCCGTGGGAGTGGGACGGGATCGCGGTCGACGCCGGGGGCGCGGCCGGCGGACCGGCCGCGGAGTCCGTCGCACGGGCGATGCCGAAGCCCAGCAGGAGGGCCGCGACCAGACCGGCCGCCACCAGCGGACCCTTCAGCACCATGCGACCCAGCCTAACTTCTGTAACTTTTGTTCGAATTGCGAGGTTAGCAGCGCATGGGATTCCGCCACAGCGAACAATGTGACTGCTCGAATACGCTCCGGTCACTGGATGCGGGCGCCCGGAGCACTCGTAGCCGTTTTTGTCAGACCCCGTTGCTAGCGTCGACCCGTGCGACACGAAGCCTCGGAAGTTCTCAAGAAGCTCGCCGGCCCCGCCGCCGAGCTGCGCGAAGATCAGTGGACGGCGATCGAAGCGTTGGTGGCCGGGCACCGCCGTGTGCTCTGCGTGCAGCGCACCGGATGGGGCAAATCGGCGGTGTATTTCGTGGCGACCGCCCTGTTACGGGCGCGCGGCGCCGGGCCGACGGTGATCGTGTCGCCGCTGCTCGCCCTGATGCGCAACCAGGTCGACGCGGCGGCCCGGGCCGGGATCACGGCGCGGACGATCAACTCCGCCAACCTTGAGGAGTGGGACGCGATCACCGCGGAGATCGCGTCCGGCTCCGTCGACGTGCTGCTGGTGAGCCCCGAGCGGCTCAACAATCCGGCGTTCCGCGACGACGTGCTGCCCAAGCTCGCGGCCACGACGGGGCTGCTGGTCGTCGACGAGGCA
Organism: Dactylosporangium sp. NPDC051484; assembly: GCF_040689395.1. Classification (NCBI taxonomy): domain Bacteria; kingdom Bacillati; phylum Actinomycetota; class Actinomycetes; order Micromonosporales; family Micromonosporaceae; genus Dactylosporangium; species Dactylosporangium sp. NPDC051484. The sequence continues at coordinate 414,887 of NZ_JBFAZX010000001.1, read as the reverse complement.
CACTGCGTCTCCGACTGGGGGCACGACTTCCGCCCCGACTACCGGCGGCTGCGGACACTGCTGCTCGACCTGGCGCCGGACACACCGGTGCTGGCGACCACCGCCACGGCCAACTCGCGAGTCACCGCCGACGTGGCCGAGCAGCTCGGCGACGCGCTGGTGCTGCGCGGCTCGCTCGACCGCGAGTCGCTGCGGATGGGCTCGCTGACCCTGCCGTCGCCGTCGCACCGGCTCGCCTGGCTCGGCGAGCACCTCGGCGACCTGCCCGGCTCCGGGATCATCTACACGCTGACCGTGGCCGGGGCGCACGAGACCGCGGCCTATCTGCGCGGCCAGGGGTATGAGGTGGCGGCGTATACCGGCAAGGACGAGACCGCCGATCGCCTCGGTGCTGAGGCCGACCTGCTGGACAACCGGATCAAGGCCCTCGTCGCGACCTCGGCGCTGGGCATGGGGTTCGACAAGCCCGACCTCGGGTTCGTCGTCCACCTGGGCGCGCCCTCGTCGCCGATCGCGTATTACCAGCAGGTCGGGCGGGCCGGGCGGGCCGTCAAGAAGGCCGACGTGTTGCTGCTGCCGGGGAAGGAGGACGCCGACATCTGGCGGTATTTCGCCTCGCTGGCCTTCCCACCCGAGCACCAGGTCCGCGCCGTCCTCGACGTGCTGGCCGGGGCAGGCCGGGCGCTGTCGACCATGGCGCTCGAGCCGCGGGTGGAGCTGCGCCACAGCCGGCTCGAGCTGATGCTCAAGGTGCTCGACGTGGACGGCGCGGTCCGGCGGGTCAAGGGCGGCTGGGAGTTCACGGGCGTGCCGTGGCGGCACGACACCGAGCGCTACGCGCGCGTCGCCGCGGCCCGCGAGGCGGAGCAGGAGGCGATGCGCCGATACTCGGCGCTGACCACGTGCCGGATGGAGTTTCTGCGCGGCCAGCTCGACGACCAGGAGACGGCGCCGTGCGGGCGGTGCGACAACTGCGCCGGGGCCTGGTATTCCTCGGAGGTGTCCCCCGAGGCGCTCGCGGCGGCCCGGGCACACCTCGGCCGCGCCGGCGTCGAGATCGCGCCACGCAAGAAATGGCCAACGGGGATGGCCGCGGTCGGGGTGGGGCTGACGGGCAACATCCCGGCCCGCGAGCAGGCGCTGCCGGGGCGCGCGATCGGCCGGCTCAGCGACCTCGGCTGGGGCGACCGGCTGCGCAGCCTGCTGACCGGCCCGGACGGCCCCGTCAGCGACGAGGTCTTCAAGGGGGTCGTGACTACCCTCGCCGAGTGGGCGAAGGGCGACGCCCGGTGGGAGCAGCGCCCGGCGGGCGTGGTGGTCATCGGGTCGCGGCACGCGCCGGAGCTGCTCGGGTCGCTGGGCGCGCGGATCGCGGAGGTGGGGCGGCTGCCGCTGCTGGGGACGGTGCCGTCCGGCGCGGCGACCGAGCTGGCGTCCCGGACGAACAGCGCGCAGCGCGTGCGGGCCCTGCACGGCGGGTTCTCGATCCCGCCTTCGCTGGCCGAAGCGGTGCGCGACCTCGACGGGCCGGTGCTGCTGGTCGACGATCAGGTGGACAGCGGGTGGACGATGGCGCTGGTGGCACGGGGGCTGCTGCTGGCGGGGGCCAAGGGGGTGCTGCCGTTCGCTCTGGCCGTGACGGCTTGACGATGGCGTCGCTTTGCAAGCCGGGGGCGGGGCGGCACCGCCGTGCCGCCTGGCGCGAGGAAAGCGTCGGGGCGAGCCCGCAGGCCAAGGGCCGGACCGCCGTGCGCTCTGGCAAGACGGCCGACAGGGTTGAGCCGCGGACCCGAACCGGCTCCGGGGCAACGGCACGAGTGCGGTCAGTCGACCAGGCGCAGCGCCACCGTCGGGGCGTCCAGCAGGACCGAGGCGGGCTCGGAGCCGACGACCGTCTGCAGGCGGTGGTCGCCGATGACCAGTTCTACGCCGGTGTAGAGCTCGATCGAGTCCCAGCCGTCCAGCTGGTAGGACTTGCGGCAGAGGCGCTCGGTCTCCTCCTTGATGTCGGGGGTCGAGCGCTTCCAGATCACGGTGCCGTTGTCGCTGGTGTCGGTCACCACCAAGTGGCCCTGCACGACCGAGAGCTTGACGTGCTCCTTCGCGATCCAGGCGGCGGCGGCCTCGTGCAGCCAGGCGGCAACCGAGATGTCGTCCGGGTCGGACGGCTCACGGCCTACCACCACTGGGCGGTCGCCGCTGACGACGAAGCGGCGGCGGGCCAGGTCCTCGACGACGACCGCGACGGCGAACGCGGCCGGGCGCGGGCCGATGTCCTTGACGGCCTCGCCGTGGCGCGGGCAGGCCGGCACGCCACCGCGCATGCGGGGCACGGGCTGACCGATGCGCCGGAACTGGCCGAACGCCGGGCACTCGGGCTCCTTGCACCGCCACTGCCTTGCCATCAGGGATGCGCCGACGCCGCTGGGGTCCGCGCGGGTGAAGCGGCGGCGCACCACGCGGGTGCGCCCGAACCGTTGCGCGCCGCGGGCCGTGAACGACCGCAGGCCGTCGGACCGGTCGCCGCCCTTGGCGGCCTCCGCAGGAGGCTTGGCAGCCTGGTGGCCCTTCGGATGCTCGGATGCCTCGTCGCCGGGCGCGGGCTTCTTGGCGCCGGTGTTCGGCGTGGGCTTGGCGTCAGGGGCCGGGGCCGGGTCGGCGGCGTCGGCCGAGCCCGCGGCGTCGGCTGACGCCGTCGCGCTGGCAGAGCCCGTCGCGGCAGCCGGGTCCGTCGCGGCAGCCGGGTCCGTCGCGCCGCCAGAGTTCGTCGCGCCGGCAGAGCCCGTCGCGGCAGCCGGGTCCGTCGCGCTGCTAGAGCCCGTCGCGGCAGCCGGGTCCGTCGCGCTGCTAGAGCCCGTCGCAGCAGCCGGGTCCGTGGCGCCAGCAGAGCCCGTCGTGCCGGCAGAGTCCGTCGCGTCGGCCGCGTCCGTGGGGGCGGGCTCGGCCATCGGCTTCTCCGTCGCCGGTTCGTCCGGGTCGGGCGGGACGATCGGCAGGGTCGCCTTGCCGACGATGACCAGGCGTTCCTTGCCGTCCTTGGGCGGGGCCGACTCGCCGCTCGGGGTGAGCACGGCGCCGCCGGCGCGCGGGATCAGCCGGAGCACTCGTTCGGGGCTGTCGGTGAGCCAGGGGAAGCGGGCCGCGTATTGCGGCACGTCGCGCACCACGATCAGCGGCAGGCCGGTGAAGTCGGCGATCTCGACCGGGCGGTCGGCGACGACCGGCGTGATCTCGATCAGCCCGTCGTCGGCCCAGCGACCAAGGACCATCCGCTCCTTCGACGTCAGCGCCGCCTCGGAGAGCACCTCGCGGCCCGTGACCGGGTAGAGCATCGCGCCCGCGTCGATGAGGTAGCGGCTCAGCGCATCGACGACCATGCCCAGGCGCAGCAGGTTGATGGGGCGGCCACCGTCTAGGGCCATGAAACGGGCTACCTCGGCCAGATCCACCACTGCCTGCGCCAGTGTGACGTCCGTGGTCAGCCGCTGCTCGATCGTGTCCATGACCCGGCTGATCTCGAACCGCACGGCGCCTCCTACCTTCGACCCCAACACACTAAGGCGAGCGTCCCGAAAATCGACGGGGCGCCACCAGGATCAGACTTGTGTACCAGGCAGGAAGGTTGCACGCCATAACCTACAAAACGACGATCAACTTACGAAAGGGTCAGTCGGTCGGCGGCGAGGGGTTCGATCAGCCGGTACCGGTCCACGCCATGGATTTGACCAGATTCACGCCGGCCACACCACCTGCTCCGGTCCGGCACGCGCCGAGGGCCTCGAGCAGGGCCAGGATGGGCTCGATCCTCTCAGCACGAAGCGCTCGAGGATCTCGTCGTCTCCCGCGTCATGACTCTCGGCGCCACCGATGACGAGCAGCTTTCCCGGCATCCCACCTCCACAACCCCTTCATCTTGCAAACCGAGGGGCCCGCCGCCCCGCGTTTGCCAGGATTGCCCCGACCGGCCCCGCCGTCACCAGCAGGATCGCGCGGGGCATCACTAGGCTGAGCCGGTGATCAGCCGCTGGGCCGCCGCCGGGTCCGCGATCGCCGGGACGCTCGGCGCCGCGGGCCTGGCCGCCGCCGTGGCGGGATCGGCGCCGTGGCGCTACGTGTCGGAGTCGGGCGTGCCCGGCGCGCCGCACGCCCCGCTGTACCAGGTCAGCATGCTCCTGCTGGCGGCCTCGCTGGCGCTGCTGGCGGTGCCCGCGCGGCGCGCCTGCGCGCTGATCGGCGGCTCGCTCGGACTCGCCGCCCCGCTGGCCGTCGTGGCCGGCGTCGTGCACTGCAGCCCGGGGTGCCCGCTGCCGCCGTACGAGACGCCGGCCGCGCGCGACCTCGTCCACGCGGCCGGCGCGATCGGCGCGCTGCTGCTCTGCGCGCTGGCGATCCTGCTGTACTCCGTGCTGCCGATCACCCGCCACCTGCGCCGGGCCGGGTGGGTCGGGCTGCTCGTCGCGTACCCGCCGCTGATCCTGTCCGCGGCCGGCATCCTCTTCGTCGGCCGCTCGCTGTTCACCGGGGTGACGGAGCGCATCGCCCTGGCCACCGTTTCCGCGTGGGTGGTGCTGACCGCCGCACTGCACCTGCGGATCAGGGCTTGACCGGCCCGGAGTGAAGCGGAGGTGACGGCATGACCCGGACGGTGGCCCTCGGCCAGGTGCATCCTGCCGACGGCGTTCTTCCCCGCCGGTGGTGCGCAGCCGGTTCGCCCGGACGAGCCCGCTGTGAGCCCGGACCGGGCGGCACGGTTGTGGGAGGCGTCGCTGGCGCTAGTCCGGTAGCCCGATCTCGTCCCAGATCGCGTCGGGACCGGGGTTGGCGGTGAAGTCGTATCGGACGCCCGGCTCGCCGATCGCCACCAGGGTGGCCGAGCCGGAGCCGTACAGCAGGCCGTCGACCTCCCGGCGGATCAGCAGCGGGCGCTCGGCGGCGCCGGTGAACTCGCCGCCGGACAGCAGCCCGATCCAGTCTCCCCACGCCGCACGCGGCGGCAGCCCGGGCTTCGGGTCCGGATTCCCGGCGGCGCGCAGCGGGGCGAAGTCGTTGACGTCCACGCCCTGGTTGACGATCACGTGGTCGCCGGGCGGCAGGAGCCGGTGCGTGACCGCCGTGCCGTCCCACGAGGTCACCGCGACCTCGGTGGGCTCCGCGCGGACCAGATGGAAGGCGTCGAAGGACTGGAGCACGTCGTCGTCCAGGGGGAACGGGGTCAATGGGAGGGAGCCGCGGGTCGGGCGGTCGCCGGCCGGCGGCAGCGGCGGGTAGCCGTTGAGCAGGGCCGTGACGCTCGGACGGGCCGGGTCCACGGCCAGCCAGGTCCCGCCGGCGGTGCTGTCGCGGCCGCCGAACCGGCCCGGCCAGTGCTCGGCGGGCGGCTCCCAGGGTCGGGCGAGGTATTCGTCACGGACAGCGGCCAGCAGCACGGGCCAGGTGGCGTCGGGATCGAACCGGAGGAGCACGGTGCACATGGACCGAACGTTATGCTCCGGCCAACCGCGGGATCCGGGCGGTCAGCCAATTCCCGAACTCGACGGCCAGCAGCGGCTTGGTGCGTGCTCCAGCGCACCCGCTTCGTCACGACACCGGGCTTTGCTCCCGCCGGATCGCGCCCGGGCCGGGCTGCGGGACCACGTCACGGGGCGCGATGTCGAGGTGCCCGTGCTCGCAGACCAGAGTGGCGTGGACATCGGCGCCGCAGCCGCGGTGGACGGTGCGCAGCGGCGGGCCGCCCGGGTCGGCCAGATACCGGTCGCCCCACTCGCGGACGGCCACCAGCAGTGGGTACAGGTCGAAACCCTTCTCGGTGAGGCGGTACTCGTCGCGGCCACGGGAGCCGGGCTCGCGATACGGGACCCGGCGCAGGATGCCGTTGTCGACCAGCACGCCGAGCCGGTTGGTGAGCACCTGACGGGGAATGCCCGTGCGCACGCGCATGTCGTCGAAGCGGAAGATGCCGTTGAAGACCTCGCGGAGCACCACGATCGTCCACCGCTCGCCGAGGATCGCCATCGCCCGGCCGATGGTGCAGTTGTCCACCGACCATTCGAGTGCTCTAGGTCTCATGCAGTCAGGCTAGCGCCGAGCTGAGTCTTATTGACAGATCCAGCAGCGGCCGGGAGGCTGGGCCCATGACCCAGACCGAGGGAGACCTCCGCAGCCGCACGTTCTCGTGGTCCGATCCGATGCTCCACGCGGCGGAGATCGGCCGGCGCGGCGGGCTGGAGCTGCTGCAGGCCATGTCCCGCGGTGAGCTGCCCGCGCCGCCCGTCACGCACCTGCTGGGCGCGGGCCGGATCGAGGCCGAGGCCGGGCGCGTGGTGGTGACGCTCGAGCCGCAGGAATTCCACTACAACCCGCTCGGCAGCATCCACGGCGGCGTGCTGGCCACGCTGCTGGACACCGCGGCCGCCTGCGCCGTGCACTCGACGCTGCCGGCCGGGGTCGGCTACACGACGCTCGACCTGACCACGAAGTTCCTGCGCCCCGCCTCGATCGCCTCCGGCGTGCTGACCTGCGAGGGCACCGTCATCTCCAAGGGCCGGCGGACCGCGCTCGCCCAGGCCCAGATCACCGACGCCCGCGGCGCGCTGGTCGCGCACGCCACCTCCACCTGCATGCTGTTCGACCTGTAGTTCACAGTCGGCACACAGCTTCCGTTGAAGGCGCTGGCAGGGTCGGGTCGCACCTTGGCAGCATGACGACCACGCTGACCTCTCCGGCCGCACCCGAGGCCGGCCCCGGGACCGATCCCGGGAACCCGGCCGCCAGGACGGCCGGCTCCGCGGTCTGGGTGCGCCCGGCGCTCGGGCTGCTCCTGCTGGCCACCGGCGCGCTGTACCTGTGGAACCTCAGCGCCTCCGGCTGGGGCAACGCCTTCTACGCCGCGGCCGCGCAGGCCGGCGGCGAGAGCTGGAAGGCGTGGTTCTTCGGCTCCTCGGACGCCTCGAACTTCATCACCGTGGACAAGACGCCGGCGGCGCTGTGGGTCACCGGACTGTCGGTGCGGATCTTCGGGCTGAGCTCGTGGAGCGTCCTGGCCCCGCAGGCGCTGATCGGCGTGGGCACGGTCGGCCTGCTGTACCTCACCGTCAAGCGGTGGCACGGCCCGGCCGCCGGGCTGCTCGCCGGCGCGGTGCTGGCCACCACACCGGTCGCCGCGCTGATGTTCCGCTTCAACAACCCCGACGCGCTGCTCATGCTGCTGCTGGTGGCCGGGGTGTACGGCATGCTGCGCGCCCTGGAACGCGGCAGCACCTGGTGGCTGGTGTTCGCGGGCGGCGCGATCGGCTTCGGGTTCCTGACCAAGATGCTGCAGGCCCTGCTCGTCGTCCCGGCGTTCGGGCTGGCGTACCTGCTGTTCGCGCCGACCGGCTGGGGCCGCCGCCTGGCGCAGCTGCTCGCGGCCGGCGCCGCGGTGATCGTCTCGGCCGGCTGGTGGGTGGCGATCGTGTCGCTGACGCCGGCCTCCTGGCGGCCGTATGTCGGCGGCTCGCAGAACAACTCGATCCTCGAGCTCACGCTGGGGTACAACGGCTTCGGCCGGCTGACGGGCAACGAGACCGGCAGCGTCGGCGGCGGTGGCGGCAGGGCCGGCGGCGGCTGGGGCGAAACCGGCTGGTCGCGCCTGCTGGACGGGCAGACCGGCGGCCAGGCGTCCTGGCTGCTGCCGGCGGCGCTCATCCTCACCGTCGCGGGCCTGATCTGGTCGACGCGCAAGGCGGCGTACGTGCTGTGGGGCGGCTGGCTGGTCACCACCGTCGTGGTCTTCAGCTACATGCGGGGCATCTTCCACGACTACTACACGGTGGCCCTGGCCCCGGCGATCGGCGCGCTGGCCGGCATGGGCGCTGCGACGCTGTGGCGGCGCCGGTCCGACCTCTACGCGCTGCTGGTACTCGGCGGCACGGTCGCGGTCAGCGCGATCTGGTCGTACATCCTGCTCGAGCGCAACGGCGACTTCCATCCGTGGCTGCGGGTGGCGGTGCTCGCCACCGGCGCGTTCGGGGCCGCCGGCATCCTGCTCAGCCAGCAGCTCGGCCGGGGCCCGCGGCTCGCGGCGGGCATCCTGGCGCTCTTCGCGGTCCTCGGCGGCCCGGCCGCCTACTCGCTGAACACCGCCGCCACGCCGCACACCGGCTCGATCGTCACCGCGGGCCCAGCGATCGCGGGCGGCATGGGCGGCTTTCGCGGCGGCCGCGGCGCGCCGCCCGGCGGCGCCTTCCCCGGTGGCGGCTTCACGGGCGGCGGCTTCCCCGGTGGTGGCTTCACGGGCCGTGGCGGGGGTGGCATGGGGGGCCTGCTCAACGCCACCACCCCGAGCGCCGAGGTGGTCTCGGCCCTTCGGCAGGACAGCTCGAAGTACGCCTGGGTCGCCGCGGCCGTCGGCTCCAACAACGCCTCCGGCTACCAGCTCGCCACCGAACTGCCGGTGATGGCGATCGGCGGCTTCAACGGCAGCGACCCCGCACCGAGCCTGGCGCAGTTCCAGCAGTACGTCCAGCAGGGCAAGATCCACTACTTCATCGGCGGATCCGGGCTGGGCGGGCGCGGCAACGGCGGCAGCCGAGTCAGCGCGGAGATCGCGGCCTGGGTGGAGGCCAACTACACGGCCCAGACGATCGGCAACACGACCCTCTACGACCTCACCGTCTGACGACCGGATCACGGACATGTCCGAGTTTGGATTCACAGGCCGGCCACAGGTTGGCCGAAAGCTTCCGGAAGGTCGGCACCCGAGCGTGGTCCCCATGAGCACAGCGACCCTTCCTCGCGCCAGCGGCGCCGGTGACCGCAACGCCGGTGCCGTCCTCGACGTCGTGATCCCGGTCCACAACGAGGAAGCCGATCTCGGGCCCTGCGTCCGCCGGCTGTACCAACACCTCACCCAGGGTTTCCCGTACCCCTTCCGGATCACCGTCGCCGACAACGCCAGCACCGACGCGACCCGCGCGGTGGCGACGGCGCTCAGCGTGGAGCTGCCTGGCGTCGAGGTGCTCCACCTGCCCGAGAAGGGTCGCGGCCGGGCGCTGAAGCGGGCGTGGTCGGCGTCGGACGCGCCGGTGCTCGCGTACATGGACGTGGACCTGAGCACCGACCTCAACGCCCTGCTGCCCCTGGTCGCGCCGCTGCTGTCGGGGCACTCCGACCTCTGCGTCGGCAGCCGGCTGGCGCGCGGCTCGCGCGTGGTTCGAGGTCCGAAGCGCGAGTTCATCTCCCGCAGCTACAACCGCATCCTTCGTACCGCCCTGAGCGCCCGCTTCTCCGACGCGCAGTGCGGCTTCAAGGCGATCCGGCGGGACGTGGCCGAACAGCTGCTGCCGATGGTCGAGGACACCGACTGGTTCTTCGACACCGAGCTGCTCGTGCTCGCTCAGCGGGCCGGCCTGCGCATCCACGAGGTGCCGGTCGACTGGATCGACGACCCGGACAGCCGTGTCGACATCGTGGCCACCGCGGTCGCCGACCTCAAGGGCATCGTGCGGCTGGGCCGCGCCCTGGTCACCGGCAAGCTCCCGCTGGCCGCCCTGCGCAGCCGCTTCGGCCGCGCCCCGCTGGTCGAGGGCGTGCCCGCCGGGATGCTGCCCCAGCTGCTGCGCTTCGCCGGCATCGGCATCGTCTCGACGGTGGCCTTCCTCGCGCTCTTCACCCTGCTCCGCCCGGCCACCGGCGCTCAGGCCGCGAACTTCGTCGCCCTGCTGAGCACCGCGATCGCCAACACCGCGCTCAACCGGCGGCTGACGTTCGCCATCCGTGGCGCCGCGGGTGCGGTGCGCCACCAGGTGCAGGGCCTGCTGCTCTTCACACTGGGCCTGGCCCTGAACGCGGCGGCACTGGCGCTGCTGAACGTGGCCGCGCCCGGGCACGGCCATCTCGCGGAGTTGGCGGTGCTGGTGGCCGCCAACACCGTGACCACGCTCCTGCGGTTCGTCCTGATGCGCGTGTGGGTCTTCCGCCGCGCCTGAACGTCTTACCGGTGGGTCTTGTCTCAGGACCAGCCGAAGCGGGGAGGGCGGCGTTCAGCGAACGCGGCCAGGCCTTCGGCCAGCTCCGCCTCGTCCTGCTCCGGCGGCTCGCCACCCGCCAGCACCTGCTTCGTGGCGAACTGCGTCAGCCCTGAGCGGGCGGCGATCGTGGAGGCCACGTGCAGTACCGAATCGGCCAGCTCGGCGGCGGGCACCACCGCGTCGACGAGGCCCATGCGCTCGGCCGCCGCGGCGTCGATCAGTTCCCCGGTGTAGAGGAGCAGTTTCGCGCGGGCCGGACCGATGAGAGCGGCCAGCCGGTGGGTGGTCGACGGAGGGTACACGATCCCGAGTTTGGCCGGGGTCACGCCGAAGCGGCTGTCGTCAGCGGCGAAGCGCAGGTCGCACGCCACCGCGAGCTGGCAGCCGCCACCGACGCAGAAGCCGTCGACACGCGCGATCGTGGGCTTCGGGAAGCCGGCCAGCGCCAACTCGGCCTCGACCGCGAAGCTCGCGTCGCCGGCGCGGGCCACCGCCGCGGCGTCGGCGATGTCCGCTCCGGCGCAGAACGTTCCGCCCGCGCCGGCGAGGATCAGCACGCGTACCGACGGGTCCTTGGCCGGGCCGTCGAGCAGGCCGGGCAGCGCGCGCCACATCGCCGCGGTCATCGCGTTGCGCTTGGCGGGGTTGGTGATGACGACGGTGGCGATCGGGCCGTCCTGCGTGAGGACCAGCTCGCCGCTCACCATTCGCGCACGGGGACGTTCGAGTGCATCCTCGGAAGGTTACAGGCCCCCGCACCTCGTCTGATCGTCTAGAAAACGTCCGAATGGCTTGCTCTGAGGCCCCGCCCGGGCAGACTGGGCCGGTGCGTCACCGCCTGCCCCGCCGCGCGCCGGTGCTGCCGATCGTCGCCGGTATCGTGCTGGCCGTCGTGGCCGGCGTCGGCGCCCTTCGTGCGGTGTGGGTCGACACCCTCAACGCCTCGACCGGAAAGCCGCCCGGGGTCGAGCGCGTGGGGCTCGGCGAGCGGGCCGACCGCGCCGAGGCCCGGATGGCCCGCTGTGGCGGCGTGCCGCTGAGCGCGCCCCGCGAGCTGCGCGGCATCTGGATCACGACGGTCGAGAACATCGACTGGCCGAGCCGGCCCGGCCTGCCGGTCGAGCAGATCAAGGCGGAGTACCTCTCCTGGCTGGACCTCGCCCAGCAGCGCAACCTCAACGCGGTCTTCGTCCACGTCCGGCCCAGCGGAGACGCGCTGTGGCCCTCGCAGTACGCGCCCTGGTCCGAGTGGATCACGGGCGTGCGCGGTCAGGGGCCGGGCTTCGACCTCATGCAGTGGATCATCGACGAGACCCACCGGCGCAACCTCGAGTTCCACGCGTGGTTCAACCCGTACCGCGGCAGCCAGCCCGCCCCGTCCGGCTCCGGGCCGGACATCAACGCGCTCGCCCCCGACCACCCGCTGCGCAAGCACCCGGAGTGGGCGGTCGTGTACCCGTCGGCGGGCACCACCGGCAGCCGCCTGCACTTCAATCCGGGCATCCCGGAGGCGCGCAAGTTCGTCGAGGACTCGATGCTGGAGGCGGTCGAGAAGTACGACGTCGACGGGGTGCACTTCGACGACTTCTTCTACCAGTACCCGGTCGGTAACCAGGACTTCCCCGACGACGCGGCGTACCGGCAGTACGGCGGCGGCAAGAGCAAGGCCGACTGGCGCCGGGACAACGTCAACAAGCTGGTCCAGGAGATGAGCCAGCGGATCAAGCAGCTCAAGCCCTGGGTGAAGTTCGGCATCAGCCCGTTCGGGATCTGGCGCAACAGCGCCACCGACCCGACCGGCTCCCCCACCCGCGGCCTGCAGAGCTACGACGACATCTACGCCGACACCCGGCTGTGGGTGCGCGAGCAGTGGCTCGACTACATCGTCCCGCAGCTGTACTGGCACATCGGCTTCGACGTCGCGGACTACGCCAAGCTCCTGCCCTGGTGGGCGGGGGTCGTCAAGGACACGAGGGTGCAGTTGTACATCGGGCAGGCCGACTACCGTGCCGGGGAGCCCGGCCCGTGGTCCGACCCCGGCGAGCTGGACCGCGAGCTGGCGCTCAACCGCACGTATGCGCAGGTCACCGGCAGCGTCCACTTCAGCGCCAAGAGCGTGCGGGCCGACGCGCTGGGCTCGGTGTCGAAGTACGCGGCGCACTTCTACGCCACACCCGCGCTCCCGCCGGTGATGCGGTGGCTGCCGAACACGGCGCCGGCCGCCCCCGCGGTGCGGTCCCGGACCGACGGCGACGACGTCAAGCTCAGCTGGACCGGCCAGGGCGTGTCCGCGGCCGTGTACCGGATCGAGAACGGCACGGCGCGGCTGGTCGCGACGCGGCGCGGCGGCGACGGGGAGTTCACCGGGCCGAAGGGCACCTACTGCGTCACCGGGCTGGACCGGTCCTGGAACGAAGGCCCGCCGAACGAAAGCCCACCGCCGGGGTGAGCCCCGCTCATCCGGGTGTTGCCGAGGCTTCGGGCCATGAGCACGAGTTTCATCTCGGATCAGGACTTCACGACCCCGGCGCACATCCGCGTCACGCCGGCGGACGACCACAGACCCGCGGATGAGACGAAACACCCGTCGAAGGCCCTGCTCACCGTCATCTTCCTGGCCGCCGTGTGGCTGGTGGTCTCGGCGGTACCGTTCGGCTACATCGGGGCCGGCCGCTACGACGTGTTCTGGAGCGACGCGGTCACCGGCATCACCATCGCGACCGTGACGACGATCCGGATGCTCAGCGCGCGCTCGGCGGCGGCGTTCGGCTGGGTCACCGGCGGACTGGCCGGGTGGCTGCTGGTCGCGCCGCTGGTACTGCAGTACGGCTGGTCGACCTCGACCGCCAACGACGTCATCGTCGGGATGCTCATCCTGGTCTGCGCGGCGCTCGGCACGAGCGACGACCGGGACTGAACGACGGCGGGCCGCCCCTGTTGCGGGGGCGGCCCGATTCCATCACGGTACGTTCAGCGCTCGAATGCGTCGCGCACGTTGCGCCCGGCGTCCTTCACGTGCTCGCCGGCCTGCTTGGCCTTCGCGGCGGCACGCTCGGCGGCGCCCTCAGCCTCGAGACGTTCGTTGTCGGTGGCCTCGCCGTACTTCTCCTTGGCGGTGCCCTTGGCCTCTTCGGCCTTGTGCTCGACCTTGTCCTTGAAACCCATGGCGAATTCCCTCCAGGTCTGCGTGCTTCCGGTCGGTTTCCGGTCTCGGCCTCTGCTCCTTCAGGGGTGCCCGGCTTTACGGGCGCGCAAACGCATCCGCTGTGCCGCGGTCGTCACACCCGTCACGAGCAGCGACAGCGCCACCCCCAGCCCCGCCGCGGCGAGCGGGTTGCCGGTGAACACGTTGCCGCCCAGGTAGCCCAGGCCGATCGTGTACCCACTCCACAGCAGCGCGCCGATCGCGATGGCCGGTAGGAACCGCCGCCGGGGGAACCGCGCGTATCCGCTGACCAGCGCCACCGTCGTGCGGCCGAGCGGGACGAACCGCCCGGCCGCGACGATCGCCCCGCCGCGGCGCTCCAGCAGCCGGGCCACCCAGCCGACCGCCCGGTGGTACCGCTCGTCGCGCAGCCAGCGGTCCAGCAGCCACCGTCCGCCGCGCCGGGCGGCCTCGTGCGTGAGCAGGTCGCCGACGATCACGGCGGCCACGGACGCGAGCAGGACGACCGCGACGTGCAGATGCCCGCTCGCGGCGAGCGCTCCCCCGGCGATCACGCTCGTCTCCGCCGGTACCGCCGGGATCAGGCAGTCCACCACCAGCAGCACGAAGATCACCAGGTAAGCCCAGCCGGCCATCGCTTCCATGCGGTCAACGGTGCCGTCCGGCGCGCCCGGAATCAGCGGTGCCACCCCGCCGATTCGCGGTGGGGCTTGCCCTACCTTCTCCCGAATGTGTACTGCAGGTCGTCCACCTCGCCACACAACGTGACCTGCCCGGCGTCAGGTCCGTGCGAGCCCTCTCGTCGCGACGTGCGATGTTATGACGATGTGGGCGGACTTTCGTGAGCGCGTGATCCTGGAGGACGACGGGATCCTCGTGCTGGACAAACCGGCCGGTGTCTCCGTGATGGGCGAACGGCACGAGTCCGATCTGGTGCGCATGGCCGCGGAGAAGGGCGAGGAGCTCTTCCCCGTGCACCGCATCGACAAGGTCACGTCCGGCGTCATCCTCTTCGCCAAAGATCTCTCCGTGCACGGCGGGCTGACCCGCCAGTTCAACAAGCGCACGGTGGACAAGGCGTATTTGGCGGTGACCACGCCCGGCGGCCTGCCGCCGACCGGCCGCATCGACCTGCCGTTGAGCGTCGGACGCAAGAACCGGGTGCGGATCGCGGCGCCTCGGGAGAGCATCGTGCTCAAGGATGACACCTGGACGGTGCCGGCGTCGGCGGTGTTCGACACGGTGTCCACGTATCCGTCGGTGACCACGTTCACGGTCCGCTCCCAGACCGCGGAGCGCGCGCTGCTGGAGGCCGTGCCGCAGACCGGTCGCCGCCACCAGATCCGTGTGCACCTGGCGTGGATCGGTCACCCGATCGTGGGCGACCCGCTGTTCGAGAAGTCCCCGGCCGGGCGGACGTACCTGCACTCGTGGCGCCTGTCCTTCGACCACCGCGGCGAGCGGGTCACCGTCGAGGCCCCGCCCCCGCCGGGCTTCGCCTGACAGGACAATCAGAGCAACACGGCGGCCAGGGACAGCAGGATCGCCAGGCCGACGGTGATGGCGGTCAGGCAGGGCACGATCATGAGGTACAACCGGATCGGCAGTTTCCGCCGAAACGCCAGGACCTCTGGCAGGCGCCGCGACGACCACCCGGCGGCGCGCAGCAGTAGGCCCAGCTCGATCGGCGTGAGCACGAACGCGAAGGCCAACGTCAGGGTGATTGCCGTTACCGGCGGTTTCCAAAGATGTGCTGGACTCCGTCCGTGACGACTCCGCGGCTCGCCCGCCGCCTCAAGACCCCGGACGCGGTCATCGTGGGCCTCGGCGCCATGATCGGTGCCGGCGTCTTCGCCTCATTCGCGCCGGCCGCGCACGCCGCCGGCGGCCTGCTGCTGGTCGCGCTCGGCATCGCCGCCGTGGTCGCCTACTGCAACGCCACGTCCTCGGCGCGCCTCGCCGCGCTGTACCCCGAGTCCGGCGGCACCTACGTCTACGGGCGGCGGCGGCTCGGCGACTTCTGGGGGTACCTGGCCGGCTGGGGCTTCGTCGTCGGCAAGACCGCGTCGTGCGCGGCGATGGCGCTCACGGTCGGCGCCTACGCGCTGCCCGGGCACCAGCGCGAGGTCGCGGTGCTCGCCGTGGCCGCCGTCACCGCGCTCAACCTGTTCGGAGTGCAGAAGTCGGCGCTCGCCACCCGGGTCATCGTCGGCGTCGTGCTGGCGGTGCTCGCCGCCGTCGTCGTCGCGTGCCTGCTCGGCCGTCCAGGACCGCACGAACTCGCCGCGACGGGCGGCGGCTGGGGTGTGCTACAGGCCGCGGGGCTGCTGTTCTTCGCGTTCGCCGGCTACGCGCGCATCGCCACGCTGGGCGAGGAGGTCGCCGACCCGGCCCGCACGATCCCGCGGGCCGTCCCGCTCGCGCTCGGCATCACGCTGCTGGTGTACCTCGCCGTAGCCGTCGCCGCCCTGGCCGCGCTCGGCCCGGTGCGGCTCGCCGCGTCCACCGCCCCGCTGGCCGACGCCGTCACCGCGGCCGGCGCCGGGTGGCTCACCCCCGCCGTGCGCACGGGCGCGGCGATCGCGGCGCTGGGCTCGCTGATCGCGCTGGTCCTCGGCGTGTCGCGCACGACCCTGGCCATGGCCCGCGACCGGCACCTGCCCGGGTTCCTCGCCGCGGTGCACCCGGTCCGGCGCATCCCGCATCGCGCGGAGGTGGCCGTCGGCGTCGCGGTGATCCTGCTGGTGACGTTCCTCGACCTGCGCGGCGCGATCGGCTTCTCGTCGTTCGGCGTGCTCGTCTACTACGCGATCGCAAACGGCGCGGCGCTCACGCTGCGCCGTGCCGAGGGCGCACCACCCCGAGTCATCCCGGTGGCCGGCCTGGCCGGCTGCCTGCTGCTGGCCGCGACGTTGCCCTCCGCATCGGTACTCGCCGGCCTCGCCGTCTTCGCGATCGGCGCCCTCCTGTGGCTGTCCCGCCGCCGCACCACACGACCCGCCAGTTCCTAACGGTTCCTGTACGGCTCGACCGGGCACGGTCACTTCTCGGGATTGCCGACCAGGCATCCCGCCACCGACGGCAGCACGGTCATCGCGGGTGATCGGCACACCCGCGGCGCCGTTGAGCTGGGCGATCTCGCTGGTCGTCCCAGGCGGCACCCGGCCAGCGACCGTGACCAGGGCCCGGAAGATCAACCCGCCGTCGACCATGGTCTGCGCGGGGCTCGGAGCCGGGCCGCCGCCGTAACCGACCAGGCTGACCTCCGGAACCAACACCCCGACCAGCCGCCGGAGGTCGCCGCAACCGCAGCTGGCAAGAAGCGCTCGGTCACCTCGGGCGCCACCTCGGCCAGGAAGGGCGGACGGGTAAAGCTCCACCACGAGGCGCCGGCGGGCAAGCCCCCGCCCGGCACCGAACGCTCCCCACGAACGCCCCCTCCGCAGCGGCGGTGGGCAAACCCCCTGCCAGGACCGCAAGCCCCCACAAACCGCCACCCAACGAGGGGATATCGGTTGGCCAAGCCCCTGCCCAGGACCCAAACCCCCACGAGCCGCCACCCAACGAGGAGGTGCCGATTTGCCAAGCCCTGCCAGGACCGCAAGCTCCCCACGAACCACCACCCCCGACACGGGGGTGCGGGTGGGCGAAGCCCCCCGCCCCGAGCGAGCGAAGCGAGCGGAAGGAATCCACCGCCACAAACGGCAAGCGGCCCCCGCCGCGCAGCAGGGACCGCCAGTGGCCGGTGGCCCCGGCGCGAATCGAACGCGCGACACCCGCTTTAGGAGAGCGGTGCTCTATCCCCTGAGCTACGAGGCCATGTCCGAGGTCGAGTCTAGGGGAGAACCCGGTCCGGCCGAAATCGCGTATCCGTGCAACCTCCCACAGTGCGCCGCTCGTTTCAGTCCGACCGAGGGGCCGATGCGCGCACTGGCGCAAGAGGAGTACGTCGAGTACGTGACCGGGCGGCTCGCGCCGCTACGGCAGCATCGAGGGAACACGCAGGCGACTTGCGGAAAGCTAGCAACGCTGAAACCACCTCATTGTCGAGACATTCGGGAATTGGCACCGGCGGTCCATGGGAACAGCGGTTGCTTGTTCCCGCCGCGCCGAGCATTCGACGGAAATGCCGCCCGACCGTGCGAGGCATTGTCGAAAGACGGCCGCGATATACCGGCGGCCGTATATTGCCGCCAACCATTCGATGCGTTGCCGGACCGGCGGGCCGGCGCGGCTGTGGCGTGGGTGCGCAACGAGGCTTCGGGACAGGACCGGGCCGCCCGGCGTCGCCCACCTGGCGCGGCGCGGGTTCGCGGTCGTTTGCCGCAGCACTGCTCGCGGGACGTCGCGCCTGGTCAGACGGCGTGACCGGCGGAGGCGACGGAGGCGGCGAGGGCGGCACCGGCCCCTGCCCCTGCCCCGATCCGTCCCGCTGGTCGCTGACCGCTGGCGGGGTGTCACCGCGCACGCGGCGGAGCTTCTCGGCGTGCCGCCTGGCCAGGCCCCAATCCCGATGCCGAGCATGCTCCCGGCGGAACTGCTCATTCGCCGGACAATAACGACGTGACCTGGTCCGGTCACGCATGGCAGCCAATTCCGCCCTGGAAAATAATTGCAGCTGCCCCATGCGTGTAATTATCTCAGAACGCGACCGAAACCACCGCCCCGAACGGCAGTCCATAATGTCAAATGGTGCACGCGCGTGCCGGGATCCGCCGTGCCGGCTTTCCGGGCAACGGGCTCTCCAGTGACCGTCTCGTGGGCGCGCGGCGACGAGCACCAGGCCGACGACGTCGTGCGTCAGCGCCGTCGAGCACCTCGACCAGTACGTGCGGAGGATGCTCATGCGCACGTTCATCGACGAGCGGCGCCGGCCCTGGGCGCGTGTCGGGGCTGACCGGCTGGGCGCCCGAGCCTCCGCCTCCGCCGATGCCGACGGGTCCGCACGGCGCGGTCGAGGATGCACTGGTGCTACGGGCCGCGCTCGCCCGGGTGCCACGGCGGCAGCAGGCGCGGGCTGGCCACGCTGCGCGTGCTCGTTGGCGACGACCTGCAGAGGACGGTCTGAGTGATGGACATCGACGGCAAGCGCACGACCGACCTGCTGATGCCACTGCGCCAGGCCCCCGCGGCCCATCCACCGTCAACGTGCAGCACGCGATCGCGCGGGGCGAGCGGCGCCGCGCCATCGTCCGCGCCGCGTCCATGGCCGCGGTTGTGCTGATGGTCCTCGTCGGTGGCTGGGCGTTCGCCGGCAGCCGGGACCACCTGCCGGACCCACAGCCCGCGATCAGCACCTCCCCCAGCCCGGAGCCCTCGGCGACCGGGTGCCGGGCGGCGCCGCTCGGTGCGCCCCGGAGGCGCGACGACCCGACCGGGCGGTACCACGTCGGGCAGAGCTTCGACGGGGCGAGGGTGACCGTGTTGGACCCGGCGCAAGTACCACGCCGTCGCCGTGGTGTTCGAGGAGGGACACGTGCGCGACCTGCCCGGCCGGCTCGATCCAGGTCGGGACGCTGGTTCACAACGACACCGATCTGGGTCCGGTCGCCGGACGGCAAACCCACGAAGCTGCCGGCACCCACGATCGACGGCCGGGCCGGCGCCAAGCCGCAGGACGCGCACCGTCGCCGGGACCGTGATCATCCCGCAGAACGGCCGCCGGGTGGCGATGCTGTGGACGTGCCGATGACCGCGCGGATGCGGGCCACCTTCACCGCCTCGGTCAGGGTCGCGATGTCGTAGGCGCCATAGTGGCGGCGGCCGTTGATGAAGAAGGTGGGGGTACCGCTGACGCCGCTGAGGTCCGCGGACTCCAGGTCCTGGGCGATCCGGGCCGCATGCACGTGGTCCATCAGGTCCTCGTGGAAGCGCTGCCGGTCCAGGCCGAGCCGCTCGGCGTAGCGGACCAGGTCCATCGGCTTGAGCTCGTCCTGGTGGTCGAGGAGAAGGTCGTGCATGGGCCAGAACGCGCCCTGCGCGGCCGCCGCCTCGGACGCCTCGGCGGCGAGCTGGGCCTGCGGGTGTACGTCGGTGAGCGGCAGGTGCCGCCAAACGTAGCGCAGGTCGGCGTCGGCGAGCAGTTCACGGACGACGGGCTCGGCCTGGCCGCAGTACGGGCACTGGAAGTCGCCGTACTCGACCACTGTCACCGAGGCGCCCGCGGCCCCGCGCACGTGGTCGACGGTCACGTCCACGGGCGGGATGAGGTCGACGAGGACGTCGGCGTCGCCCAGCAGCGCCCGGGCGCGCCTCGGCTTCGGCAGCAGGGCCGTCACGCGGTACACCACCCAGGTGCCCAGCGACGCGAGCACGGCCGCGGCCAGCACGCCCAGCTTGGCCTCGGCGAGGTCGTCGCCGGTGAACGCCAGGCTCGCGATGAGCAGCGACACCGTGAAGCCGATGCCGGCGATCGTGCCGCTGCCGAGCACCGCCGCCCACCCTGCGCCGGGCCGCACCCGGCGGCCGGACAGCCGGGTCACCAGCCAGGCGGTGCCGGCGACCGCGATCGGCTTGCCCAGCACGTACCCGGCCAGGATGCCCAAGGTGATCGGCGAGGTGAACGCCCGCACGAGGAACGGGCCGTCGATCGGGATGCCGGCGTTGGCCAGGCCGAAGAGCGGGACGATGAGGAAGCTGCTCCACGGGTGGTACATCCGCTGCAGCCGCTCGTTGGGCGACAGCGTCTGGGTGAGGCCCAGCGACGCCGAGCGGGCCAGCTCCGCCGTCGGCTGCTCGCGGAAGAGCTTGAACAGGCCGCTGGCCGCCTCCAGCGCGCCGCGGGCGGGCGTGTACGCGGTCGCGGTCAGCCCGATCGCGAGCCCGGAGACGACCGGGTCCACGCCGCTGCGCAGCATGAGGTACCACAGCAGGACGCAGAACGGCGCGTAGACGATGCCGCGCCGCACCCGGAGCGCGCGCAGGCCGAGTAGCAGGCCGAACACGGTCACAGCGAGCAGCAGCGGCATGAGGACGATGTGCTCGGAGTACGCCACCGCGATGATCACGAGCGCGGCCAGATCGTCGACGACGAACACGGTGAGCAGGAAGGCCCGCGCCTGCTCGGGCACGCCGCGGCCGACGAGCGCGAGCAGGCCGAGCGCGAGCGCGGTGTCGGTGGACATGGCCACGCCCCAGCCCTGCGCGCCCGGGCCGCCGCGGTTGACCGCCAGGTAGATGACGACCGGGATCACCATCCCGGCCAGGCCGGCGGCGAGCGGCAGCACGAACCGGCGGCGGTCGCGCAGGTCGCCGAGGTCGAACTCGCGCCGCGCCTCCAGGCCGACGACCAGGAAAAACAGTGTCATGAGGCCGCTGTTGACCCAGGTGCGCAGATCGTAGGCCAGCTCCCAGCCGCCGACGCGGAGGGCGAGCTCGGTGCCCCAAACCCGCCCGTAGCCCGCCGGGTCGACGTTGGCCCAGATCAGCGCGGCCGCGATCGCGGCGACCAGGACACCGGCGCTGCCGGACTCGGTGCGCATGAAGGCCCGCAGCGGAGCGGTCACGTCGCGCCGCCAAATGGTGGTTCGTCCGGATATTTCCGGTACCTCGTATGAGGCGCCTTGCGGCGTCTCAGCTGCCGCCATATCGCGAAAGCCTATGTCGCGCGGGCGCCGTTACGCTCGGGCGGTGGGAATCCGGGTGCTCATCGCCGACGACCAGAAGATGGTCCGCGACGGCCTGCGCCGCATCCTGAGCGCGGCCGGGGACATCGAGGTGATCGGCGAGGCCGCGGACGGCGTCGAGGCGCTGGAGCGCGTCCGGGCGCTGGAGCCCGACGTCGCCCTCGTCGACATCCGGATGCCGCGCATGGACGGCCTCACCCTCACCCGCGAGCTCGCGGCCGGCCCGACCCGGGTGGTCGTCGTCACCACGTTCGACCTGGATGAGTACGTCTACACGGCGCTGCGCAACGGGGCCGCCGGCTTCCTGCTCAAGCGCTCAGGCCCGGCCCTGCTCACCGAGGCCGTGCGGGCCGCCGTCTCCGGCGAGAGCCTGATCAGCCCGGCGATCACGGTCAAGCTGCTGCGCCACCTGTCGCGCCCGCGTCCCGAGTCCCCGGAGCCGCTCACCGACCGCGAGCTGGAGATCGCCGGGCACGTCGGGGCCGGCCGGACCAACGCGGAGATCGGCGCCGAGTTGTTCATCTCGACCGGCACGGTGAAGACGCACGTCGCCGCCGTCCAGCGCAAGCTCGGCGTGCGCAACCGCGTCGGGATCGCGGTATGGGCCTGGAACAACGGGGTCGTCGCGGCGTGAGGGCGCTGTGGCTGCTCCTGCTCGCCGTGCCGGTGCTGTGCGGGCTGCCCTTCACCCGCGGGCCGGGCGTCCTCGTGAGCGTGGCGGCCATGCTCGCCGTCGCCGCCGCGATCCGCCCCTCCCTCGCCGTGCTGCCCCTGGCCGCCGCGCTCGGCTCGCTCGCGGTCACCGCCGGCTACCGGGGGCCGCCCGCGGTGGCGGGCCTATGGCTCCCGTTCGAGTTCCTTCCCCTGCTGGTGCTGCAGGTGCGCCTCCTGCGCCGCGCGCCGGCCCGGCGGGCGGCCGTGGCCGGCGCGCTGGTGGCTCTGGCGACGACCGCGCTCCCCCTGCGCGTCACCCTGCACGTCTCGCACGACCGGCTCAACGCCTCGGTCCTGCTCGTCGGGACCGCGTTCGCGGCGGCCGTGGCGATCGCCGGCGTGGGCCTGTGGCTGCGCGCGGCCGACGCCCGCCGCGCCCGCGCCCTGGCCGCGGCCCGCCGCGCGCAGCGCCTCGAGCTCGCCCGCGACCTGCACGACCTGGTGGCCCACGAGATCACCGGCATCGTCGTCGAGGCGCAGGCCGCGCAGGTCGCCCCGGAGGCGGGCTCGCACGAGCGCATCGAGGCCGCCGGGCAGCGCGCGCTGGCGGCGATGGACGACATGGTGGCCGCGCTGCGCGCCGATGAGGACGCCACGCCACGGGTGTACGGCCTCGCCGACCTGCCGGGCGTGGTCTCCCGCTTCGGCGGCGGCGCGACGCTGGAGATCGAGCCGGGCGTCGGGCTCTCCGTGGCGGCTGGGACGGCCGCCTACCACGTGGTCATCGAGGCCCTCACCAATGTGCGCCGGCACGCCCCGGCCGGCGCGGGGGTGCGGGTCCGGCTTTCGGCGGCGGGCGTCCTGACCATCGACAACGACGGCAGCGCGGAGGACAGGGACACTTCGGCCATACCGAGATCCGGCGGCGGCAGCGGGCTCGCGGGGCTCGCCGAGCGCGTCCGGGCCGTGGGCGGGGAAGTGCGCGCCGGGCCGCACGCCGGCGGCTGGCGCGTGGTCTGCGATCTCTCCCGTTCGGCAGATGTGCCGGGCGACCGCGCCGCCCAGCCTTGAGGCATGCTCGAACTGCTCGACATCACGAAGGTCTACAAGGGCGGCAAGCGCGCCGTCGACGGCCTGACGCTGCGCCTCGGGCCGGGGCTGCTCGGTCTGCTCGGGCCCAACGGCGCCGGGAAGTCCTCGCTGCTGCGCATCGCCGCTACAGTGACCCGCCCGACGAGCGGCCGGGTGCGCTTCGACGGCGCCGACGCGATCGCCCGGCCCGGCGAGCTACGCCGCGCGCTGGGCTACCTGCCGCAGGACTTCGGGGTGTACCCGAACCTGTCAGCGGTGGAGTTCCTGGCGTACCTGGCCGCGGTCAAGGGTCTCTCCGCCCGCTCCGCCCGGGCGCGCATCGACGAACTGCTGGAGCTGGTGAACCTGACCCACGCCGCGCGCCGGCCGCTCGGCGGCTACTCCGGCGGCATGCTGCGCCGGGTCGGCATCGCGCAGACGCTGCTGGCCGACCCGCGCGTCGTCATCGTCGACGAGCCGACCGCCGGCCTCGACCCCGAGGAGCGGGTCCGGTTTCGCAACCTGCTCAGCGACCTCGCCGCCGACCGGCTGGTGCTGCTGTCCACGCACATCGTGAGCGACGTCGAGTCGGTCGCGACGCGGATCGCGGTGGTCAAGGGCGGCCGGATCCGCCTCGACGGGACCCCGGAGGAGCTGCTGCGCGGCGTCGCCGGGCACGTCTGGGAGGTCACCGTGCCGCCCGAGGCCGCCGCCGGGCTGCAGCAGCGGCTGCTCACCACCCGGGCGGTGCGCACCCCGGCCGGCGTACGGCTGCGGGTGCTGGCGACGAGCCGGCCGCTCGCCGACGCCGCACCGGCCGCGCCGGACCTGGAGGACGCCTACGTCGGGGCGGTGCACCGGTGAACGCACTGCTCGGCCTGGCGCTGGCGGACTTCCGCGAGCGGGCGCGCCGCCCGGCGTACCTCCTCATGCTGATCTCGGCGATCGGCCTCGGGCTGCTGGCGGTGCCGCCCACCGGCGCGCACTGGTCGGTGCTCGTCATCGGGGGCTTCCGCGGGCGGTACACCAGCGACTACGTGGGCATGGTCACCGCGCTGACGAGCGCCTTGTGGCTCACGCTGGTCGGGTTCTACCTGGTGCGCGACGCGGTCACGCGGGACGAGCGCACCGGCGTGGGGCAGCTGCTTGCCGCCTCGCCGCTACGCACGCCGGTCTACCTCGCCGGCAAGCTGCTCAGCAACGTGATGGTGCTCGGCTCGATGGTCGTGGTCCTCGCCGCGACCGCGCTGGTGCTACTGCTGCTGCGGGGCGAGTCGCGCACGGTGGACCCGATCGCGCTGGCACTGCCGTTCGCGCTCGTCGCGCTGCCGATGCTCGTGTGCACCGCGGCCCTGGCCATGCTGTTCGAGACGACGCCGGTGCTGCGCGGTGGGCTGGGCAACGTGCTGTGGTTCTTCGTGTGGATGATCGGCGCGATCGGCGGGCAGTCGCCGCACGCGCCGTTCGGCGGGCTGGGCCTGCGCCCGGTCACCCTGCCGGCCGGCGCCTCGCAGGACGTTGGAAACGACGTTGGGCTCGGCCTGATGTACGTCGACGAGCCCCTGCGCACCTTCGACTGGCCCGGCCTGCGGCTGGACGCCGGGTTCCTCGGCGGCCGGCTCGCGCTCACCGCCGTCGCGATCGCGGTCGCGCTCCTGCCGGCCCTGTGGTTCCACCGCTTCGACCGCCCGGCGCGCGCCGGGCGGGCGGCCGCCGGCCCCGAGCCGCGAACCGACTACAAGGGGCTCCCCCGGACCGAGCCCCGGCGCGGCGGAACGGGCCCGCGCCTGCTCGCCGGCGAGCTGCGCATCCTGGTGCGGGGCGCGCCGTTGTGGTGGTGGCTGGGCGCTGGCGCGCTGGCCCTGGGCGGCCTCGCCGCGCCGCCCGGCGCGGTGCTCGCGCTCGTGTGGATCTGGCCGGTGCTGCTCTGGTCGCGGCTGGGCACCCAGCCGGCGGCGTCGGGCGCGGACGCGATCCTCGCCGCGTATCCCGCCCCGCGCGGCCGCGTCGTCGCCGAATGGTGCGCGGGCGCGCTGCTGGCCGCGGCCATCGGCGCGGGCGCGGCGGCCCGGATGGCGTTCGCCGGCGACCTGCCGGGGCTGGCCGCCTGGACGGCCGGCGCTGCGTTCATCCCCGCGCTCGCCCTGGCCCTCGGCGCGCTGACCGGGGCGCCGAGGGTCTTCCAGGCGGTCTACACCATCCTGTGGTACCTCCTGATCAACGACACCAGCGCGCTGGACTTCATGGGCGCGCTGCGCGACCACGGCCGCCTCACCGGGCCGAGCCCGGCGCTGTGGGCGGTGGCCGCGGCGGCCGGCGTCGCCACCGCGCTCGCCCGCACCGCGTGGCGCGAAACCCGCCGCTGAGTCCGTGCGACACACCGCGGTGAAACGGCCACCGCCGAACCGCTCTGCTGAGCTAAGCGAGCGCGGCGGAGATGGCGCGGATCTGGGCCGGGGCGACCGCGTCCCAGTAGCGGCCGTCGTGGCAGCCGGTCGACAGCGTCACGACGGACGGGTCGGGCAGGCGGTCGCGCAGACGGCGCACCGCGGGCGCGAACGGGTCCGCCGCGCCGATGTCGATGCGGACCGGCAGCCCGGACAGCTCCGCCGCCCGCGCGGTCACGTCGTAGCGCGCCCACTCCTCCGCCGAGTCATACGCGCCCGGATTGACCCGCTCGGCGTCGGCGTAGTCGCGGAAGATCGCCGGCGAGGAGGCGACGATCAGCCGGAAGCGGTCGCGATGCTCCAACCCGCACAGCAGCGCGCCGTAGCCGCCCATCGACCAGCCGGCGACTGCGGCCCGGTCGATGTCGAGGCCCCGGCCGCCGATGAGCGGCAGGAACTCGTCGATGAGCATGCCGAGCGGGTCGTCGGTGGCGTGCGGGTGCCAGTACCCGTCGCCGCCGTCGGCCGCGGCGATGACGAAGGGCGCCACGCCCGCGTGCACGGCTCCGGCGAGCAGCCGCGGGTAGCCGCCCAGGTTCGCCGCCTGGTCGGCGTTGGCGCCGAAGCCGTGCAGCGCGAGGCACACCGGCAGCCGGGCATCCGGCTCGTATCCCGGCGGATAGGCCAGCGCGTAGCCGACCTCCCGGCCGCGGCGCTGGGAGCGGAAGGAGCCGGTGATGAGCACCGGCGCCTCGGCCGTCGGCGCGGCGGGAGGCCTCGGCGCGGCGGCGTCGCAGCGGCCGAGAGCCTCGTCCAGGCGCCCCTTGCCGGGCAGCACGGCGTGGTCGACGAGCTCGAACCCGGCGGTGACGGCCAGCACCGCGCCGCCGCCGATCGCCAGCAGCGCCGAGCGCCGGCTGATGCCCATGCGCGACACGGTAGCCGCTCGATGTCCGTCGCGCGGACCCGCGCGTCGGCTCTTCGGGGCCGGCATGGCGATCTTCCGGCCGATCTGCGGGGCCGCCGGGGCGGCTATCGTGACGCGGGTGACGCGGCTCGATTTCCGGATCCTCGGCCCGCTCGAGGCATGGGCGCCGGACGGCCGGCCGATCGACCTCGGCGCCCGCAAGCAGCGCGCGGTGCTCGCCATGCTGCTGCTGGAGCCCGGCCGCGTGGTGTCGCTCGACCGGATCGTCGAGGGGCTGTGGGCCGGGGAGGCGCCGGCGAGCGCGACCGGGACGCTGCAGGCGTATGTATCGCAGCTGCGCCGCGCCCTGGAGCCGGACCGGCCGCCGCGCACACCGCCGGCCATGCTGCTCACCCGCGACCCCGGCTATCTGCTGGCGGTCGACGACACGCAGGTGGACGCGCGCCGGTTCGCCGCCGGCGTCGAGGCCGCCCGGGCCGGCCTGGCCCGGGGCGACCTGGCCACGGCCGAGCGCGCGCTGCACGAGGCGCTGCGGGAGTGGCGCGGCGAGCCGCTGGCGGACCTGGCCGACGAGGAGTTCGCCACAGCGGCGGTGACGCGGCTCGGTGAGCTGCACGACGGCGCGCTGGAGGACCTCGCCGAGGTACAGCTCGGTGCCGGGCAGACCGCGGCCGCGATCGCCGGGGCGCAGGCGCTGCTGGAGCGCCGGCCGTTCCGCGAGCGGTCGTGGGGGCAGCTGATGCTCGGCCTGTACCGCGAGGGCCGCCAGGCCGACGCGCTGGCCGCGTTCCGCCGCGCCCGCGCGGTGCTCGACGAGGAGCTGGGTCTGCCGCCGGGGCCCGAGCTGCGGGCGCTGGAGGCCGCGATCCTCCGCCACGACCCGTCGCTGGCCGAGCCCTCCCGGCCCACCCAGCCCGCCGCGCCCATCCAGCCGACTCAACCCGTTGGGACCACCCGGCCCGCACAGGCCACCGCGCCCGAGTGGGTCGCTGCGGCGGCACCCGTCGAGAACGCCGAGTGTGTCCCGCGGCTGGTGGGCCGGGGCGCGGAGGAGCGGCGCATCGCCGAGCGGATCGAGCTCGCCGCGGGCGGAGCGGGCGGCGTCCTGCTCGTCGCCGGCGAGGCCGGACTCGGCAAGACCCGGCTCGCCGAGCTCGCGGCGGAGATCGCCGCCGGGCGCGGGCTCTCGGTGGCCTGGAGCCGGTGCGTCGAGGCGAGCGCAACCCCCGCGTTCTGGCCGTGGGTGCAGGTGCTGCGCACGCTGCCGGACACCGGCGACGGGCGCCGGCTGCTCGACGTGCTCGCCGGCCGTGGCGAGAGCAGCTGGCGCGCCGAAGACCCGGACACGGCACGGTTCCACCTGCACGAGGCGGTCGCCGACACGCTGCGCCTGCACGCATCCGCGCGGCCGCTGCTCATCGTGATCGACGACCTGCACGTCGCGGACGCCTCGTCGCTGCAGCTACTGGCGCACCTCGCGCCGGCGCTGCACCAGCGGCCGATCCTGGCGCTGGCCACGCTGCGCCCGGAGGCGGCCGACGCCGCCCCCGCGCTGCGCGAGACGCTGGCGCTGCTGGCCAACGAGCGCGGCGCCGAGCGGCTGCGGCTGACCGCGCTCACCGAGGACGAGATCGCCGAGTACACCGACCGGCCCCACGCGGTCGCGCAGGCGCTGCTGGAGCGCACCGGCGGCAACCCGTTCTACCTCAAGGAACTGCTGCGGCTGCTGGAGAGCGAGTACCCGGACGGCTGGGGCGACGCGCAGGCCGTGGCCGCGACCGGAGTGCCGGAGAGCGTGCGGGACGTCATCACCCGCCGCCTGTCGCGGCTGCCCGAGCGGACCCGCGAGCTGTTGGAGACGGCCGCGGTCATCGGCCGCGACGTCGACCTGCTGCTGCTCGAGGCAGCGACCGAGAACCGCGCAACCGGCGGGCACGAGCTGGTGATGGCCGCCCTCGAGCCGGCCGTCGCGGCCGGGGTGCTGCTGGAGCTGCCGAACGGCTGGGATTATCGCTTCTCCCACGTCCTCGTCCGGGACACCGTCTACGGCGGGCTGAGCCGGCTGCGGCGCGCGCGGCTGCACCGCGGGGTCGGGGAGGCGCTCGAGGCCTTCGACCGGCCCGACGACCCAAACCTGCTCGGGCGCCTGGTGCACCACTTCACGATGGCCGCGCGACTGGGCGTCGCCGATCGCGCCGTGCGGTACGCGACCCGGGCCGCCGAGCTGGCGATGGCGCAGCTGGCCTACGACGAGGCCGCCCGCTACCTGGAGTCCGCCCTGGGCGCGCTCGACCCCACCGCCACGGGCGCGGCCGAGCGGCGTGGCCGCCTGCTGGTGCAGCTCGGCGTGGCCCGGCGGGCCGCGGGCGACGTCGACGGCACGCGCGCGGTGCTCGACGAGGCGCTGACGCTGGCCCGGCAGCTCGGCGACGACGGGCTCGCGATGGACGCGGCGACGCTGTTCGGCGGGGTGACGCTGTGGGGGTGGCGGCCGTACCGCACCATCGACGAGCGCATGATCGGCATCCTGCGTGAGCAGTTGGACCGGCTGAATCCGGCCGACCGCTCCCGGCGCGCGGTGCTGCTCGGCACGCTGGCGGTCGAGCTGTACCACAGCCCGCAGCAGCCGGAGGGCGAGGCGCTGGGCACCGAGGCGGTACGGCTGGCGCGCGAGGTCGGCGACCCGGAGCTGCTGATACGCACGCTGAACAACTACTGGAACGCCGCTTGGGTGCCCGAGCGCGAGCCGGAGCGCCGCGCCGTGGTCGACGAGATGCTCACGATTACGCCGCTGCCCCGGACCGTCGAGGCCATCGTCCGGGTGCACCGGATGGTGACCGAGATGAGCGCCGGCGACATCGCTGGGTTCGACGCCGACCTGGCCCGCTGCGTGCGCCTGGCCGAGGAGGTCCGCAGCTCTGTGCTGCCCGCGCAGGTGCGTTACGCGCAGGCGGGACGGGCGATACTGGACGGCCGGTGGGCCGAGGGCGAGCGGCTGGTCGGCGAGGCGTTCGCGCTGCAGGAGCACACCAGCCTGTGGGGCGCGGACTGGATCCGGCTGGCGCTGCTGTACACCAGCCGCCGCTTTCAGGGTCGCGCCGGCGAACTGCGCGACGAACTGGTGCGTCGCGCCGGCGAACCCCACCTGGAGCTGCTGCGCCCCACCGCCGTGCTGGCCGCCTGCGAGTCGGGCGACGAGGACCTCGCCCGGACGCTGATCGCGCGCTGGGGCGCCACGCGGGACCGGCTGTGGTCCTGGGAGTTCATGGCGTTCCAGTGGGGGCTGATCGCGGCGCGGCTGGGCACCCCCGACCCGCGTGAGCTCTACGATGAGATCGCGCCGTACGCTGAGCGCTGCTGCACGGTCGGCACCGGGTGCGCCACCTGGGGTTCGCTGCACTTCGTCCAGGCCGAGCTGGCGGTGCGGCTGGGCGACCGCGCGGTCGCCCTGGAGCACGCTCACGCCGCCCGGGCCACGCACGAGCGGCTCGGCGTGGCATACCTGATCGCGGCCAGCGACGCGCAGCTGGCCGTCCTAGCGGTCCCCAAGCGCTGACCAACTGCCGTCCAAACGGGCGCCAAGCGGGCCTGGGCACCCTCATCGCATGACCATCGCTATGACTGATCTCCCGGCCGTGACCGGGCCCGTCTTTTTCCCCGGCGACGAGGGCTACGCGGCCGAGGTCGCGTCCTGGAACGTCGCGGTCACCCACGAGCCGCTCGCGGTCGTCGGCGCCACCAGCGCGCAGGACGTCGCCGTGGCCGTACGCTGGGCCGGTGCGCACGGCCTGCCCGTCGCGGTCCAGTCGAACGGGCACGGCGCGGTGCGCCCGGCCATCGGCTGCGTCCTCATCACCACCGGCCGCATGAACGAGGTCTCGGTCGACCCGGTCGCGCGCACCGCGCGGGCCGCCGCCGGCGCGCGGTGGTCGCAGGTGATCGATGCGGCCGCCGCGCACGGCCTGGCGCCCCTCAACGGCTCGTCCTCGGACGTCGGCGTCGTCGGGTACACGCTCGGCGGCGGCGCCGGGCCGCTGGGGCGTAAGTACGGCTTCGCCGCCGACCACGTGCGCTCGATCGAGATCGTCACCGCCGACGGCGCGCTTCGCACCATCGACGCCGACCACGAGGCCGACCTGTTCTGGGCCGTGCGCGGCGGCAAGGGCAACTTCGGCATCGCCACCGCGATCGAGTTCGACCTGTTCGAGGTCGCCGGGTTCTTCGGCGGCGGCATCTACTTCCCGGGCAGCCACGCCGCCGAGGTCCTGCACGCCTACCGGGTCTGGTCGGCCGGGCTGCCGGAGGAGATGAGCACGTCGGTGGCTCTGCTGCGGCTGCCGCCGCTGCCCGAGCTGCCCGAGCCGCTGCGTGGGGCCTTCGTGGCGCACCTGCGGGTCGCGTACCTCGGCACGCCGGAGGACGGCGACGCGATGCTCGCCACGATGCGCGCCGCCGCGCCCGCGCTCATCGACGACGTGTCGTGGCGGCCGTACACCGCGGTCGACTCCGTCCACCGGGACCCGGTCGACCCGGTCCCGTCCCGGGAGCGCGGCGTGCTGCTCGGCGAGCTGACCGAGCGGACCATCGACCACGTGCTGGAGGTGACCGGGCCCCGGGTGGACGTACCGCTGATCATGGTGGAGGTGCGGCACCTGGGCGGTGCGTTCGCGCGGCCGCCGGCCATCCCCAACGCCGTGTCCGGCCGCGGGGCTGAGTACTCGCTGTTCGCCATCGGGCTCGGCCTGCCCGATCTCGTGCCCGTGGTGGACAAGGTCACCGATCGGCTGCTCGCCGTCGAGACGCTGCCAAGCGGCCTCATCAACTTCAGCGGCGACGCCAGCGCGGAGGCGCTTCTGGCGAACTGGGTCCCCGCCGACCGCGACCGGCTGCTGCGTACGAAGCGCTCGTACGACCCGACGAACGTCTTCTCCAGCGGCCAGGCCATCGTCGCCTGAGGCGATCGCTGTCGCGGTCACGGCCGCCTCGCTGGTCCGGATCGACATGCTCGGCCTCCCGCCGCGCGTCGCGGTGGGAGGCACCACGGTGGTGCTCGGCATGCTCGCGCTGCGGGTGGCCGAGCACCGCAGCGTGCACCCGGTGCCGATCCGGGTCGACGCCCTAGAGTTCGCGGCGTTCCTGGATTCCGGCGAGGTCGAGGGCGATGGAGCCGGCATGGATGATCCCGTTTCCGTGCCCCCCGTCGGTGCCCGGAGCGGGATCGATCACCTGCCTTCCTTACGGCCGGACGGCCACCGGAGTTTCGCGTCCAGCGCGCCGATGAGAGCGGCGAACAACGCCGCGAGGGACTCCTGGCAGTGTCAGCCACTAAGTGGACCACAGTTGCGTTAGCCTGAGCATGTCAGACGGTCAACGCTTAACGCAACTGGAGTTTCATTGAGGGAGCCGGTTGGCACGGTACGGCCCGGCGGGCGCACCGCCCGCACGCGCGCCGCGGTGGCCGAGGCCCTGCAGGCCGAGCTGCTGGAAGTTGGGTACGCGGGCACGACGATCGAGCGCATCGCCCAGCGCGCGGGAGTGGCGAAGACCACGGTGTACCGCCGCTGGGGCAGCCTGACCAAGCTGGTCATCGACGTGTTCTCGGACACCGCCGGCACCCGGATCCCGCTGCCGGACACCGGCACGTTCGAGGGCGACCTGCGCGCGCTCGGCCAGGCCAGCATCACGCTGCTGTGCACCCCGCACCTGCGGGCCATCGTCGACGTGGTGGTCCGCGAGGCGATCCACGACCCGGCCGCCCGCGCGGCGCTGACCGGCTTCTTCGCGTCGCGGATCGCGATCGGCTCGGCCCTGGTGGACCGCGCCGTCAACCGCGGCGAGGCGGCGCCCGGCACCGACGCGGCCGAGGTGATCCGGCTGGTCGGCGCCCCGTATTACGCCCGGGCCTACATCACGGGCGAGGAGATCGACCCGGCCGTCGCCGACCGCACGGCCGCGATGATCGCGCTGGCCGCCCGCGAGGGCATCCTGGTGTCGGCGCCCGAGGATCAGAGTGCGTCGCGATAGGCCAGCCGCCGCCGCGGGGTGCCTTTCCCGTTAACCGCAAGGCCGAACCACCCGGATTCGTGGCAATGTCTCGGGTATGACGATCCGCTGCGTCATCGTGGACGACTCGGAGCGCTTTCGGGTCAGTGCCCAGCGCTTGCTCACCGACCAGGGCATCATGGTGGTCGCGACCGCGGCGGACAGCCACCAGGCGATACACGCGGTCGAACACGAACAGCCAGATGTCGTACTGGTTGATGTCGGCCTCGGCACCGAGAGCGGCTTCGACCTCGCGGCCCGCATCCGCTGCAGCCCGGTGATCATGGTGTCCAGCCTCGCCCCGGAGGACGTGACCGAGCTGCTCGCGGAGAGCCCGGCGATCGGCTTCCTGCCAAAGGAGCAGCTGTCGGGCGGAGCGATCACGGGACTGCTCCACACCACTTCGCCGACCGGCTGACGTCGGCACCCGGCGTCACGATCCCGCCGAGGACGCGGCCTCCAGGAAGGTGAGCACCGCCAGCACCCGGCGGTGGGTCTCGTCGGTCTCCGGCAGGTCCAGCTTGGTCAGGATCGAGCGGACGTGCTTCTCGATCGTTCCCTCGGTAACCCACAGCGCCTTGGCCACACCGGCGTTGGAGCGCCCCTCGGCCATCAGCGCCAGCACCTCGCGCTCGCGCGGGCTGAGCACATCGAGCGGGTCGCGGCGGCGATGCGCGGCGACGAGCTCCTGGACCACCGCCGGGTCCACCACGGTCCCCCCGTCATTCACCCGGTGCAGCGTCTCGATGAACTCGTCGACGTCGGTCACCCTGCTCTTGAGCAGGTAGCCGATCCGCTCGCCGCTGGCCAGCAACTCGATCGCGTGCTCGACCTCGACGAAGGCGGACAGCACCAGGATCGCCACCTTGGGGAAGCGCACCCGGATCTCGCGAGCCGCGGCGAGGCCCTCAGTGGTGTGTGTCGGAGGCATGCGGATGTCGACGACGGCCATGTCAGGCGACGTCTTCTCGACCAGCTCAAGTAGGTGTCGGCCGTCATCGGCAAGCCCCGTCACGGTGAAACCGTGACGGTCGAGCAGGCTCGCCAGCCCCTCGCGCAGCAATACGTCGTCGTCGGCGATCACCACCGAACGACGGAGCGCCGTACTCTCCTCGAATGCCATCAAATCCAACATATCCCCGCGAGTCCGGGCACACATCCCCTCATGCACGGGGGGTTGACCGCCCGGCTGGCGGTGACGAGCGCGCTGTTCTCGGTAATGATCAGCGCGGCGTTCGCGATCATCCTCTACGAGGTATACCAACTGCGCTCGTCGGTCATGGTCGTGAGCCAGGCGGAGCAGGCCGTGTCGGCGAGCAACGCCCTGGAGCGCCTGGTCCTTGACGTCGAGGCGGGGCGGCGCGGCTACGCTCTCACCCAGGACCACGCGCTGCTGGTGCCCTGGATCCGCGCCCAGCAGCAGATCCCGCTGCGCCAGCAGGAGCTCGCCTCGTCCGTCGCCGGCAGCCCGACGCAGGCGACCCGGGTCACCAGGCTCAACAGCGACGTCACCGCGTACCTCGACAACTACGCCGACCCGGCCATCGTCGTCAACGAGGCCGGCAAACCGCAGAGCATCGACCCGAACTCGATCATGGACGGCCAGCACCACGTCGCCGCGCTGCGCAACGAGTTCGACGACTTCATCACGAGCCAGCAGGCGACCGTCGACCAGATGCACGGGGCGGCGAGCCGGGCAGGCCAACGGGCACTGATCGCCGGCCTCGCCGGGTTCGTCGTCTCCCTGGGCGCCGTGGCGCTGCTGACGCGGTCGCTCGCCGTCATGGTGGTGCGCCCACTGCACCGGATGGTGATGGCCGCCGACCGTGCGGCGGGCGGCGACCTGACCGTGCGCGTCGCCACGGACGGCCCGCAGGAGGTCGGCGCGCTGCAGCGCACGTTCAACTCGATGGTCGCGGCGCTCAACCACGGGCGCGTCATGCTCAGCAGGGTGGCGACCGAGCAGGCGGCGCTGCGGCGGGTGGCCACCGTCGCGGCGCACGGCAAGCCGGCCGACGACGTGTTCGCCACGGTGACCGAGGAGGCGGGCAAGCTGTTCGGGGCCGACGCCGCGGTCCTGCTGCGATTCGAGCTGGACGGGAACGCCACGATCGTGGCGAGCTGGAGCCAGGACCCCGCGCACCGCATCGCGCCGGGCCGCGTGGAGCTGGCCGACACCGGGATCGCCGGGCGGGTGCTGCGCTCCGGCCGGCCCATCCGGCTGGCCGGGGCGCGCAGCGCGGACTTCCTGCGCCACGAGTTCGACGACTCCTCGATCCGCTCGGCGATCGGCGCCCCAGTGCTGGTCGCCGGCCGCACCTGGGGCGTGCTCAAGGCCCTGTCCACCCGCGCCCGCCCGCTGGAGGAGCACGACGCCGAGCGGGCGGCCGAGTTCACCGAGCTGGTCGCGAGCGCGATCGCCAACTCGCAGGCGCGCGCCGACCTCACCGCGTCACGCGCCCGGGTCGTCGCCGCCACCGACGAGAGCCGCCGCCGCATCATCTCCGTCAGCGCCGCGGTGACCGACGGCCACCTGACCCTGTCCATCGAGGACGACGGCGTCGGCGGCGCCAACCCGGGCACCGGCACGGGCCTGACCGGCCTCGGTGACCGGGTGGCGGCACTCGGCGGCACCATGCAGATCGCCAGCCGGCCCGGGACCGGCACACGCCTGGGCATCACGATCCCGCTCGCGACCGCCCTCATGGAGGGTGAGAACGGTTGAGCCCCGTATGGCGGCCAGCCGGAACTCGCGGGTCGGGAAACCCGCAGGCAGAGACGCCCGCTGGCGCCGAAGCGAAGGCCGCCCCGGCGGAGGCACGGTGGAACAGTCATCCACACCCCGTGTGAACAGGTGATCCACCATGACGAGTTGCCCGGTCGACCCGGTCCTGTGCATGGCACTGTTCGTCTCCGACACTCCGTGCTACTCCGATCCCGACGCCGCCACCGTCCGCGCGACGGTCGACGCGACGCTGGATCTCCTCGGTCCCG
The DNA here is from genome assembly GCF_040689395.1 of Dactylosporangium sp. NPDC051484. NCBI lineage: Bacteria > Bacillati > Actinomycetota > Actinomycetes > Micromonosporales > Micromonosporaceae > Dactylosporangium > Dactylosporangium sp. NPDC051484. The sequence goes on along the minus strand of NZ_JBFAZX010000001.1, from coordinate 380,013 downwards.
ACGAGTGCTACGCCCGCGCGGCCGAGGTCTTCGGGGACCGCCCGGACGTGGCCCTGGGCCGCATCCAGTGGGCCCGCAGCGTCTGCGAGAAGGCCCTGGCCTCCGCGGCCGCCTGACCCTCTGCCCCCTCGTCCTCACCGGTCGGCGCGCCGCCGCGACCCGGGGAGGACACCGCACCCACCGATGGCGCACCGCATTGCGACGGTGCGCCTTTTCGTTCCATCCTCATCCCGGCGGGCGACCGGATCCGCTTAGATCACGGACAGGTGGACATGGTTCGTGTGGTCGCTGGACGGGTCGCCGTTGCCGCCGCTGTAGGCGTGCCACCCCGCCGCCGGCGTCCAGACCTGTCTGAACCAGATCACGTACAACACGCCCAGCGACGAGGCGTTCTTGACGAAGAACGCGGCGAGGTTGGTGCCGTACGTCTTGTCGTTGCCCGTCGCCACCCCGCCGAACCCGTCTGACGCGGCGGCGAAGTCGCACGCCCGGCCCTTCGGATGCTCATACGGCCCGGCCGGCCGGAAGCACGAGTAGAAGTGCGTGAACCCGGCCTTGCGCGCCTCCTGCGCCGAGTGCAGCATGCGCGGCGTGATGCAGCCCGAGGTCGTCGGGTCGTCGATGATGCAGTTCTCCTTCGGCCAGCTGCCGTCGGCGTTGCGCGGCGCGGGATTGGCCAGTGGGGAGTTGACGCTGACGTATCCGTCGGCCCTGCCGCGCATCTTCGCCAGCGCGGCCTCGGCGTCGGCCTTCTTCTTGGCCTGGATGTCCGCCTGCGCCTGCTGCCTGGCGACCTCCTCGTCGACGGCCTTCTTCGCCTCCGCGAGGCGCGCCTCGATCTTGGTGAGCCGGCCGATGACCCGGTCGTTGTACAGCGCGATCTCGTTCACCAGCAGCACGCGGTCCATGAACTGCTCGGGCGAGTCCGTGTTCACCAGCGCGGCGGCGAGCCGCACCTTGCCACCGGTGCGGTATGCCGCGGCCGCGATCACGTTGACGCTGGCGCGGACCGGCTCGACCTCCCGGCGCATCTCATCCATCTGCTTGACGAGGTCGGCCTGCCGCTTCTTGGACTCCTCCAGGGTCGCCTGGGCCTCGAGCCACTTGGTGTTGGCCGCGTCGAGCTTGTCGCCCAGCGTCAGATTTCCCGCGCCCTCGTCGGGAGGGGTCGTGGGATCGCCCGGCGCGGCGCCCACGGGGCTTGCCCAGGCACCGATCAGCACGAGCGACGCAACCACGAACATGAGTGCCCGGCGCCGCATGCGGTGAGCGTACCGAACGCCCAGGCCCGGCACAGGAGCGAGAAACGCTCCCGATCGACTACCCAAGGTGAGGTGTCACCCGTTCGAACGCCTGTCCGGCGTGTCCGATTCGGTCATCGACGGATGCTTTGCTAGCGTGCCCGCTAGCAAACGGCTAGCGGGAGTGGCGTTGGACGCGACGGAGAAGACGGTGGCGATGCCGCCACAGCGGCCGCGGTTCGAGCGGGTCCAGCTCAACACCCGGGTCCGGGTGGAGATCGAGCAGATGCTGCAGCGGTTCGTCGTCGACCACAACACCACGCTGCAGGGCTCCGTGGACCTGGCGCTGGCCGAGTTCCTCGAGGCGCGGGGCTATCCCCTGCCCCAGCCGACGGACGACGGGAGAAGCCGGTGAGCACGCCGGGCATCAATCAGCTCGACGCCGATCTGCAGAAGACGGTTCGGCGCACGTCGTACATGCGGCAGCTGTTCTACGTCGTCGTGCTGCTCGTCGCCCTGGCCGGTCAGGTCTCCGGCGCCGTCGAAGCCCTCGGCATCCCGATGATCTGGGCGATCCCCGCGGTCGGCGCGCTGGAGCTCGGCGGCATCGTCGTGCTGGCCAACGCCGACGTGCGCCGACGCCTCGGCGAACGCGCGATCGCCTCGCGCATCCTGTCGGCCGCCATCGCCGCGTTCGCGGTCGCATTCAACTGGATGGCCCACGACAACAAGCTCCTCGCCGGCTTCTTCGCCGGGATGTCGGCACTGGGCTACCTCGTCTGGCTCATGCACACCGAGAACCAGCGCCGCGACCGGCTACGGGCCAAGGGCGACCTGCCCCCGACCACCCCGGCGTATGAGGTGGTGGGCCACTGGATCCGCCACCCCTGGCTGACCCTGCGCGCGAAGAACCTCGCGAAGACCGACACCGCCCTTGGCCTCTACTCCTCCATCGCCGCCGCGAAGGCGGAGAAGCGCAAGGAGCAGCGCACCGCCGCGATCGCCAAGGTGCTGCACCGCAAGATCCGCGCCGCGGTCGACCCGACCACGGCCGACATCGCCGTCGCCGTCTACGACCTCGACGAGATCGCGGTGCGCCTGGCCGACGGCGCCGACTACGACGGACTGACCGCGCTCATCGCCGCCGACCTCGCCCCCGCCCGCCTGGCCGCGGCGACCGGCACACCGGCGAGCGCGCCGCCCTCCCAGCACGCGGCGGCGCAGCCCGATCCGCTGCCCGTGCTCGACACCGAGGAGCAGCACGCGCTGCCCACCGCAGACGAGCGCGACGCGGCCCGCGATGCCGAACTCCCCGCAGAGCCCCCCGCTGAACTCCCCGCGTCGCGGCCCGAGCAGCGCCGGACCGCCCTCGATGAGCGGCCACGCGCGGCCCGCGACGACGAGCGGCGGGCGGCGCGCGAGGCGGTGGCCCGGGTCACCGCAGCGGTCGCCGAGGCGACCGTCGAGATGCCCATCGTGCCCTCGCCGCTGGGCGAGTTGCGCGGCGAGTTCGAGGGGATGCTCTCGGCGTCGCGCCGGCCGCGCTCGCGCACGGCGCCGGCGACCTACGAGACCAGTGAGAGGGCCGAGATCGCCGAGGAGCCGACGCTGACCCCGACGCCGCTGGTGCGGGAGGGGTCGCTGCGCAATCAGGTGTACCAGGTGCTGCACGACCACGTCCCGCCGAACGAGCGGCGAGACGTGGTGGCCCTGACGACACTGGTCGGCGACCTGCTCGACCTGGACGACGCGGAGCGGATCACCGCCTCCACCTACGTGAGCAGCTGGAAGAGCGAGGTCGACGCCGGCCGCCACGCCGCGGTCGACGGCCGCCACCTGCAGGGCATCGCCCCGGCGCAGAGCTGAGCCCGCCAATACTGGTAAGTCCCGCCGCCCGGCTGCCGGAAAGGCGGGAGGTGCGGGTCCATGGCGAGGTTGCTCGTGGTGGACCGTCCTGCTCCTGCGCCAGCTGCTCGGATGGGGAACTCTCGAGCAACGGCATCCCGCCGGTATCACGACGCGACTGCGCCGCGGACTCACCTCCCGGCGATCGCCCACGCCCGGCGCCCATAGCCGGACAAACGAACTCTGCAGCCGAACTTAGGCAGCCCGCGAGCAACGTTTCCGTGATCATGCGCCTGGCGTCCACGACGCGCGGGGTTCGCCGTGATCACGGAGTGAACGTGCTGCTTCTGGTGCATGTTCACTCCGTGATCACGGCGAACACGATGGCCGGTCGACGCAGATCGCAGGCGCGGCCAGCGCCACCCGAACTCGGCTCGCGATGCCGAGCGCCCAATTGACGGGCGCTCTTACCTACCGCCGGGCGCGGCCGGATCACTGCTGCGCGGTACCGCCTTCTTCGACGGCGGCGGGGCGACGCCGCACCTGCTGGTCCTGTCCGGCTGGGCCGTGCTCGGCCTGATCATGGTGGGCGCCGCCGCCCTGCGGCCGCGCGGGCGGCGCGACGCCGGCACGACCGCCACGGAGCGCGAGCGGCTCGTGGCGGGCCTGACGGACCGCCCGAAGTCCCCGGCCGACGAATGAGCCGGGGACGTTCGCCGTGTCGCCCTCAGCTGTTCAAGGCCGTCGTCGGCGGGATTCGAGCCGCACGCGCGGCCGGGTAGAGCCCGGCCGCCGCGCCGATCACGAGCGTGCAGGCCAGTCCCACAGCCACGGCCAGAGGAGGAACGACGATCGGCCAGTCGTTGAGCGGGGCGATCACCGTGGTGACCGCGGCGCCGAGGAGGGCGCCCATGACGCCGCCGAACGCGGAGAGGACGAGTGCCTCGGCGAGGAACTGGACTCGGATGTGCGCCCGGGTCGCGCCGAGGGCGCGACGCAAACCGACCTCCCGGTGGCGTTCGATGACGGAGATGATCATTGTGTTGGCGACGCCGATCCCGCCGACGAGGAGTGCGATACCGCCGAGCCCGACGAGCAGGCCGGTGAAGGCCTGATCGATCGCGGCCTTCGCAGCGAGTGCGTCGGAGGGTCGTGAGACGCTCACATCGCTCGGGGACTGCGGTTGGACCGTGGGCGGCAGCAGGGAACGGACTCGGTTCAAGGCGGCCTCGACCGACCGTGCGTAGACGGTCGACGGGTTGCCCTGCCATCCGAACAGCCTCGTCGCGGCCGGTCCGCCGATCAGTGCGGAGGAGTCCAGCTCGGGCGCCAGCGGCGACGCGGCCAGGATGCCGATCACCGTGAAAGACCGGCCACCCAGCCACACCTGCACGCCCGGTGCCACCACGCCCAGCCGTTCGGCGGCGGTGGCGCCCAGGACGACGGAGGGGAAGGTAGCCGTGGCGGGGTTCAGCCATGCGCCGGCGCTCAGCCTGCTCCGGGTGACATCAAGCAGGTCCAGGTCGGCCGCGACCACCTGGAGGCCGCCGGTCGCCGACGGATCGATCAGCTCACTGCGGTACACGTGGACCGCCGGGAGCACCGCGACGCCGCTCGCCGCCTCGACACCCTCGACGAGCCGGACTTTGCCGATGGCCTCGGGGGGCAGCTCGGTCTGCTCACCGAAGAGGTTCCTGGCCGGTTCGGCGCGCAAGAGATTGGTGCCCAGGCTGGCGATCTGCTCGTTCACTCGCTGCTGGCTGGACGCCGAGATGCCGACCACCGCGAGCATCGCCGCGATGCCGATGGCGATGCCGAGTGCCGAGAGGACGGCCCGCAGCGGGCGGGCCCGCACTCCAGCAACCGCGAGGCGCGCGATGTCGGCCGGCAATAGGGCGGAACGCGGAGTGCCGGTCATGCGGCCCGCTCCCCGCTCTGGGTGGTCTCGCACTGGTCGGGGCGCGAGTCCGAGACGACCCGCCCGTCGCGCACCGCGATGCGCCGGGGGAAGAGCGCGGCGAGTTCCGCGTCGTGGGTGATGACGATGACCGTCGTGCCCGAACCGTTCAGTTCGCGAAGCAGCGCGACGACCGAGGCGCCCGATTCCGAGTCCAGATTGCCGGTCGGTTCGTCCGCGAGCAACAGCACCGGATCGCCGACGACGGCGCGGGCGATCGCGACCCTCTGGCGCTCACCGCCGGAGAGCTGATTCGGCTTGTGGCCGGTGCGATGACCGAGGCCGACACGCTCCAGGGCGAGCCGGGCGCGGCGGCGGCGCTCGGCTCGCGGAACGCCGGAGTAGAGCATTCCGTCCGCCACGATGTCGAGCGCCGAAACGCCCTCTGCCAGATGGAACTGCTGGAACACGAACCCGATGCGATACGCCCGCAGCGCCGACAGTTCGGCATCCGACATGCGCCGCACGTCGACCCCGGCGATCGTGGCCGAGCCGGCGGTCGGCCGGTCGAGGGTACCGATCAGGTTCAGCAGCGTGGACTTGCCGGACCCGCTCGGGCCGACGACGGCCACGAGCTCGCCCTGATCGATCGACAGGCTGACGCCCGCGCAAGCGAGTACCGACGGCTGGCCGTAGCCGCGCTCGACACCGTCGAGCCGGATGATCTCGTTCATATCTTCGGGACCACCACGTGCTGTCCGGCCTCCAGCCCGTTGCCGGAGATCTCGACACGACCGCCCGCGAAGAGCCCGGTCGCGACGGGGACAAGATCGACCGTGCCGTCCGAGCGCACCACTTCGACACCGAAGTGCTGGTCATCGAGCGCGATCAGTGCGCTGACCGGAACCGAGAGTACGTGCTCACGGATCTGGGCCGGGAAGCTGACCGTCACGACGGCCTGCTGCAGATCACCGCCGGCCGCCGGGTCGTCGAGCGTCACCACAACCGGGATGACGACGTTCTCCTTGTCGCCTCCTTCCTGCTGGGGTGTGCCGACCGAGAGGACCTTCCCCGTGGTCCGCGTGCCGTCCGGGAGCGTGATCCGCACCGCGCCGCCAACCTTCGCCAGCTGCTGATTCGCCAGCTGAAGCTTCACGGACACCCGCTTCTGCAGCTCTGTGACCGACAACACCGCGGCGCCCGCGCCGACGGCGCCGCCCCGCTGCGTCTTGACGGACTGGACGCGCACATCCCCCTGGTCGAACACGATCCGGCCGAGGTCGACGCGACCCGTCCGCTCCTGACCGGTCGCCTTCTGCCAGGCGAGGATCGCCGACGTCGTACTCCCCGTGAACTTCCGGTCAGGCTTGCCGTTGAAGAAGCCGAGCGTCTTCAGGTTCTCCTCGAGCTGCTGGATGTCGGGGCCGTCGTCCATCCCGGACCTGAACGACCGCCAGGCCGGGAGGGAGCCGTGGAAGAGGAACACCGGGACGTTGTCCACCGAGAAGAGCGGCTGGCCCACGCCGACGGTCACCCCCGGCCGCGGGGCCGCCGTGAGCACGCCGGACAGCGTCGACCCGACGTCGTGCGGGTCGGCGTACGCCAGCGTGCCGGAGGCCTTCACCGAGCCGGAGAGCGTTCCGCGCTCGATCGGCGCCTCCCCGGCGGTGAGGTGCTTACGCGGGGCGGGCGGCTCAGCCAGCGCCGCGGCGGCGATGGCCGCCCCGCCGCCCACGATCGCGAGGGCGGCGACGACCGCGGCCGCGATCCAGCCGCTCCTCCCCCGCCGCCGGCGGTGCGCCTGAGCAGCGTCATCCGGGGACGTCATCATTCCCCAGCCGGCGTCAGCGCGCCCATGACGCCGCCGCATTTGTCGAGGACGTTCTGGGGCGCGCCACTCGGGATTTTCAGTCCCTCGCCGGGAACGGGATCCGGCACATTCACGCCATTGTCACGGTAGCAATTCGCCACCTTGAGCAAATACTTTTGCTGCTCCTTCTCGATCTTCGCCTTCTCGTCCTTGCTCAGGGGCGGCGGCGTGCCCAGTTGCTCTGTGCACTTGTTCAGAACGGCCTCCGGCGCGGGCCAGGCGTTCATGTTCACGCCGATGCCCTCCTCGGCGGGGGGCGGGTCCTGCACGTCGACCCCGTTGTCGCGCAGGCACTGCGTGTACTTGAGCGTCCAGGCCTGGCGGGAGCCGGCGGCCGGCACGGAGGAGGAGCCGCCGGGGGCGCCGCCGTCCGCGCATCCGGTGAGCGCCACCAGCAGGGCGGGCGCGGCCAGGATCATCGCCATGCGGCCGGGGGAACGGGTGCGCAGCGTCATGAAAGGTGCCCTTCCGTTTCGAGACGCTCGATTGCGAGCGCTGGGCCCCAGTCAACGGAGAGTTGTGTTTCAGCCGCGTTCAGGGATTCCTTTATGTTCCCGTGACAGCGCATGTGGTGAAATGCCCGGGAAACCGTAAGGGGGCGCCATGCGTGTGCTGATCGTGGAGGACGAGGTCTACCTCGGCGAGGCGATCCAGACCGGGCTGCGGCGGGAGACGATCGCGACCGATCTCGTGCACGACGGTGAGCGCGCGGTCGACGAGCTGAGCGCGAACGACTACGACGTGGTTGTGCTCGACCGTGACCTCCCGGGCCTGCACGGCGACGACGTCTGCGCCTGGGTGGTGTCCAACCGCCCGGCCTGCCGGGTGCTGATGCTGACGGCCGCCGGCGGCCTCAGCGACAAGGTGAGCGGCTTCGAGCTCGGCGCCGACGACTATCTGGCGAAACCGTTCGACTTCCCCGAGCTGGTGGCGCGGCTGCGGGCACTCGAGCGCCGCTCGGCGCAGGCCCGGCCCCCAGTCATCGACAGCGCCGGGGTGCGGCTCGATCCGTTCCGGCGGGAGGTCTACCGAGATGGCCGGCTCGTGCGGCTGACTCGCAAGGAGTTCGCAGTGCTGCACGTGCTGATGCGCGCGGACGGCGGGGTGATCAGCGCCGAGACTCTGCTGGAGAAGGCGTGGGACGCCAACGCGGACCCCTTCACCAACACCATCAGAGTGACGATCTCGAATCTGCGCAAGCGGCTCGGAGCGCCGTCGGTGATCGAGACGGTGCCCGGCAGCGGATACCGGTTCGGCACGTGAGTCGGGGAAGGCGCCGGTTCACCCTCCGTGCCAGGCTCGCCGTCACGTACGCCGCGCTGCTCGCGGTCACCGGCGCCTTGATGCTCGGCGTGGTGTACGCGTTCATGCGCTACGTGCCCGCCTATTCGCTTACGCCAGTAGCAAGCGTCGGGCCCCTCCACGATCTGGCCACCGTCGCCCCGGAGGCATCCGCGCCGGCTTCGGCGACCCCGACCAATCTCAACTCCGTGTTCGCGACCCCCGAGGTCAACAACGCGAACGACCTCTTCACGTTGCTCTTGGCGGTTTCGGTCGGCGCCTTCCTCATCCTCGCGCTGATCGGCGCTCTGGTCGGCTGGATCATCGCGGGCCGAATGCTGCGCCCCCTGCAGGCGATCAACCGCGTGGCCAAGAGCGCGGCGGCGGGTGATCTCACGCAGCGTGTCGGCGGCGACGGGCCGCACGACGAACTGCGCGACCTCTCGGAGACGCTCGACGACATGCTCGCGCGGCTGGAACGATCCGTCGGCGAGCATCAGCGTTTCGCCGCGAACGCCTCCCACGAGCTGCGCACCCCGATCGCGACCACGCAGACGCTGCTGGATGTCGCGCTCGCCGACCCGGACGTCGACCTGCCCACGCTGCGCCGGACGGCGGAGCGGATCCGCGAGATGAACCGGCGCAACCGAGAGACGATCGAGTCTCTGCTGGCCCTCGCCGACGCCGGCGGCGGACAGCTACGCCATGAGCGCGTGCGGCTCGACGCGCTCGTCCACGACGCCCTGCGCGTCGAGGAGTCCGCAGCGGAGGCGCTCGGCCTCACCGTCGGGGCCGACCTGGTGCCGGCCACGATAGTCGGCGATCCGGCGCTCCTGCGGCAGGCGGTGGCCAACCTCGTGCAGAACGCGGTGCGGCACAACGTGCGCGACGGCCGCATCCGGATCACCGTCGACCGAACGCCGGCGGCCGTGAGCCTCATCGTCGAGAACACCGGCGCGGCGCTGTCGGAGGACCTCGTCGCCACGCTGACCGAGCCGTTCGTCCGCGGCCACGGTCGCGTGGCCGGTCCGGGCAGAGGACACGGGCTTGGGCTGACGCTCGCGCGCAGCGTGAGCGAGGCGCACCACGCCCGGCTCGTCCTCCACACCCGCCGCGAGGGCGGCCTCATCGCCGAAGTCCGCTTCCCGGCGGCGGGCGACGACGGCTGACTCTCGGCGTTCGGAAGCTCGCACCAACAACGATTGGTGGCGGCCTGCACGGTGACGTAACGGTAAGCCGCGTCGAACGCCCCGTCCCACCGCGCGACGAGGTGATATCCGGCCGCACGGCTTGGCGCCGGCCGACTGCTTGCACGAACGTGGCAGTTATGGCCGTACAAGCACGCAGCCGGCGCCTGCTCATTCTCGGCATCTGTTGCATGAGCCTGCTCATGGTCGGCCTCGACAACACGATCGTGAACATCGCGGTGCCGGCGATCGGGCGCGACCTGCGGGCCCCGCTCTCCGGCCTGCAGTGGACGATCGACGCGTACACCCTTGTCCTGGCCAGCCTCCTGCTCATGGCCGGCTCCACCGCCGACCGCGTCGGGCGCCGCCGGACCTTTCAGACCGGCCTGGTGGTGTTCTCGATCGGCTCGCTGCTCTGCGGCCTGGCGCCCTCGCTCGGCTGGCTGATCGCCTTCCGGGTGGTGCAGGCGATCGGGGGTTCGATGCTCAACCCGGTCGCCATGTCCATCATCACGAACGTGTTCACCGACCGGCGCGAGCGCGCCCGGGCGATCGGCGTGTGGGCCGGGGTGGTCGGCATCAGCATGGCGCTCGGCCCGGTGGTTGGCGGTTTGCTGGTCCAGAGCACCGGCTGGCGCACCATTTTCTGGATCAACGTGCCGATCGGCGCGGCCGCCGTCGTGCTCACCGCGCTGTTCGTGCCCGAGTCGCGCGCCCCGCGGCCCCGGCGGGTCGACCTGCCCGGCCAGGCCATCGTCCTGGTACTGCTGGCCAGCGCCACCTACGCGATCATCGAGCACGAGCTCGTGGCCGGTGTCGTGGCGCTCGTGGCGCTCGTGGCACTGCTGCTGGTGGAGCCGCGCCGCCCCGAGCCGCTCGTGGACATCAGGCTGTTCCGCAGCCCACCGTTCTCCGGCGCCACCTCGATCGCCGTCGCCGCGTTCGGCGCGCTCGCCGGCTTCCTGCTGCTCAACACCCTCTACCTGCAGGAGGTACGCGGCTTCTCCCCGCTGCACGCCGGCCTGCTCACCCTGCCGATCGCGGCGAGCGCGCTGGTCCTCGGCCCGCTCTCGGGCCGGCTGGTCGGCGCCAGCGGCCCGCGCGCGTCGCTGCTCGTCGGCGGCGCCGGGATCGCCGTCAGCGGGCTGCTGCTGACGGCGCTCACACCACACACGCCGATGGCGCTGGTGCTGGCCGCGTACTTCTCGTTCGGCATCGGCTTCGCCATGGTCAACCCGCCGATCACGGTCACCGCGGTCTCCGGCCTGCCCACCGCTCAGGCCGGCGTCGCGTCCGCGTTCGCCTCGACCAGCCGCCAGTTCGGCTCGGTGCTCGGCATCGCCGTCCTCGGCGCCGTGCTCGCCGCCGGCCTGCGGGGCCGCCCGCTGCCCGCCGGCTTCAGCTCGGCGAGCCACGTGGGCTGGTGGATCATCGCCGGGTGCGGCGCCGTCATCCTGGCCATCGGTTTGCTCACGACAGGACGTTGGGCGATGAGCCGGCAACCCGATGCGGAGCTCGTCGATGCCTGACCCGCGAACCGCTCGCCAAGCTCGCCACGGCGACGAAGCTCGGCCGCGCGGAGGCGGCCCGGGCCGAGGAGATCCTGGCCCGGCCGCCACCGCGGATGCTCGCCTCGACCCTGAGGAATCGACCACGCCGGTCCGCGGCCAGGCCCGCATCGTCGCGAAGCTCAGGCTCCGCCCGAGCGGCCGTCGCGGTCAGGAACGGCGGGACCAGCCGAACGGGTCGTCGGCCAGGCCGCGCTGGATGCCGACGATCGCGTCGCGGATCGACGACGTCACCGGGCCCTCCTGCCCGCCACCGATGAGAAACTCGCCGTCGCGCGACCGCGCGGTGCCGATCGACGTGATGACGACGCCCGTGCCGCAGGCGAAGGTCTCACGCAGCTGCCCGGTCGTGGCGTCGGTGCGCCACTCGTCCAGAGAGCACGGCCGCTCCTCGACGCCCCAGCCGCGGTGGCGGGCCAGCGTCAGGACCGAGTCGCGGGTCACGCCCGGCAGGATCGAGCCGTTCAGCGGCGGGGTGACGAGCAACGGGGCGCCGTCGCGCTCGTACACGAAGAAGAGGTTCATGCTGCCCGACTCCTCGATCCACCGGTGCTCCACGGCGTCGAGGTAGACGACCTGGTCGCAACCGCTCTCCTGGGCCTCGACCAGCGCCCGGAGGCTGACCGCGTAGTTGGCGGCGGCCTTGACCCCGCCGGTGCCGCCGGGGGCCGCGCGCGAGTAGTCCTGCGAGACCCAGACCGTGACCGGCTTGGCGCCACCGGCGAAGTAGGAGCCCGACGGCGAGGCGATGACCGCGAAGAGGTACTCCGAGGACGGCCGCACGCCGAGGAAGGGGTCAGTGGCGATCATGAACGGGCGGATGTAGAGGCTCTGCCCCTCGCCCGCCGGCACCCAGTCTCGGTCGGCCTCGACCAGCGTCCACACCGCACGCAGGAACAGCTCCTCGGGCAGCTGCGGCATGGCGAGCCGCTCGGCGGTCGCGTTCAGGCGGCGGGCGTTGGCCTCGGGGCGAAAGAGCCCCACGCCGCCGTCGGGCATCGCATACGCCTTGAGTCCCTCGAAGATCTCCTGGCCGTAGTGCAACGCGGCGGTGGCGGGCGAGAGCGAGAGCGGACCGAAGGGCACTAGTCGGGCGTCGTACCACCCTTTATTCTCGGCATACCGGATGGTGACCATGTGATCGGTGAAGAACCGGCCGAACCCCGGATCGGCGAGCAGGGCGGCGCGCTCCTCGGCCGGGCGGCGGGTGGCGGGAGCGATGTCGAATTCGAGCATCCACGAACTGTAAGCGAATCCTGAACGATCCCTAAGTAGCTTCCCGGCCACTGGTCGGTAACAACGGCCAGCCTGCAGAACGCCTAAAACAAGCCGGCGGGCGGCGCGGGAGAGGACGTGGCGGTGGCGTCGGTCACCACGCGCGCGCCGCCGATGAGCTTCGTCAGATCGTCGCCGGAGACCAGCCTGGCCGGAAACGGGTCCGCGGCGGCGGCGCGGGCCAGCGAGGCCTGCGGGATGCGGCCGGGCTCGGCGGCGGCCACCAGGACCACGTTGCCGAAGCGCCGGCCGCGCAGCACGGACGGCTCCGCGAGGAGCACGATCTCGCCGTACACACGGCGCAGGGTCGCCGCCTGGCCGCGGGCGAAGGCCAGGCCGGAACCGTCGGCCAGGTTGGCCACGTAAAGGCCGCCGGGGCGCAGCAGCCGCGCGGCCGCGGTCAGGAACTCCAGCGACGCCAGGTGCGCCGGGACCCGGGCGCCGCGGTAGACGTCGGCGACGACCAGATCGAAGCGGCCCGGGGCGAGCGACTCGACCGCGGCCCGGGCATCGGCCGCCCGGACCCGGATGTCGGCGCCGCGCGGCAGCGGCAGCTCGCGCCGCACGAACGCGATGAGCGCCGCGTCGAGCTCGACCACGCGCTGGGAGGAGCCGGGGCGGGTGGCGACCACATACCGCGGGATGGTCAGCGCACCCCCGCCCAGGTGCAGCGCCGAGAGCGGCACGCCGGCCGGGGCCATCGCGTCGATGACCGAGGCGATGCGGCGCATGTATTCGAAGTCCAGCAGCCGCGGATCCGAAAGGTCGAGCGCCGACTGCGGATATCCGTCGACCAGCAGCGTCCACCGGCCCGGCCGCCCGTCGTCCGGGCACAGCTGCGCAACACCCCCGTCGATCTGCTCGACGACACCCATACCTCGTTTACGCCCGCCCACGTATGCAATTTTGCAATTTGCACTGGCACGCATGTGAGCCTGGGCAACGGAAACTACGTTGCGTATACAGCTCGGCTACGCAGGAGGAGTTGTCCGATCTCGGCTTTAGGACGACGATTCTGTCGACCTTCGACTCATTGTCCGGACCCGAAAAAGACCGGAGGCGCGATGCAAGTACCCGCCGCATTCGAATACGCGAAAGCCACAAGCGTCGGGCAGACCCTGGAGCTGCTGGCTCACTGGGGTGAGGATGCCCGTGTGATCGCCGGCGGCCACAGCCTCATCCCGATGATGAAGCTGCGCCTGGCCCGCCCGACAGCGCTCATCGACATCAACGACGTGGCCGAGCTGTCATACATCCGGGTCGAGGGCGCCGAGCTGCGCATCGGCGCGCTCACGCGGCACGCGGACCTGCTCGCCTCGCCGCTCGTCGAGGAGCACTACCGCATCTTCGCCGACGCCGAGCGCGTGATCGCCGACCCGCTCGTGCGCAACCGCGGTACCGTCGGCGGCTCCCTGTGCCAGGCGGACCCGGCCGAGGACCTCTCCGCCGCGTTCGCCGCGGTCGACGCCTCGGTGGTGATCCAGGGTGCGCGGGGGTCGCGCACCGTGCCGCTCACCGAGTTCCACGTGGGCCCGTATGAGACCGTCGTCGAGCCCGGCGAGCTGCTCACCGAGATCCGGGTCCCGATCCGGCCCGGCGGCGGCTCGGCGTACCACAAGGTGGAGCGCCGCGTCGGCGACTGGGCGGTCGCGGCCGCCGGTGCCGCCGTCTGGCTGGAGCAGGACACGATCCGGACCGCCGGGATCGGCCTCACCGCCGTCGGCGCCGAGCACTTCCGCGCGGCCGAGGCCGAGGCGTTCCTCGCCGGCAAGCCGGCCACCGAGGAGACGTTCGCCGAGGCGGGGCGCATCGCCGCCGAGAACACCAACCCGATCGCGGACCAGCGCGGACCGGTCGACTACAAGCGGCACCTCGCCGGCGAGCTCACCGTGCGCGTGCTGCGTGCCGCGACCGCCCGCGCGCGAGGGCAGGAGGCCTAGGACATGCAGATCACCGTGACGGTGAACGGCGAGCGGCACACCCGCGACGTGGAGCCACGGCTCCTGCTGGTGCACTTCTTGCGCAACGAGCTTGGCCTCACTGGTACGCACTGGGGCTGCGACACTTCCAACTGTGGCGTGTGCACCGTGACGCTGGACGGCGTGCCCGTGAAGTCCTGCACCGTGCTGGCGGTCATGGCCGACGGCAAGCAGGTCGGCACGGTGGAGGGGCTGGAGGGCCCCGACGGGCTCGACCCGGTGCAGCAGGGCTTCGTGCAGTGCCACGGCCTGCAGTGCGGCTTCTGCACGCCGGGCATGATGATCACCGCCCGCGTCCTGCTCGACAAGAACCCCGACCCGTCCGAGCAGGAGATCCGGGAGGCCATCTCCGGCCAGCTCTGCCGGTGCACGGGCTACGAGAACATCGTCCGGTCGGTCCGCTGGGCGGCCGAGCACCAGGCGAAGGAGGGTGCGCAGCCATGACCGTGACCGAGAACCCCACGCCGATGGGCTTCGGGCGGATGCACCGCAAGGAGGACGCGCGGTTCGTCCGGGGCAAGGGCAACTACGTCGACGACATCCAGCTGCCCGGCATGCTGCACGGCTCGTTCCTGCGCAGCCCCTACGCCCACGCGAAGATCGTCTCGATCGACACCAGCGCCGCCGAGGCACTGCCCGGCGTCAAGGCGGTCATCACCGGCGCGACGCTGGAGACGCTCAAGCTGGCCTGGATGCCCACCCTGTCGTACGACACCCAGGCGGTGCTCGCGACCGACAAGGTGCGCTTCCAGAACCAGGAGGTCGCGTTCGTGGTGGCGGAGAACCACTACATCGCCCGCGACGCCCTGGAGCTGATCGAGGTCGACTACGAGCCGCTGCCGGTCGTCGCCGACGCCAAGCAGGCGCTCGCCGAAGGCGCCCCGGTCATCCGGGACGATAAGGAAGGCAAGACCGACAACCACATCTTCGACTGGTCGGCCGGGGACAAGGAGCAGACCGACCGGGTCTTCGCCGAGTCCGAGGTCGTGGTCGCCGAGGACATCCTGTACCCCCGGGTGCACCCGTCCCCGCTGGAGACGTGCGGCGCCGTCGCCGACTTCGACAAGGTCAGCGGCAAGCTGACCATCTACTCCACCACGCAGGCGCCGCACGCGCACCGCACGGTGTACGCGCTCGTCGCCGGGCTGCCCGAACACAAGATCCGGGTCGTCTCGCCGGACATCGGCGGCGGCTTCGGCGGCAAGGTCGGTATCTACCCCGGCTACGTGCTGGCGATCGTCGGCTCGATCGTCACCGGCAAGCCGGTCAAGTGGATGGAGGACCGCAACGAGCACCTGACCGCCACCGCGTTCGCCCGCGACTACCACATGCGCGGCGAGATCGCGGCGACGAAGGACGGCAAGATCCGCGCCCTGCGGGTCAACGTGCTCGCCGACCACGGCGCCTTCAACGGCACCGCGCAGCCGACGAAGTTCCCGGCCGGCTTCTTCCACATCTTCACCGGGTCCTACGACCTGGAGGCGGCGTCCTGTGACGTCACCGGCGTGTACACCAACAAGGCGCCGGGCGGCGTGGCGTACGCCTGCTCGTTCCGCATCACCGAGGCCGTGTACCTCGTCGAGCGCATGATCGACGTGCTGGCCTACGAGCTGAAGATGGACCCGGCCGAGCTGCGCATGAAGAACCTGCTCAAGCCGGAGCAGTTCCCGTACACGACCCCAACCGGCTGGGAGTACGACTCGGGCGACTACCCGAAGGCGCTACGCCTGGCCATGGACATGGTCGAGTACGAGAAGCTGCGCCAGGAGCAGGCCGAGAAGCGCGAGCGCGGCGAGCACATGGGCATCGGCATCAGCTTCTTCACCGAGGGCGTGGGCGCCGGCCCGCGCAAGCACATGGACATCCTCGGGCTGGGCATGGCCGACGGCGCCGAGCTGCGCGTGCACCCGACCGGCAAGGCCGTGCTGCGGCTGTCGGTGCAGACCCAGGGCCAGGGGCACGAGACGACGTTCGCGCAGATCGTCGCGGAGGAGCTCGGCATCTCCCCCGACGACATCGATGTCGTGCACGGCGACACCGACCAGACCCCGTTCGGCCTGGGCACCTACGGGTCGCGCTCGACCCCGGTGTCCGGCGCGGCCACCGCGATCGTCGCCCGCAAGGTGCGCGACCGGGCCCGGATCGTGGCCTCGGCGATGCTGGAGGTCTCCCCGGACGACCTCGACTGGGAGAAGGGCCGCTTCTTCGTCAAGGGCGACCCGGACCAGGGCAAGACCATCCAGGAGATCGCGATGGCCGCGCACTCCAGCCTCGAGCTGCCCGAGGGCGTCGAGGGCCACCTGGACGCGACGACCGTCTACAACCCGCCGAACCTCACCTACCCCTTCGGCGCGTACATCTGCGTCGTCGACGTCGACCCGGCCACCGGCCAGGTCAAGGTGCGGCGGTTCATCGCGGTCGACGACTGCGGTGTGCGGATCAACCCGATGATCGTCGAGGGCCAGGTGCACGGCGGCCTCGCCGACGGCATCGGCATGGCGCTCATGCAGCTCATGGCGTTTGACGAGGACGGCAACCACCTCGGCGCCTCGCTCATGGACTACCTGCTGCCGACGGCGCTGGAGTGCCCCTCGTGGGAGCTCGGCGAGACCGTCACCCCGTCGCCGCACCACCCGATCGGTGCCAAGGGCGTCGGCGAGTCGGCCACGGTCGGCTCCCCGGCCGCGGTGGTCAACGCCGTGCTCGACGCGCTCAAGCCCTTCGGGGTGCGCCACGCCGACATGCCGCTGACCCCGTCGAACGTCTGGCGGGCCGCGCAGGGCCGCCCGATCCGCACCGACCTGGCCATCAGCTAGTCCAGCAGCGAAGGAACCCCGATGAACCTCCTCATCCGCGCCGACAAGCTGCGCGAGGGCCGCACCCCGTTCGTGCTCGCGACCGTGGTGCGCGCCGAGCGCCCGACCAGCGCCAAGGCCGGCGACCGCGCCCTGGTGCTGCCGGACGGCACGATCGAGGGGTTCGTCGGCGGCACCTGTGCCGAGTCGACCGTCCGTCTCCAGGGGCTTCGGCTGCTGGAGACGGGCGAGTCGACGCTGCTGCGCATCACGCCCGACGACGAAGGCCCCGACGACCGGCCCGGCTCACAGGGCCTGCTCACGGTCGCCAATCCCTGTCTTTCCGGCGGTACCCTCGAAATCTTCCTGGAGGCGATGATCCCGGCGCCGCTGGTCTTCGTCTACGGCGAGGCCCCCGTCGCCCGCGCCCTGTCCGACGTCGCCCGGGCCGTCGGCTGGGAGAGCTTCCGGGCGAGCGGCTGGGTGCCCGACGCGCAGACCCCGATCCCGCTGGACGCGAGCGCGGTCATCGTCGCCTCGCACGGGCGCGACGAGGCCGAGATCCTCACCGCCGCCGTGAAGGCCCGCATCCCGTACGTCGCCCTCGTCGCCAGCCGCAAACGCGCCGCCGCGGTCCTCGCCGAGCTCTCGCTCAGCGACGCCGAGAAGGGCCTCATCCACGCCCCGGCCGGGCTGGACGTCGGCGCCCGCACCGCGCCCGAGATCGCGCTGTCGGTGCTGGCCGAGATCATCTCGACACGGCCGCGGCAGACCGCGCCGCCGGCCGACGCGCCAGAGGCGCCCAAGCGCATCATGCTGCCGCTGCTGGAGAAGCCCTCCGCGATGCGGATCGCCAAGGACCCGGTCTGCGACATGGACGTCGCGATCGTCCCGGACGCGCTGCATTACCAGCACGAGGGCGTCGTGTACTACTTCTGCGGCACCGGCTGCCGCCGCGCCTTCGCCGACGCCCCGGCGCGGTACCTGTGATCGACACGGTCGACGCGCTGGTCGAGGGGCTCGACCGGCAGGGGTACCTCGCCGAGCCGACCCTGGGCACCTCGCTGTTCCTGGCGCTGAAGATGGGCCAGCCGATCCTGCTGGAGGGCGAGCCCGGCGTGGGCAAGACGGCCGCGGCCGGCGCGCTCGCCGCGGCGCTGGACACGCCGCTCATCCGGCTGCAGTGCTACGAGGGGCTCAGCGCCGCCGAGGCGCTCTACGAGTGGAACTACCCGCGCCAGCTGCTCGGCATCCGGCTCGCCGAGGCCCGCGGCGAGACCCCGCGCGAGGCGGACCTCTTCGCGCCCGAGTACCTGCTGCGCCGGCCCCTGCTCGCCGCGATCGAGCACCCCGGCCCGCGCCCGGCGGTGCTGCTCATCGACGAGGTCGACCGGGCCGACGACGAGTTCGAGGCGTTCCTGTTCGAGCTGCTCGCCGAGGGCTCGGTCACCATCCCCGAGCTGGGCACCCGCACCGCGGTCGTGCCGCCGGTCGTGGTGCTGACCTCCAACCGGACCCGCGACCTGCACGACGCGCTGCTGCGCCGCTGCCTGTACCACTGGATCGGCTACCCCGGCGCCGCACGTGTCGCGGCGATCATCCGCCGCCGCGTGCCCGGCGCCGCCGAGTCGCTCACCACCGGCGTGGCCGGCGCGGTGTCCCGGCTGCGGGCGCTCGACCTGGCCAAGCCGCCGGGCGTCGCCGAGGCGATCAGCTGGGCCAACGCGCTGCGGCTGCTCGGCCTGCCGCTGGACGAGGTGTCGGCTGGTGCCACCCTCGGCGCGGTGCTGAAGTACCGCGAGGACGAGGAGGTGGCCCGCCGTGCCGGACTCGCCGGCGTCATCGCCGGGTGACCTGCGCGGGGACCTCGCGGGGCTCGTCGCGGGCTTCGGCGCGGTGTTGCACGACGCCGGGCTTCCGGTCGGACCGGACCGCTGCGCCCGCTTCGCGCTCGCGGTCGAGCTGCTCGCGCCGCGGACGGTGGACGAGCTGCACCGCTGCGCGCGGGCCACGCTGACCTGGGATCCGGCGCAGTTCCCGATCCTGGACCGGGTCTTCGACGCCATCTTCCGGGGCTTCGCGGACGTCGCCGACTTCCGCGGCGATCCGAACGCGCAGGGCACCTCCACGACGACCCGATCCGGCCCCGCGACCGCTTCCTCCTCCGATACCTCCGACATTTCGGAAAAGTCTGGAAAGTCACCAATGGTGGAGGTCGAGCTGGCGACCGCCGGGAGCGCGGCCGAGCGGCTCGCCGGGCGCGACTTCGCCACCCTGACCGATGACGAGCTGGCGCAGCTCGCCGCCCTCATGCGGCGGCTGCGGCTCGCGACCCCGCCCCGGCGCAGCCGCCGGTTCCGCGCCGCGCCGGACGGCCGCTCGGTCGACCTGCGCGCGGCGCTGCGCCAGGCCCGGCGCAGCGGCGGCGAACCGCTGCGGCTGCCGCGCCGCACCCGCAAGCAGAAGCCCCGCCGGCTGGTGGTGCTGTGCGACATCTCCGGCTCGATGGAGCCCTACGCCAGGGCGATGCTCCAGCTGTTGTACTGCGCGGCTGGCGCCACCCGCGCTGAGGTGTTCACGTTCGCCACGAGGCTGACGCGGCTCACCCGGGTGCTGGCCCGCACCCGGCCGGCGGTGGCCCTCGAACGGGCCGGCCGGGCCGCGCCGGACTGGTCGGGCGGCACCCGCATCGGTGCCGCGCTCAAGCACTTCAACGACGAGTACGGCCGGCGGGGCATGGCCCGCGGCGCCGTCGTGCTCGTCGTCTCCGACGGCTGGGAGACCGGCGACCCCGCGCAGGTGGGCGCCGAGATGGCCCGGCTGTCGCGCCTGGCGTACCGCATCGTCTGGGTCAATCCCCGGACCCAAAGCCCGCGCTACCAGCCGCTGGTCGGCGGCATGGCGGCGGCGTGGCCGTACTGCGACGCCGTGGTCAGCGCCCACTCGCTGGCCGCCGTCGAACCGCTCCTCGACGCCCTCAACGGAGGTGCCCCTCACCATGTTGCTCACCAACGAATTCGTCGTGGCCAGGCCGATCGATGAGACCTGGGCGGTGCTCACCGACATCGAGCGCATCGCTCCCTGCATGCCCGGCGCGCAGCTGACCGGCGTCAGCGGCGACGAGTACCAGGGGAAGGTCAAGGTCAAAGTCGGGCCGATGACCGCTCAGTTCTCCGGTACCGCAGTCTTCAAGGAACAGGACGCCGCCGCGCACCGCGCCGTCATCGAGGCGAAGGGGCGCGACGCCAGCGGGAAGGGCCGCGCGTCCGCCCTGGTGACCGCGGTCCTCTCGGCCGCCGACGGGGCGACGAAGGTGCGGGTCGAAACGGACCTGAACATCGCCGGACCGCTGGCGCAGATGGGTCGCAGCACGATCGCGGACATCAGCACCCGGCTGCTGACCCAGTTCGTCGACAACCTCGAGAACCAACTGACGGCCGAGGAGGCTACGGCCCCGGCCGTTGCGGAGCCCGCGGCTCCGGTCGTTGCGGAGCCCGCGGCTCCGGTCGTTGCGGAGCCCGCGGCTCCGGTCGCTGTGGAGGCCCAGCCCGAGACGCGGGTGATCGATTCCCCCGAGGCCGAGGCGGTGGACCTCACCAAGGTGGCCGGCACGGCGACGCTGGTCAAGCTGGCCGTCCCGATCGTCGTGGTGATCGCCGCGATCGTCGCCCTGGTGGTCTGGCTCGCCTGACCCGCTACGCCAGGCGGGCCCGGTGGGCCCG
Organism: Dactylosporangium sp. NPDC051484; assembly: GCF_040689395.1. Classification (NCBI taxonomy): domain Bacteria; kingdom Bacillati; phylum Actinomycetota; class Actinomycetes; order Micromonosporales; family Micromonosporaceae; genus Dactylosporangium; species Dactylosporangium sp. NPDC051484. Next base: position 359,353 of record NZ_JBFAZX010000001.1, on the reverse strand, counting down.
CCTGGCTGAAGTCCCTCATGAATGGGAGCGCTCCCGCGCCGTGGCCGTGGAGGCTCAGCGCTTGAGTCCCGGCAACAGGTACCAGATCCCGATGAAGGCGACAGTGAACGTGCTGCCGACGGCGACCGCCCACGACAGCCCCAGGACCACCTCGAAGACCAGGAATAGCGCGCCCACGATCGACAGCCACAGGAACACCAGCCCGACTCCGGCGAGATTGCTGCTGATCGCGACCAGCTCCTTCTTCCGCCCGCGCCGAAACAGAATGCGATGGTGGCTGACCGGCGCGATGAGGCACAGGGTGGCCACGGCGGTGCACAGCAGGGTGGCGATATAGGCGGCTTCCTGCCCCTGGGACACCGCGGCGAATCGCTGGTCGAACGGCAGCGTCAGCAAGAATGCGAACAGAATCTGCACACCGGTCTGCGCGACCCGCAGTTCCTGGAGCAGCTCGGTCCAGTTGCGGTCGAAACGCTGATCCGGCGTTTCATGGCGGTCGGGACGCGCGTGCGGAGTCTCGTCGCGATCGGCCATGTGGGATCAGTTACCCACCGGATCAACCCGGCGAACGTGACGGTTCGGGCGATCTCGACCGGCACCCGGCCCATGCCCGGCCCTCGCCGCGCATGTCGGGGCTGCGCGAGCCCGCATGCTCGGCTTATGGTCGCGGGCGTGAGTGCCCCCTTCGATGAGCTGACCGCCGGGCGGCGCGCCTGGCTCGCCCGCGCCGGCCTGGCCGAGCTCGCCGCCGCGATCGGGCGCCCGGGCCGGGCGGCGGTGGCGGCGCGTCCGGAACTGCTCGCCCGCGTCGACCAGCACGCCGCCGCGATCCGCGACTCGCTCGGTGGGGCGCTGCCCGACCCGGTCGCCCTGGCCGGCTATTCGGCGGCCATCCGTGACGCGGCACGCGACGCCGGCGACCCGCTGGAGGACTGGTCGCGCCCGTCCTGGGCGATGCTGCGCCTGCTGGCGGTGTGCAGCCTGGTCCCGTAGGAGCCCTGGGCCGCACACCGCCGCCGGCTCAGCGCAGGAAGCGCTTGTCCGCGTGCAGGTTCTCGGCCAAGCGGATCGTGATGAACTCGTCGTCGTCCGGCTTACCCGGGGTGCGGCCGCTGGAGAACGGGAAGTTGTTGTCGTTCACCACGCCCAGCGTCCGGTCGTCCAGGATCACGACGTCCTCGATGGTCTGGAACGGGAACGTGAACACGCCCGAGGTGCCGCCGAGGTGGCGCGGGTCGGCGATGTTCATGAGGTCCGCGACGAGGGTCTTGTCCATCTTGCCGTCGCGGTTGCGGTCGCGCTTGTCGGCGAGGTAGATCCGCTTGAACTTGGCGGTCGCGCCCTGGCCCTGGTCGCGCTCGATGATGAGGAACCGGTCGGCGTCGACGGCGATCGCGTCGCCGATCGAGTAGCCCGGGTCCTCCATCTGGTAGGTGTAGATCTTCCCGGTGTACCGCTGCGTCGCCAGGTCGAACTCGTTGAACCGCAGGCTGCCGGCCGGATCGCCGGCGACGGTGCCCTCGAGCATCGGGTAGAGCGTGCGGCCGTCGGGCGACAGCGCCATGCCCTCGAAGCCCTTGCTGCTGTTGAGGTTCGGGTTGCCCTCCGGGTTCTCCGGAGCGCGCACGCCGGGCAGCGAGATCGGCGCCTGCAGCAGGCGGCCGGCGCGGTCGAAGTGCAGCAGGTACGGGCCGAACTCGTCGCCGATCCAGTACGAGCCGTCGTTGACCCGCTGGATCGACTCGATGTCGAAGTCGGCGCCGGTGAGGACCCGGTCCTTGCGGGTCAGGGCCCACGGCACGTAGCCGTTGGGGTCGGTCAGGTTGATGCCGCCGACGACGTCGACCGTCTTCTTGGCGTAGTCGGGGGCGACCCGGTGGATGCGCAGCACGAAGTCGCCGCTGTTGGCCTTGTTGCCGTAGCCGTTGTCGGAGATGACGTCGAAAGTGCCGTCGCCGTTCTTCAGGATGCCGCTGAAGCCTTGGACCGGCTGGTCGTCGAAGGGCGGGGTGATGCCGTTGGACGGGGTACCGCCGAGCAGGGCGCCGGACGGGTCGCTCGCCGAGACGAAGGTCGCCGCCGGAAGCGCGGCCCAGCCGGTGAGCTGAGCCTGGCCCCAAGCCTTGCCGAACGAGCCATTGGCCGAGGCGCTCGGCGCACTGATCGCGAGCGACAGCACGCCGATGCCCACGCCGAGGCCGACACGTCGAAGATTCCTCATGGGTCGGGACGCTAGGCAGATGCCGTGAACCCCGGTTGGTGCCTTTCTAGACTTTCTGTGTCATCTGCCCGAGCAGCGTATGTAGGCGCCCCACCACGCCTGGCCCATCCGTGATCTTGCCGCTGTCGACGTAGTACACCAGGGACGCGCGCAGCACCAGGTCGCCGTCGGCCGTCTCGACGTAGGCGTGGCCGTCGTCGAAGTACGAGAACGTGCTGGCGTCGAGATCCTTCGCGCCCTGCGCGGCGGCCTTGTCGTACTTGATCTGCTCGGCCGCCGCCATGGACGGGCGCACCACGGTCAGGAAGATGTAAAAGTCGCCAGAGGAGCCATCGATCGCGCACGCCTTCAAGCTGTCGGTATTGCGGCGCTCCTTGTGGCCGGTGTTCTCGCCCAGCGCCGCCTTGAGCTGATCGTCAGAGGCGAGGGCGCACACGTCCACGGTGTCGTAGACGGCGGCGTTGCGCTTCGCGTCGGGCGGCGGGGTCGCCTTGTCGTCACCGCAGCCGGCGAGCGCCAAGACGGCGCCCGTCAGCAGCAGTGCTCTACGAGGGGTGATCACCCGTGCTTTCTACACGGTTTTCAGACTCGGCCGAAGTCCTGGGTCCAGCACGGCGTGCCGCAAACCTCGTGAGCGACCCAGCCGCCCCGCAACGCACGGCAACCGACCGGCTACCCGTGCGGAGGAATCCCTAGTGGTCGGCCCTCCGGATTTCCGTCAAAGGTTGGAGGGCGGACGCCCCGGGCATTTCTACGGTTGAGGTACACATCGAAACGAGGAGCTAGGGATGTCCAGTCTCGTCAGGCCCCGTGACAACCGTTGGATCGCCGGCGTCTGCTCGGGTCTCGCCCGCCGCTTCGGCATGCCCCCCAACATGGTGCGGCTGATCTTCGTCCTCTCGTGCCTGCTGCCGGGCCCGCAGTTCGTGATCTACCTGATCCTGTGGGTCCTCATGCCGGACGAGTCCAAGGCCCGCAACTACGGCTGAGCCCGCCCTCTCCACAGCGGGACTCCAGCGGCGGGGCGGGTGGCCCGGGGTGCGGCCCGGGCCACCCCTTGCCGCCGTCCGGCTGATCGCCATCCGCGCCCTGACCCGCGCGAGCGGCCACGCGTAGGCCTCAACACACGTCCGTCGGTTCATCGCGCGGTGCTGACGCACGGCGCACGCCCGGCGCTCGGTCCCGGGCTCGGTCAGTGGTCCGGCTCGGGGCCGGGGCGGGCGGTGCGGCCCTGCAGCAGCAACGCGCATGCCGCGCCCAGTGCGCAGATGGCGGCGGTGGCCAGGAAGATCTCGCGATACTCGGTGCGCAGCGCGGACTGCAGCGCGTCCTTGTACTCGTCCATCAGGCGCCGCTGCTCGTCGGCGGACTTGCCGAAGACCAGCGGGAAGTTCAGCTGGGCGGTCAGCTCGTGGAAGCGGTGCAGGCCCCACGCGGTCAGCGCGGCCACGCCGATCAGCATGCCCATCATCCGGGCCACGACCACCGCCGAGGATGCCACGCCGTGCTGCGCGATCGGGGTGGCTCGTAGGATCGCGGCGGAGAGCGGGCCGATCACCAGGCCCAGCCCGAAGCCGGCGACGACGAGGTCGGTGTCCAGCCGTGGCAGGAAGCCGAGATAACGCACCGCGAGCACGTCGGCCGGCCAGCCCGCGACCAGCACGTATCCACCCGCGGCCACCGCCAGCCCGCCCGCCGCGACCAGGCGCTCGCCGAGCGGCGACACCAGCCAGCCGCCGAGCACCGCGCCGATCGGCAGCGCGACCAGGAAGCGGGTCAGCACGAGCGTGCCCTGCACGCCGTGCCGGCCGAGCAGCGTCTGCGCGACCAGCTCCACGTCGACCAGCGTCACCATCAGGGCGGCGCCGGCGCAGAAGCTCGCGCCGAGCGCGGCGAAGAACGGGCGCCGCAGCACGCCGCGCAGGTCGATCAGGCGGGTGCGCGCCCGCAGCTCCCACGCCACGAACAGGACGGCCCCGGCGGCCGCGCCGGCGAGCGTCCAGCCGCCCCACGGAGGCAGGACCGCGCGCTCCGGGTCGGGGTTGTAGAGCGCCACCACCGCCGCGCCGAGCGTCAGCGCCAGCAGGAGCCCGCCGACGACGTCGGTCTTCGGCCGCACCGCCGCGGGTGCCCGGCCGGGCAGCGCCACCCACACGAGCGCGATGGCGACGGCGACCAACGGAAGGTTGAGCCAGAAGATGCCCCGCCACGAGCCGAGCAGGGCCGCGATGCCCACCCCGTACAGCGGGCCGAGCACGCTGCCGAGCTCCTGCGCCGCGCCGACCACGCCGAGCACCGTCGCGCGGCGCCGCTCCGCCCACAGGTCGCCGGCCAGCGCCAGGGTCACCGGCAGCAGGGCGCCGCCGGCCAGGCCCTGCACCGCCCGGCCGGTGGTGAGCAACCAGATCGAGTCGCCCGAGCCCGCCGTGAGCGCGGAGCCGGCCGCGAAGCCGACGAGGCAGCCGATCAGCACCGCCCGCCGCCCGAGCCGGTCGGAGAGCGAGCCGAGCAGCGGCATGCCGGCGATATACCCAAGCAGGAACCCGGTCACGACCGGCGTCACCCGCTCGAGCCGGTTGGCCGCGATGTGCAACGCGTCGAGGATGTCGGTGAGGACGCCCACGACCACATACGCGTCCAGCGCCGCCAGCAGCACCGTGGCCCCGCCGACGCCGATGGCCAGCCGCCGCCGCGAATGTCCGCCATCCCCGCCGCCGGAGCCTGCGGAGGGGCTGGAAGCCGCTGGGGCGGTCGCGGTGGGGACGGCCTCAGCGCCAACGCGGCGCCCTGCGGGCGTCGGTGGCGGGTCGGCGGACGGATCGCTGTCCAGCATCGGCTCGGCTCTACTTCGGCGGCGTGATGGTGACGGCGGCGTCGAACTCGGTGAACGTCACGGTGACCGTGCCGCCCTTGGCGTCGCCGACGGCGGGCAGGTCGAACGCAGCCTTCAGCACACGCTTGTTGTCCTTCGCGATCCACAGGCGGCCCGGCACGCTGCCGGTCACGCCGGGCACGACCTTCGACAGGTTCTCGGCCGGGAACTTGGCGCCGACCCGATACGTGGCCTGGTTGTCAACGGTCTCGGCGGCCTCGGTCTTGCCGTCGGTCGCGGTGGAGACCACCTTCGCGATGCCGCGCTCGGGATCGAGGATCGCCGACGGGTCGTAGACCGACGCGGCGAGCGCGAGCGGGATCTGCTGATAGCCGCCGGTGGGACCCTTGAGCCACATCGTCTGGCCCACGATCGTGAACGCCAGGTCGGCGACCGTGCCCATCTGCTCGACCTGCGCCGTGCCCTGGGCGTTGCCCTCCTTCGTGAGCACGCCGTCGGCGCGCTTGATGGCCACCCCGGCGATCGTGCCGTCGGCTGTGATCAGGAACTTGGCGGTCTTGATGCCGCCCATCGCCGTCGCGGAGTCCCTGAGCAGCCCTTCGGCGGCCGGCAGGTTGGGGTCGGCCGACGGCGCGCCGGCCTTCTTGTCGGACTTGCCGGAGCAGCCGGTGAGGGCGACGAGCACCGCCGTCAGCGCGGCGACGCCGGCAACGAGGAGGCGGGGGCGGGACTGGGTCGGGGACATACCGGCATGCTAGACCGGCATGGAAAACGGCGCGGGTGTTGAAGCTGAGCGCGATCTCAGCGTCACGGGATCCTCACCCGTTGGCGTATTCAGCGACCCGCCAGCAACTCGGCGACCGCGCGGCCGGCCGCGGCCGTCGCGCCGAACGTCGCGATGTGCACGTCGCCCTGCGGGTCCACCGGGACACCCATTTCGACGACGACGGCTTCCTGACGTGCGGCCAAGGAGGCTTTCACAGAGTCCGCCATCCACGGATAGCGATGCGGATCGCGCACGACCAGCACCAGCGGCCGGCCAAGCGCGGCTCGCAGCGCGTCGGTCAGGCCGTCCTCCGAGGTCAGCCGCACGCCGGAGGTCGCCGGGTCGAGTTCCGCGAGCGGCGCCAGGAGCCCCCAAGGCGTCTCGGGCGCGATCGCGAAGTTGAGCTCGGGCTGAAACTCGATCACATACGGCGCGCCGGCCAGCGGGAAAGCCGCGTCCGGCGCGGTGATCCGCAGCGCCCGGCGGGCCGCTGACAGCCCGATCTCGCTCGCGCGCGGGTCGGGCGCGAGCTTGGGCGCCGCGGCCGACCACGCGGCCATGCGGGCGACCCGCGCGGCAGCGTCGGCGAGCCGCTCCTCGGACAGCTCGCCCGAGCGCACCGCGGCGACGATTGCGTCGCGCAACATGACCGCGGTCTCCTCGTCGGCGTGGTCGCCGCCGACGCAGATCGCGTCCGCGCCCGCGGCGAGCGCCATGACGGTGGCGTGGGCGAGACCGTGCCGGGCGGAGATCGCACGCATCTCGATACCGTCGGTGACGATCAGACCCTCGAACCCGAGCTCACCGCGCAGCAGCCCGGTCATGATCTTTCGGCTCAGGGTCGCGGGCAGTTCGGCGTCGAGGGCCGGCACCCGCAGGTGCGCACTCATCACGGCCTGCACGCCCGCCGCGATGGCCGCCCGGAACGGCACCAGTTCCACCGCGTCGAGATCGGCCCGGCCGGCCTTGATCAGCGGTACGTCAAGATGAGAGTCCACGCTCGTGTTCCCGTGCCCGGGAAAGTGCTTGGCGCACGCGGCCACGCCGGCCTCCTGCAGCCCGGCGATCCAGGCCGCGGTGTGCCGGGCGACCCGCTCGGGCTCGGCACCGAACGCACGCGAGCCGATCACCGGGTTGTTCGGGTCGTTGTTGACGTCGGCGTCGGGCGCGTAGTCGAACGTGATGCCGGCCGCGGCCAGGTCGCGCCCGATGTGCCCGGCGACCTCGCGGGTCAGCGCCGGGTCGTCGATCGCGCCGAGCGCCAGGCTGCCCGGCCACGGGCTGCCGGTGTGCGCATGCATCCGCGTGACGTCGCCGGCCTCCTCGTCGATAGCGACGATGACGTCCGGCTTCTCGGCGCGCATCGCGGCGGTCAGCTCAGCGACCTGGTCCCGGTCCACCACGTTGCGCGCGAAGAGAGCGACGCCGCCAAGCCCTTCGGCGAGGCGGCGGCGTAGCCATGGTGGCGGCTCCTTGCCGACGAATCCTGGCTGTAGCACGGCATCCGCCATGCTGCGCAGGTCGACCCCCGTGCGTGCATCCATGCGTGAACCACCCTTCGCCTGGCGATGATGGTCACATCACATCTCAGTAATAGTCAAGAAACCTTCCAGTAGTTAACAGGTTAGTTCCGCTTTCATGCACAGGTCGGACACATACACGCAGCACGGCACCTGAGTGCGGAATGGTTCAGCGATTCGGGCGGATCGTCCAGACCACGGTCATGGCCGTGGTGACCGCGCCGTCCTCGCGGGTGATCTCGATGGCCACCGGGAACTCGGGACGGCCGCCCGCCGCCAGCTCATCGACGACCTCGTCCACCGCGCGGCCGAGGGTGGCGGTGGCGCGGACCGGACCCCTCGCCAGCTTCGCGTATGCGATGTCCGCGCGCACCGCCAGCGGCGTGCCCAGCGACAGGTGCGGGCCGAACGCGGCCATCACGACCGCGCCCGAGGCGGTCTCACCCAGCGCGAACAGCGCACCCGCGTGGGGGCCGGCCACGTGGTTGTGCAGGCGCTCCTCATCGGGAAGGGTGGCGACGGCGCGCACGTCGTCGCCGTCCACCACCACCTCGACGATCTCGATGCCCACGGTGCGGGCGAACGGCACGACCGACGTCAGGCCCCGGGCCAGCGCCTTTGAATCAATGTTCATGCCAGATATGTTACCGACCAGTAGCCGCTGGCCGGAGCGCCGATTCCCCGGCGCGCACGGCGGTCAGGTGAACAGGCGGCCGATCGCGCGAACCACCTCGACGTAGAAGTTTCCCTCGATCTTGCGGAAGATCTCGAACGGCTCGCCCGGGGAGCCCACGAACGGGCGCAGTGTCCATGCCAGCTGGGTGCCGACGAAGCCGAACAGCAGGATCCACACGTTCAGCAGCGTCATGCTCGCCGGCCGCTGCCCCGGCGCCGGCTGCGGCTCGGGCCGGGCCGGGGGCCGCATCATGGGCACCGGCTGCGGATACGCCACCGGGTAGACGGTCCGGCCGTCGGGCATCAACAGCGGCTGGCCCTGCATCGCGGGCGGGTGCGGCGGCGCCACGAGGGTGGCGACCACCCCGTTCGGCGCGCCGGCAGTCGCCGGCACCGCGGAGATCGGGACGGTGGAAACGGGGACCGCGGAGACCGGTGCGGCAACGGGCGCACCGCCCGGCGCCGGAGCGGGCGACGTGGGCACCGCCGCCCCCGGATCGCCACCCGACGCCTGCTCGACCTCGGCGGCCTCCCCATCGCCGGCAGCCGGGCCGGCGGCGGTGGAGCCCGCGGCCGAGGCCGTGGCGGCTGGGGCGGTGGCGGTAGTGGCGGCCGGGGCGGACAGCGCGGCCAGCGCCGCGGCCTCGGCGGCCGCGGCCGCGCGCTCCTCACGCTCGTGCTGCTGTCGCCGCGTCTCGGCCAGCGCGGCCGTGTGCTCGTTCAGCGCGCGCATGCCACTGGTCAGGAACCGCAGGCCGACGAAGGCGGTCATCGTGAGGATCGCGACGTTGAGGACCTTGTAGAAGTCGTAGCTGAACGCGGTGATGAGGAAGAACAGGCTGATCGGCGCGAAGGCCAGCGACAGCACCGACGTCACCGTGATCGTGACCATCACCAGCGACAATGCCTGCTTCACCTGGAGGCGGGCACCGAAGACCAGGTTGAACAGATACAGCGTGGGCAGGCAGATCGCCAGCGTCATGAGGAACAGCAGCGGCAGTTTCGCCGCCGACAGGGCCGCCTGCGCGATGCTGTGGGACGCGCCAAGCACAGCTCCATAGCAGGCCAGCGCTACTACGGAGCTGTAGAGCATCTGCTTGGTCAGCTTGCCGAGGTCGCGTTCCTCGCCGATCTGCCGCCAGATCGACTCACGATCACGCAGGATGCGCTCGATGATGAGCAGTCCGGATCCGGATTCGCCATAGGCTGCCATCGGCGCAGGCTAAGCGACATGCGTCACTCAGCGCCACCCCACGTCGATACGTTGTCCCCTTTCGTCGAAAAAGTGCAGAGCTTCCATGCGCACAGCGACGGTCAATGGGTGACCGTGCGTCACATTCGGATACGGCGCGAGCCGGACCGCCAGCTCGGCCGGGCGGCGGTGGTGCCGGCCCGGGTCGCTCAGGACGCTCTCACGGTTGGACGCGCGGCGCGGGCCGCCGCGGCCGGCGACACCGGCGCCGACGAGCTCCATGTCGTCGGCACCGTCGCTGCGGCCGGTGAGCTTGCTGACGAACTTACGCAGGCCGCCGCCGTTGATCGGCGCGTCCGACGGGGGCTTGCCGATCTCGTCCACGATCACCGCGGTCGCGCCGATGTCGAGGAACGCGAGCGACTCATGGCCGTGGTGCTCGAGGTATCGGATGCGACCCCGCAGCACGTCGCCGGTCGCGGAGTCGGGCACCGGGGTCAACGCCTCCGCACGCACCCCGATGACGATGCGCTCGCCGTGGAAGTGGGCGACCTGCCGCGAGCGCAGGTCGTTCCACGGCAGGTGCAGCACCTGGTCGCCCATGTGCAGGGCGATGTGGCGGTCGAGGTGGACGTAGACCTCGGCCTCGAGCAGGTTCATCCGCGGGCTGCCGAGGAAGGCCGCGACGTAGAGGGTCGCCGGCCTGCCGTACACCTGCGTCGGCGTTCCCACGTCCTGCAGGATGCCCTTGCGCATGATCGCGACCCGGTCGGCCATGGTCAGCGCCTCGGCCTGGTCGTGGGTGACGTAGATCGTGGTGACGCCCAGCTCGCGGACCAGCCCGGAGATCTCCGCGCGCAGCTCGGCGCGCAGGCCACTGTCCAGGTTGGACAGTGGCTCGTCCATGAGGAAGAGCTTCGGCCGGCGCACGATGGCCCGCCCCATCGCGACGCGCTGGCGCTGACCACCGGACAGCTGCGCCGGCTTGCGGGCCAGCACGTCGCCGATGCCGAGCGCGCTGGCCACCTCGGCGACCTGCTCGGCGCGCGGCTCGGCCTCCACCCCGGACAGCCGCAGTGGGAAGGCGATGTTCTCGCCGACCGTCATGTGCGGGTAGAGGGCGAAGTCCTGGAAGACCATGGCGACCCCGCGCTCGCGCGGCGGGAGGTCGTTGGCGAGCTCGCCGTCCATGATGATGGCGCCGGAGGTGGGGTCCTCCAGGCCGGCCACCATGCGCAGCAGCGTCGACTTGCCGCAGCCGCTCGGACCGAGCAACACCATGAACTCGCCCTGTCCAACGTCCAGGTTGATGCGGTCGACGGCGATGGTGCCGTCGGCAAACACCTTCATCACATCTTTGAGCGCGACGGTAGCCACCGTCACACCTCCGCCCCAGGTCAGCAATTCGCGGATCGGCCAGTTACCCCGAGTCAAATACTGTGATGAGGCACACGCAAGTTGGTCCATCGGGTAAATGACCAGTGTTCGGGGCGTTACCGCGCAACTACTGTTGTGGGAACCTGCAGTTCAGACTGACGATCAGGGCGCCGGGAAGTTCACCGTCACCGATGTGTAGCCGAGGGCCGCGAGGAACTGCTGGAGCATCTTGCGAGTGTTGTCCTCGGCGCGTTTCTGCAGGCCAGCATCCTTGGCGGCGTCGCCGATCTTCTGCTCGGCGAGCTTGTAGACCTCCTGCATCCGATTCGGGTCCGAACTCAACGCGTCACCGATACGGTTGAAGATTCCGCGCTCTTGCGAGTAGACGTAGCTGTGGTCGTTGTCGATCCGGACCGGCCGCAGCTGGGGCGACGGCAGGCTGATCTCCGCGGTACGCCGGTCCTCGGACTCCTTCACCGCGCCCTGGCCGATGCTCGCGAAGTCGACGTACACCTCGACGGAGCCGGCCGCGACGAACAGGATGCGCTCGTTGAGCAGGAAGTCCGGGATGTACTTGCGGTCCTTCTGCACATCGACGATGACCTGGAAGTTGCCCTCGGCCGCGACGAACTGGCTGAGGTCCTGCACGGACTTGAGCAGCGCCGGGCCGCTGCGGTCGGTCTGCTGCTCGGCGAACGGGCTCTTCAGGCCGGGGAAGAGGCCGATCGTCCTGGCGCCGAGCACCAGCGCGACGACCAGCCCGATCGTGGCGACCAGCCAGAAGAGGCCGCGCATCGCGCCGCCACCGGGCTTGACCGGCACGACGATCGGCTCGCGCGGCTCCAGCGCCTTGCGCTGCTGCGCTCGCGGATCGACGGGGTCCCCTATCTGCGGGTTCCAGGCGCCGGCACTCGACGTGACCTCGGGGTACTCGGAGGTCGTCGACTCTTCCTTGTCGGCCATGTTCGACTCCTGGGCTTCGACTCCTCTGGGAGGATCTTCTCCCCCACACGGTAAGGGGCCGAGTAAAGAGTCGCGAGTCGATCTCAAGCAAACGCGGCGATGCCCGTGAGGCACTGCCCGATGACCAGCTGATGGATCTCCGAGGTTCCCTCGTACGTGAGCACCGTCTCAAGATTGGCGGAGTGACGCATGACCGGATACTGCGCGCTGATGCCGTTGGCGCCGAGGATCGTGCGGCACTGCCGGGCGATCGCGAGGGCCTCCCGCACGTTGTTGAGCTTGCCCACGCTGACCTGCTCGGGGCGCAGCTTCCCGGCGTCGGCGAGCCTGCCGAGGTGCAGCGCCAGCAGGTAGCCCTTCTGCAGTTCGACCGCGGCGTCGGCGAGCTTGGCCTGGGTCAGCTGGAAGCCCGCGATCGGCCGGCCGAACTGCTCCCGCGCGCCGGCGTAGTCCAGCGCGGTGTGCAGGCTGTCGCGGGCCGCGCCGAGGGCGCCCCAGACGATGCCGTACCGCGCCTCGGTGAGACAGGACAGCGGCGCCTTCAGCCCCCGGGCGAGGGGCAGCCGCGCCGAGGCGGGCAGGCGCACGTCGTCGAGGAAGATCTGCCCGGTGCGGGAGGCCCGCAGCGAGAGCTTGTGATGCACCTCGCGCGCGGACACGCCGGGGGTCCGCATCGGTACGGCGAAACCACAGACCCCGTCGTCGGTGCGCGCCCACACGACGGCCACGTCGGCCACCGGCGCATTGGTGATCCACATCTTGCCGCCGCTGAGGATCCAGTCGTCGCCGTCGCGGCGCGCCCGGGTGGTCATGGAGGCGGGGTCGGAGCCGTGGTCGGGCTCGGTCAGCCCGAAGCAGCCGATCGCGTCGCCCGCGGCCATCCGCGGCAGCCACTCGTCCTTCTGCTCGTCGGATCCGTACTTCCAGATGGCGTACATCGCCAGCGACCCCTGCACCGAGACGAGGCTGCGCACCCCGGAGTCGCCGGCCTCGAGCTCCAGGCAGGCCAGCCCGTAGGCGACGGCGCTCGCCCCGGCGCACCCGTAGCCGGTCAGGTGCATGCCGAGCAGGCCGACGCCGGCGAGCTCCTTCGCCAGCTCGCGCACCGGCACCTCACCGCGCTCATACCACTCGGCGACGTTGGGCCGGACGTGGTCGTCGACGACCCGGCGCACCACCGCGCGGATCGCCAGTTCCTCCTGCGAGTGCAGGCCGTCGAGGTCGAGCAGGTCGAGGGGGCGCTGTGTCGTCACACCCCCACAATATGCATCAGGCCTGCAGGACCCGAGCGTGAATGGATGTGCGCTGCTGCAGCGCGGCCCGCAGCGCGCGATGCAGGCCGTCCTCGAGATAGAGGCCGCCCTCCCACTGCACGACGTGCGGGAACAGGTCGCCGTAGAAGGTCGAGTCCTCGGCGAGCAGCTTGTCGAGCGCCAACTCGCGTTTGGTGGTGATGAGCTGGTCGAGCCGCACCGGGCGCGGCGGGATCTCGGACCATTGCTTCAACGTCAGCCCATGCTCCGGATACGGCCGACCATCGCGGACCGCCTTGAAGATCATGAACGTTCACCCCCCTGACCGTGCCAGGGTACCGACTGGGTGCGACAGAAAAGGTGTCACGAGTCGGCTCGGTTACCCCAGTTGCCCCGATGCGTCACGCTCGGCGACTCCCGCCGGCCCCGTTTGAGCGACGGTGAGCGCTTGTCCGCGGCCCGGTAGCCGATGGTCATGGCGCCGATCGGCGTGTACGCCTCTGGGACGCCGAACTCCGCGCGGAAGTGCGGGATCCGGTCCGGGGTGACGCCGAAGAAGCACGCGCCGAGGCCTTCGTCCACCGCGCCCAGCAGGACCAGCAGGCTCGCCATCCCGGTGTCGATGTGCCAGTAGGGCACCGGCCAGCGGGCCTCGTCACGATCGGTCCAGCCCTTGTCCGGCTGGGCGTAGCGGTCGAGGTAGGCGTCGCGGTGGCTGAGCGCCACGACGACGACCGGCGCCCGGCTCATCCCATCCAGCCAGCCCGAGGGCAGGTTGTCCTCGGGCGTGGTGGCCGCCCAGAAGCGCTCGACATCCTTGCGGGTGTCCAGCAGCAGGAACTCCCAGCCCTGGGAGAAGCCGGCCGACGGGGCGTGTGTGGCGTAGCCGAGCAGCCGCTCGACGGTGTCCGCCGGCACCGGACGGTCGGGGTCGTAGTTGCGCACCATCCGCCGCCGGCGGATCACCTCGGAGAGTTCCACAGGTGAAGCCTAGAACGCGCGGATCCCCCACGCGCCCCGCCAGCTCGAACCCGGCTCCAGGGTCACCACGTCGCGCCCGGAGCGGAACGCGTCGGGCGGACAGGTCATCGGCTCGATCGCGAGCGCCTTGCGCAGCCGGTCGGCGGGCAGGGCGTCGGAGGAGAACACCTGCCACCAGGTGAAGGAGGAGTCGGCCCAGACGGTGACGCCGCGGCCGTCGGGCGCGGTGACGTCGACCTGCGAGCCGCCCTCGGCGTCGGGGTCCACCTCGCCGAAGGCCGTGTCAAGGACGGTGGCACCGAGGCGCCGCCCCTCGGTGAAGTCGTACTCGCTGCCGGCGACCCGGGCCGCGCCGATCGGCAGCATGCGGGCGTCGACGAGCAGCCGGCTGCGGGCCGGCACGCGCAGGGTCAGTTCGTCCACCGGCACCCCGGGCACCAGCACATACGGGTGGGTGCCGAGGCCGAAGGGCGCCGCGCTGTCGCCCGTGTTGGTGACCACGTGCTCGGCGCGCAGTCCGGCGGCGCTGACCGACCATGTGGTCTGCAGTCGCAGCGGCCACGGGTACCCCGGCCGCGATACCAGATCGTGGGCAACGGTCACGCTGTCGGGCGTCGCGTCGACCACGTGCCAGCGCACCCAGTTCACCAGGCCGTGGATCGCGTTGTGCCGGTCGGGCTCGGTCAGCGGCAGCTGCAGGTGCTCGCCACCGAACGCGTACCGCCCGTCGCGGATGCGGTTGGGCCAGGGCGCCAGCACCTGCCCGCCGGAGCCGACCGCGCGCTCGTGCTCGGCGAATCCGGCGACGACGTCTCGCCCGTCGGAGGTGAAGGCGCGCACCCCCCCGCCCACCTCGACGATGACGGCCTCCTGGCCGCCCGAGCGGATCGTCCACTGTGTACCAGAGGGCGTGTGTGAGAGCTGCGCGGCGGTGTCCATGGGCGCGACAATATCCTCAGTGTGTCGAGTCGGTGTAGCGGAGGAGTACGGGAAATGCCAGCGCCAGGAGCACTGCCACGGCGGCCGCGGCGATCCCACCGCTGACCCAGGAGAAGCTCGCGCTCGTCGCGTCGGCCATGGAACCGGCCCGAAGGTCACCCAGACGTGGACCTCCGGCGACCACGGCGAAAAAGACGCCCTGCAGACGGCCGCGCATCTCGTCAGGCGCGCTGAGGAGCACCGTCTGGCGGTACACCCCACTGATCATGTCGGCGGCGCCGGCCAGCGCCATGAAAGCCACGCACGCCCACAGCCACGGCACCGCGCCGGCCAGCGCGACGGCGAGACCCCAGCCGACCACCGCGAGCACGAGCGCGATGCCCTGCCGGTGCACGCGCCCGATCCACCCGGAGGTCACCCCGGCCAGCACCGCGCCGATCGCGATGGAGGAGTACAGCCAGCCCAGCGACGACTGCCCGAAGCGCTCGTCGGCGACGACGGGGAACAACGCCTTCGGCATCGCCAGCACCATGGCCGCGATGTCGATGGCGAAGGTGAGCAGGATGAGCTTGTGCCCGGCCAGAAACCGCAGCCCGTCGCGGATGTCGCGCAGGCCCGCCCTGGCCCGGGTGCCGGTCGGCGGCAGGGCGGGCAGGCGTAGTGCGGCCCAGAGCACGACGGTGAACAGCACGGCGTCGACGGCGTAGGCGGCGGAGAAGTCGAACGCGGCGATGATGACGCCGGCGCCGACCGGCCCGCCGATCGCCGCCACGTTGGACACCGTGAAGCCGAGCGTGTTGGCCGCCGCGACCTCCTCGCCACCCACGAGCGCGGGGATGATCGCCTGGCGGACCGGGCTGTTGATGCCGAAGGCCGCCGACTGGGCGGCGATGAGCACCAGCATCAGCCACGCGTTGTTCAGGTGCAGCACCGCCTGCACCAGCAGCCCGAGCGTCGTCAGCCACATCAGGGCGGAACTGACCAGCAGGACCCGGCGCCGATCGTAGGCGTCGGCGATCGCGCCGCCCCAGATCGAGAACACGATCAGCGGCACCAGGCCGACGAAGCTGGACAGCCCGACCCACAGCGCGGACTTCGTGATGGCGTAGACCTGCACGGGCACCGCGACCGCCGTGAACTGCACACCGAAGAACGACACGGCGTTGCCGACGAAGACTCGGCGGTACGCCGCGTGCCGCAGCGGCCGGATGTCGATCGCGTGCCGCCGCAGCCAGCCGCGTTGCTCCCCCTCCTGATCCGCGAGGGCCGTCATGGTGCGAGCCGCTCGAGCTTGCCGCCGCTGAAGCGGAGCCGGTCGTGCAGCCGGCTCGCCCGGCCCTGCCAGAACTCGACCTCGTCGGGCGCGACCCGGAACCCACCCCAGTGCGGCGGCGCCTCGATGGGCCCATCGCCGAAGCGCCGCTCCGCCTCCGCCCACGACCCCTCGAGGTCCGCCCGCGAGCCGATCACGGTGGACTGCCTGCTCGCCCACGCGCCGAGTTGGGCGCCGCGCGGCCGGACGGCGAAGTACTCCTCCGTCTCGGCGCGCGAGACCTTCTCCACCGCGCCGCTCACGATGACCTGGCGATGGAGGTGGTACCACGGGAAGACGAGCGTCGCGCGCGGATTGCCGGCGAGTTCGTTGCCCTTGCGCGACTCGTAGTTGGTGAAGAAGGTGAAGCCCCGCCGGTCGTACCCCTTGAGCAGCACCGTGCGGGCCGATGGCCGCCCGTCACCGGAGGCGGTGGCCAGCAGCATCGCGTTGGGCTCCGGCAGGCCGGCGTCCACGGCGTCGGCGAACCAGGCGGCGAACTGATCGAGCCAGTTGTCGGCGATCGAGTCCTCGGTCAGTTCGCCCGAGTACTCCTTGCGCATGCGCGACAAATCTTGCGGTGATGTGCTGGGTGTCACGCTCACATCCTTCCTCCGACGATCACGTATGCGTGAAGATGTGTCATGCAGGACACATCTGAGCCTCCGTTCAGTCGGCAGTCGCCACGCCCAGGGGTGAAGATGTCAAAAGGGAGTTGACACCCCGATTCAGCAGGAGTGCGTCATGTCCGATTTCAAGCCGGGACTCGAGGGCGTCATCGCCTTCGAATCCGAAATCGCGGAGCCCGACAAAGAAGGCGGCGCCCTGCGCTATCGCGGCGTCGACATCGAGGATCTCATCGGCCAGGTGTCGTTCGGAAACGTATGGGCGCTCCTGGTGGACGGCAAGTTCGGCCCGGGCCTGCCGCCGGCCGAGCCGTTTCCGGTGCCGGTGCATTCCGGGGACATCCGGGTCGACGTCCAGTCCGCCGTGGCGATGCTCGCGCCGTACTGGGGCCTGGGCCAGCTGCTCGACATTCAGACCCCGCAGGCCCGCGAGGACCTGGCCCGGGTCAGCGTCACCGCACTGTCCTTCGTCGCGCAGGCCGCTCGCGGCCTCGGGCTGCCCGCGGTGCCGCAGAAGGAGATCGACAAGGCCGAGACCATCGTCGAGCGGTTCATGCGCCGCTGGCGGGGCGAGCCGGATCCCCGGCACGTCAAGGCCGTCGACGCCTACTTCATCTCCGCCGCCGAGCACGGCATGAACGCCTCGACGTTCACCACCCGCGTGGTCGCCTCGACCGGCGCCGACGCGGCCGCCTGCATCTCCTCCGGCATCGGCGCCCTGTC
This sequence comes from Dactylosporangium sp. NPDC051484, assembly GCF_040689395.1. NCBI lineage: Bacteria > Bacillati > Actinomycetota > Actinomycetes > Micromonosporales > Micromonosporaceae > Dactylosporangium > Dactylosporangium sp. NPDC051484. Next base: position 341,972 of record NZ_JBFAZX010000001.1, on the reverse strand, counting down.
CGGCCCGCTGCACGGCGGCGCACCGTCGCGCGTGCTCGGCATGATCGAGGCCGTCGAGCGCAGCGGTGACGCCGAGGGATACGTCAAGAACGTCCTCGACCGCGGGGAGCGCCTGATGGGCTTCGGGCACCGGGTGTATCGCGCGGAGGACCCCCGGGCCCGCGTGCTGCGGCGCACCGCGAAGGAGCTCCACGCGCCGCGCTTCGAGGTCGCCGAGGCGCTGGAGAAGGCCGCCCTGGAGGAGCTGCACGCCCGCCGGCCCGACCGGGTGCTGGCGACCAACGTCGAGTTCTGGTCCGCCGTGGTCCTCGACTTCGCCGAGGTGCCAGCCCACATGTTCACCTCAATGTTCACCTGCGCCCGCGTGGCCGGGTGGAGCGCGCACATTCTGGAGCAGAAGCAGCTGGGCCGGCTGGTCCGCCCGTCCGCGAAGTACGTCGGCCCGGGGCCGCGCAAGCCGCAGGACGTCGATGGCTGGGACCGGATCCCGCACGGCGTGTAGACGGTGTGACGCTCGTCGCGTCACCGACGAATTTTCATCGGGTTGCGGCGCGGATGGTGGCAGGATCCGCGGGGTACCCGCCCGCCCGCCGCACCCCGGAGTACTCACATGGCCGAAATCCGCATTCCCGACGAGATCAAGCCCGCCGATGGGCGCTTCGGTGCCGGCCCCAGCAAGGTGCGGCCCGAATCGGTGCACGCGCTCGCCGGGTTGGCGAAGACGTGGCTGGGCACCAGCCACCGGCAGAAGCCCGTCCGTGACCAGGTGGCCCGCCTGCGCCGCGGCCTGGCGGAGCTGTTCAGCCTGCCCGAGGGCTACGAGGTCGTGCTCGGCAACGGCGGCAGCACCGCGTTCTGGGAAATCGCGGTCTTCGGCCTGATCCGCGACCGGGCGCAGTTCGCCAGCTTCGGCGAGTTCGGCGCCAAGTTCGCCTCGGCCACCAAGAAGGCGCCGTTCCTCGGCGAGCCGACCGTGATCAAGGCCGAGCCCGGCACCGGCGCGTTCCTGCGCGCCGAGGAGGGCATCGACGCGTACTGCTCGCCGCACAACGAGACCTCGACCGGCGTAGCGGTGCCGGTCCAGCGGCTCGCCGGTACCGACGAGGGCGCCCTGCACCTGACCGACGCGACCTCGGGGGCCGGCGGGCTCGCCGTGGACGTCAGCCAGACCGACGTGTACTACTTCGCGCCCCAGAAGGGCTTCGGCTCCGACGGCGGCCTGTGGATCGCGCTCATGTCGCCCGCCGCGATCGCGCGCGTCGCGGAGATCAAGGAGTCGGGGCGCTACATCCCGGACTTCTTCGACCTGCAGACGGCGATCGACAACTCGCGGCTGGAGCAGACGTACAACACCCCGGCCCTGGCCACGATCTTCCTGGCCGCCGAGCAGGTGGACTGGATGCTCGCCGGCGGCGGCCTGTCGTTCGCGGCCAAGCGCAGCGAGGAGTCGGCATCCGTCCTGTACGGCTGGGCCGAGCGCTCCGCCGTGGCCACGCCCTTCGTCACCGACCTCGCGGTGCGCTCCAACGTCGTCGGCACGATCGACTTCGACGCCTCGATCGACGCGACCGCTCTGGCGAAGGCGCTGCGCGCGAACGGGATCGTGGACACCGAGCCGTATCGCAAGCTCGGCCGCAACCAGCTGCGGATCGCCATGTTCCCGGGCGTCGACCCGGCCGATGTGGAGGCGCTGACCGTCTGCATCGACTACGTCATCGAACGGCTCTGATCTGGCCCTTTTCCGTTTTCTGTCGGCGCGGCGTGCGTCTTTCCAGCTACGGTTGCCGTACTGTGACCGCAAGGCGTCGGCCGATGGCGCCTGAAGTGGGTGGGACGGAGGCACGCGATGCGTCCTGTGCGATTCGTCGCCCTCTCGGAGGACGGCCAGGCGTTCGTCCTTGCCGATGAGGTCGGGCGGCTGCTGGCGCTGCCGATCGACGAACGCGTCCATAGCGCGCTGCGCCCCGACCACAGCCACCCGGCCAGCATCGTCGAGACCGGCTCCTCACAGCTCGCGCCGCGCGACATCCAGGCCCGCATCCGCTCCGGCGAGTCGGCCGAGGAGGTCGCGCGGGTCGCTGGCGTGCCCATCGACCGGGTCCTGCGCTATGCGGGCCCGGTGCTGCAGGAGCGCGCGATGCTCGCCCAGCACGCCCGGCGCACCCGGCTGAGGACCTCGGAGAAGGGCTCGTCCCTGGCCGAGGTCGTCGACACCCGGCTCAGCCAGCACGGCATCGACACCGAGAAGATCTCCTGGGACGCGTATCGGCGCGAGGACGGCACGTGGCGGATCACCGCGACCTGGCCGAGCGGCAAGGCGACCGCGCAGGCCGTCTGGGAGCTGGACAAGGCCCGCCAGCTGGTCTCGCCGCACGACGACATGGCGCAGTATCTGTGCACCGAGCGCGGCCCCGGCATCCTCGGCCAGGAGCCGCCCGCGACGGAGCGGCCGCTGCCGGCTCGCGGTGAGACCAGCCGCGGCGACCTGGGCCTGCGTCCCGACGCGGTGCGCAGCGGCGGCCACGAGCCGATCCGCCCGGCGACGCCGGAGCGCCGGCCCGGCGGCCGCACGCTGGGCAACGACCCGATCCGGGCCGGCCGCGACGCGCTGCTCGCCTCACTGGACCGCCCGCTCGGCGCCAACTCGTCCGACGAGCCGGTCGTCACCCCGCCACCGGTCAAGAACGACAACCGGGCCCGTGGCGCCGCCGCCCTGATCGGCCGCTCCCCGTTCGACGAGGACAGCGACCAGAGCAAGGAGATCCCGGCGGTGCCGTCGCTGGCGGTGCTGCGGCCGCGGCGCAACACCGCGTCGGCCGCCGCCACGGTCGAGCAGCCATCGGCCACCACGGAGAAGCCGCGCAAGCGCCTGCCGAGCTGGGATGACGTGCTCTTCGGCGGCGCACCGGCCCGTGAGACCTCGTAACTGGGATATTTCCGCCCGGCGATAGGTTGGTGTACATGGAGTACACCAACCTCGGCCGGACCGGCCTCCTCGTCAGCCGGCTGTGCCTGGGCACCATGAACTTCGGCCCGAAGACCACCGAGCCGGACAGCTACGCGATCATGGACCGCGCACTGGAGCACGGCATCAACTTCTTCGACACCGCCAACGTCTACGGCTGGAAGCTGGGCGAGGGTGTCACCGAGCAGATCATCGGCCGCTGGTTCGCCCAGGGCGGCGGCCGCCGCGACAAGGTCGTACTCGCCACCAAGGTCTACGGCAAGATGGACGAGTGGCCCAACGGCCAGGGTCTCTCCGCACGGCACATCATCGCCGAGGCCAACGCCTCGCTGAAGCGCCTCCAGACCGACTACATCGACCTGTACCAGATGCACCACATCTCCCGCACCACGCCGTGGGAGGAGATCTGGCAGGCGATGGAGGTGCTCGTCGCGCAGGGCAAGGTGTTGTACGTCGGGTCGTCCAACTTCGCCGGATGGCACATCGCCGCCGCTCAGGAGTCGGCGAAGTCCCGCCACTTCCTCGGTCTCGTCGCCGAGCAGTGCATCTACAACCTCATGGCGCGCACCGTCGAGCTCGAGGTGCTGCCCGCGGCGAGGCAGTACGGCCTGGGCGTCATCCCCTGGTCGCCGCTGCACGGCGGCCTGCTCAGCGGCGCGCTGGCCAAGCTCGCCGCCGGCAGCGCGGGCCGCACGGCCGAGGGCCGCGCCGCCGAGGACCTGGAGAAGCACCACACGTCGCTGGAGGCGTTCGAGAAGCTCGCCGCCGAGCTCGGCACCGACCCGGCAAACCTGGCCCTGGCCTGGCTGCTGGCGCAGGAAGGCGTGACCGCCCCGATCATCGGCCCGCGCACGATCGAGCAGCTGGACAGCACGTTGGACACGCTCGGCCTCACCCTCGACAAGGAGACCCTCGACCGGCTCGACGAGCTTTTCCCGCCGGTCGGCAAGGGCGGCCCCGGCCCGGAGGCCTGGGCCTGGTAGGCGGTTGGGTTCGGCGCTGGCCGTGCCCCGGCCAGCGCCGCCCACCAGCGCGTGATGGTCTCGATGCCTCGGCGGTCAGGCCAGGGTCACCGTCGCCAGCGTGTCGTATTCGGGCTTGGGGCCGAGGTGGCTGCGCATCAGCCGCACCTCGTCGACGCGCCATCGCGGCCCACGGTATGCGGCCAGCATCGCCAGATCGCCGGCCAGCTCCTCCCTGCTCAGCATCACCCCCGGCCGGGCGATCGTCAGGTGAGGCTGCCAAGGCCGCCGGTCGAACGGCAGCCGGCACCGTTTGAGCGCCTGCCGCACGGCCAGGCCCAGCGGCGTCAGGTCGTCGCTCTCCAGCTCCGCCACGAGGTGCCTGAACTGCCCACGCCCGAGCGTCTTGCCGCCCGCGATCCGCACGGTCGGCGCTGCCGTCCCGGCCAGTTCACCCAACGCCTCGACCGCCGCGGTCTCGTCCTCGACGTCTCCGATGAACGCGACGGTGAGGTGCCACCGCTCGGGCGGCGCGAGCCGGACGGACCGCTCCCGCGGCCGCGCCACGGCGAGCCCGTCGACCATGCTCTTGAAGTGCTCCCGCACGTCCTGCGGCGGATACGCCGCCATGAACACCCTCAACCTCGTCGTGCCCCCATACCTCGTGTGGCGGTTCCTGTCGCCGCGTCCCTCCCCCGACCGCGAGATCATCTCGTCGGCGGACGGAGCAACGCACAGATCAAGCACGGCGCCACGGCAATGAGCCCGATGACGCCGACCACCAGCAGGCCGTGCAGCACGCCCACCATCTGAGACTAAGCTCACACGAGTGCGGCGGCTATCGCGCCGAGTGCGGTGCGATGAGGCCGGGCAGGCTTCGCCCCCTCGCCGCCGCCTGCCCGGCCTCACCGCCGTCCGTGACCGCGGCGGCCGGGGCAGGGCCGGAACGCGGCTCGATCGTCGCCGCGACCCGTCCTGGGGCCGGCCGGGTCGCGGCGGCTATTGCGTCGAGGCGACCAGCATGGCCCGAAGTTCCTTGATGGCTTCCCCGTCACCCTCCACATTGATCGATGTGTGCGCATCGGTCAATGGGGTAGATTCGCGTGCCCATAGCCACCGCAGCAGGGAGGCTGGATCGCCCGTTACCGATGCGTCGGGAGTGGCGGGCTGGTCGGCGGCGGCCGGGGTGGCTCCGGAGGTGATCGTGGCGCCGTCGGGGTCGGTGCGGATCAGCCAGGCGGGGCCGCCCGGGGAGATCTGCACTCGGACCATGCGGCCCTTCGCCGACGCCAGAGCCTCGGTGAAACCCTCGTGCCAGGCGTGGGAGCCGTAGCCCACGAAGAGGCGCAGCACCTCGTCAATGCCATCCACCGCCAGGTCGTCGGGGATGGGGTCGGACTCGGTGTGCAGGGCCAGCTCGGCGTCGAGGCGGTGGATGACCGACTCCTGGGCCATGCGGCGGATCCAGAACTTGACCGTCTGGTCCGGGGCATGCCAGGTGAGGGCCGGGTCCGTGTCGCCGCGACGGGAGAACTCGTGGGTGAGCGCGCCGTAGGCCCGGTCGAGCAGGGCGATCGGGTGCTCCGTCTCCGTTTCCGGCGGGGGCCAGGCAGCGGGCCACGAGCCCGTTCGCATGACCATGGCCTTGTGCAGATAGACCTGACCGACGTGCCTGACGAGGTCGGTCACGGTCCAGCCAGGGCAGCTGGGCACCGGGGTGGTGAGGCCCGTGCCGGCGACATCACGCAGGCGCATGTAGTCGGCGGCCAGGCACTGCAGCAGACGCGATCGCTCCATGCCCGTGACTCAATCACACGGGTACGACAAAAATCAGCGCACCGCCGGACGTACCGCCGGAACACCCCCGGTGCGCTCGTGCACCCGCACGTGTGGGCGGGGGCGGAGGCCGACGTGAATGCGGCCGCCGGCCCGGCGCAGCTGGAGCACGCCCAGGGCGACGGTGGCGATCAGCGACACCAGTCCGCCGGCCCAAAGGCCCGAACGGGGTCCGTATCGCTCGGCGCACCAGCCGATGATCAGCGCACCGATTGGGGTGCTGCCGAGGAACACCAGGATGTACAGAGCCATCACGCGGCCCCGGAACGCTGCGTCGACGCCGAGCTGGACGCGCTGGTTCGCCGCCTGGGCGAAGTAGATCATGAAGAAGCCGGTCGGCACGAGCAGGATCAGCGCGATCGCGAACGACGGGGCGAAGCCGACCAGCGTCTCGAAGCCGGCGAACAGGATGGCCGTGGCGAGCACCAGGTACACCGACGGGCGGCTGCGGCGGCGCGAGCTGGCCAGCGCGCCGGCCAGGGCGCCGAGCGCGATGGCGGTGGAGAGCATGCCGAAGTACTTCGCGTCGACCCGGAACTCGACCTTGGCCAGCACGGCCAGGGTCAGCTGGAAGTTGAACCCGAACAGGCCGACGATCAGCACCAGCAGGATGGTCAGGCTCAGGTCGGGACGGCGCCAGACATACCGCAGGCCGTCGATCGTGCGGGCCTCGCTCGCCGCGACCGCGACGCGCTCGGCGCGGAACAGCTCAGCGGTGCGCATGCGGGCCAGGCAGATCAGCGGCGCGACGCACAGCAGCGCGGTGAGCAGGAAGATGGGACCCGTCTTGTCGTGCAGGGCGGCGATCACGAGGCCGGCGACCGCGGGGCCGACGATGCGGGCGGCGTTGAACGTCGCGGACGAGAGCGACAGCGCGTTGGGCAGCAGCTCCTTGGCGACCAGTTCGGAGACGAACGACTGGCGCACCGGGGTCTCGATGGCACTGATCATGCCGAAGAGGGCGGCGGTGACGAAGACCCACCAGAGGGTGACCACTCCGGTGAGCACCAGGGCGCCCAGCAGGATCGCCACCAGCGCCGAGGCCACGTTCGCCAGCAACAGGAGGTGCCGCTTGTCGAATCGGTCGGCCAGCTGCCCGCCGTACAGCGAAAGGAACAGCACCGGTGTGAACTGCAGGGCTGTCACGATGCCCAGTGCGGACGCCGAGTTGCCCGACAATTGCAGGACCAGCCAGTCCTGCCCGGTGAACAGCATCCACGTGCCGAGGAGCTTGACGAGCTGGCCGATGGTGAACAGTCGATAGTTGTAAACCTTCAATGAGCCGAACGTGGTACCGCTCATGCGCTGCGTCCGATCCTCCCCAGAATCTCGGCGGCCTTGGTGAGCACCTCACGCTCCTCCGGTGTGAGGGCCATGAGCTGCTTGGCGAGCCACTCGTCGCGGGTGCGGCGGTGCTCCGCGAGGACCGCGCGACCCGACTCGCTGGCGGCGAGGAGGACCTGCCGGCCGTCGGTCGGATGCGGCGAGCGCTGGACGAGACCGCGGTCCTCCAGCTTCGCGACGATCTTGGTGAGGGTCGGCGGTTGCACGCGTTCGATCTCGGCGAGCTCGCGCGGCGTCAGCGCGCCGCCGAGCTCGAGGCTCGTCAGCGCGGACAGCTGGGTGATTGTGAGATCACCCACGGGCCTAGCCTGGCGCAGGCGCCGGTTCAGGCGGGTGATGCTGTCCCGCAGCGCCGCCGCGAGCTGGGCGGCCGCGATTTTCGGTACGCGAACCATCACATTAGTTAGCCTACCTAATGAGCATGGCTAACGACCTGTGCTGTCGATCACCCGGGGGCCTGCGGCGGGCGGCGCGGGCCAGGTACCGTGATCGGCGTGCCCACGCCGCCCAAGCCGCTCGACCCGCCAATGGTGCCGTTCGCCGTCGTGGGCATCGCGCTGTGGATCGTCGCCGCGCTGATCATGCTGCCGTTCCGCGACGAGCTCGCGAAGGCCGGCCACGGCAACTGGCTCGACATCGCGATCGCGGGCGCCCTGTGGGGCATCCCCGGCCTGCTCACGATGGTCGTGCACGACCGAAACCGGCGGCGGCGCCGGGCCGGGGCGGCGTCCGATTCGTTCAAGACGGACAGCCCCGCCGCCCCCTAACGTGGGGCACATGGCACTTCGACTCAACGTCATCGGCATCGTCGTCGCCGACATGCCGCGCTCGCTCGCCTTCTACCGCCGGCTCGGCCTGGACGTGCCCGAGGCCGAGGACAAGAACCCCCACGTCGAGCACGCGCTGCCCGGCGGCATGAAGATCGCCTGGGACACCGTCGAGACGATCCACTCGTTCGATCCCGGCTGGGCGCCGCCGAGCGGGGGTGCGCGGGTGGCGCTGTCCTTCGAGTGCGACTCGCCGGCCGATGTGGACCGCGTGCATGCCGAGCTGGTCGCGGCCGGCTATGCCAGCCACAAGGCCCCGTGGGACGCGTTCTGGGGGATGCGGTACGCCGTCGTGCACGACCCGGACGGCAACGGCGTCGACCTGTACGCGGTGCTGTCGTAGCCCGGCCGCTCACCCCTTCGCGATCACGGCGCGGGGCCGGACGGTCGCATCAGGCGATCAACAACTCGCCCATCGGGACGCCGGCCAGAGCCTTCACCTCGCGGGCGAGGTGGGCCTGGTCGGCGTAGCCCGCCGTCGCGGCCACCGTCGCGAACGCCATCCCGCGGCGTGCCAGGTCCAGCGCACCGTTCAGCCGCAGGATGCGGGAGAGGGTCTTCAGGCCGTACCCATACAGGAACAGACCCCTCCTGTGCAGCTGACGCTCGCTGAGGCCGACCTCGGAGGCGATGCCCGCCACAGACTCTCCGGCGCGCAGGCGGGCGAGCACGTGTGGCGCCAGCGGGTCTGGGGCGAAGTCCGTCGAGAGCATGGCCGACTCAAGCAAAGCCGCACGGTCGGGCGCGTCGTCGAGAGCCTCGGTCAGCCGGCGGACTCGCCGCCGGGGCCAGAGGTCTTGAAGCGCGACCCGCTGATCCCGTAACTCGCTGGCGGCCACACCGAGGACGGCCGGGCCCGTTCCTGGCGAAAAGCGGACCGCTGTGAAGCGCGTGCCGGCAGGGCTCCACGAGAGGTGCGCGGTCGTGTCCGGGCCCGCGACGAACAGCTCGCCATCGCAGTGGATGACGTCCATGCAGCCATCGGGAAGGATACGGCTCGTGCCGGCCTCCCGCACGCCCCTCCGCCAGACGACCGCGCCCGGTATGCGGGACGGTCGCTCCGTGTAGTCGGGCTCAGCCGTGCCCATAGGGTTCGGCCGGCTCATCGCCGTCGACCGAGCCCGGCGCGTGGCTCACGGCGACCTTCTCGACCTCACTGTCGTCGAAGACCGTCGGTAGCTCGTCGACCGCCTGAACCTGCTCGACCAGGACCTCGGAGTGCGCGCCGCAGCCGTGGTCGACCGAGACGACCTGGGCGTCGTCGGGCGCATACTCGTTGCCGCACACGCCGAACGACTGCCGCAGCGATCCGGCGAGCTGCAGGTAGAACCCGCACGAGCCGCAGCGCGCCGACGACGGGGCGGCGACGGAGATCGCGGCGTTGGGGCCACGTTCGCCGTCATACCACCGCTGGGCCGCGTCCGAGCGCCCCTCGCGCGACATCACGCGGGCGCGGCCGAGGCCGAGCTCCCAGTTGGCCTCTTCGACCGCGGGGTCGTCGGACTGGACATACCCAGGCGTGAGCCGCGGGTCGTCGGGCGGGGTCGGCAGCAGGTCGCCGACGCCGAGGTCGCCGGGCTGGAGACGCTCCTGCCAGGGCACCCACTCGGGTGCGCGCAGCGCTTCGGGGCCGGGCAGCAGCGTCGACTCGCAGATCGTGACCTGCCTGCTGCGCGGGATGCGCGTGACGGTGACGGCCCAACGCCAGCCGCGATAGCCGGGCAGGCCGCACTCGAAGAAGTGCGTGACGAGCCGGTCACCCTCGGCAACAACGCCCAGATGCGCGCCGATGTGATCGGGATCGACCACGTCGAGCCCCCGCAGCGCCGTCTCGACGGCGTCCGCCAGGACCTGGTCGAGCTTGGCGGCGCGGCCGCTTCCGCGCGCGGGTGCAGTCGAGGCAGTCACACCACCATTCTTCCTCATCGCCACGCCCGTCGAGCACGGTGGCCCCGGCGTGCCTCAAAACTGTCGTACCGATGGTTCAGGATGGTGGCATGTCGGTGATTCGAGGAGTGGCACAGACCATGGTCACCACCGCGCGCGCGGCCCGGGTCGCCGCCGCCGGCACGACCAGGGCGGGCCGGTTCCTCGGGCGCAACCTGCTGCGTGTGCGCGAGCGCGGAGCCGGCGGCGAGACGGGCATGCTGCGCCTGCTCGACCTGCACGCCGCGTCCTGCGCGGGAGACACCCTGGTCGCGCTGGGTCTCGCCGGGACCATTTTCTTCTCGGTGCCCGCCGGAGAGGCCCGCGGGCGCGTGGCGCTCTACCTGATCGTGACGATGCTGCCGTTCGTGCTGCTCGCGCCGGTGGTCGGGCCGGTCCTCGACCGATTCCGTCACGGCCGGCGATACGCGCTGGCGGTCACGATGCTGGGGCGCGCGTTCCTGGCCTTCATGCTCTCCGAGCACCTCACCGGCTGGGCGCTGTATCCGTCCGCGTTCGGCATGCTCGTGCTGTCCCGCGCCTATGGTGTGGCCCGCAGCGCCGCCGTGCCTCGTGTGCTGCCGCCCGGCCTGGGCCTGTCCGAGGCCGGGGCCCGGGCCTCGGTGTTCGGCACGTTCGCGGGCGCCATCGTGCTGCCCATCGGCCTGCTCACCGGGCAGTTCGGACCGCAGTGGCCGCTGCGCGTGTCGATCCTCGTCTTCCTCTACGGCATGGTCACCGCGCTGCGGCTGCCCCCGCGCGCCGACTCCGACCCGCCCGAGACGATGCCGCGCATCCTGCGACCGCTGGGCGGGCGTGGCGTGAAGGTCCTCAGCGGGCGCGTGGTCGTGGCCGCCCTGATCGGCAGCGCCACGCTGCGGGGCCTCTATGGATTCCTGATGTTGTATCTCGCGTTCGCCATCAAGGAGGGCACGCTCCCGGTCCGCCTCGCCGCCTGGCAGCTCTCCCAGCAGGCGGCGGTCGTGGTGGTGGCGTCCGCGCTCGGGGTCGGCTCGTTCCTGGCCACCGCGATCGGCACCCGGCTGCGCATCCGTCGCCCGGCGCTGCTCCAGGCGATCGGCATCGCGCTCGCCGCGTTCGTCGCCATCATCGCCGCCAACCGTGGCTCACTCGGGGCCGTGGCGCTGCTCTGCCTGCTCACCGCCATCGCCAGCGGTCTGGCCAAGCTCGCCGTGGACGCCTCGATCCAGGAGCGGATCGACGAGCAGGTGCGGGCGAGCGCGTTCGCCCACTCCGAGACGCTGCTCATGATCGCGTGGGTGTTGGGCGGCTCGGTCGGGCTCATACCGTTCGGCGGATCGTGGGGGCTGCTGGTGGCCGCCGGGTTCGTGACGCTGGGCGCGGTCCGGGCGCTGTATTCGGCCGTGGTCCTGCGCAAGGAGCGCCTGAGCGGGGCGCCGCCGAACATGGCCGCTTCCGACGCGACGACGGCCGCGATGCCCGCCGCCGGGTCCGGCGCGGCGGACGCCTCGACCTCCGGGGCCACCGTGAGCCCCGGGGCCGGCTCCGGCGAACGGGCGGTGCCGACCGCGCGGATGCCCGCCGCGGAGGCCACCACCGTTCCCCGGCCCGCCGAGGCCACGACGGCGACCGGCCAGGGCGCGCCGGGCGAGGACAGCGGGCGGCAGCGCTTCGGGTGGCGGCGCCGGCGGGACACGGACGAGCCGCCGGCGGCCGCCCCGACGGCGACCCGCAAGATGCCCGCGGTCGACGTGGAGGACGGCACGTCGCCACTGGCACCGCCCGGATACACGCTGTATCGGCCGTCGGGCACCGACCCGACGGCCCGGCTGGAGGACGAGGGATGAGCCGGTTGCTGGGATACGGGCGGGTGTTGATCGTGACGGCGGTCGAGATCGAACAGAACACGGTCCTCGCGGGGCTCGGCATCGACGGGCAGGCGCCCGACGCGCTTGAGGCCGGCGCGCCGGTGGTGGTGGCCGCGTGCGGCGTCGGGCCGGCGTCCGCGGCGGCGGTGACGTCACAGTTGCTGACCGTCGCGGTGCAGCGGGGAGCGCCGTTCGACGTCGTCCTGTCCGCCGGGATCGCGGGCGGGTTCGCGGGCCGGGTGGAGATCGGTGGCCTGGTCGTCGGCACCGAGTCGGTCGCGGCCGACCTGGGGGCCGACGGCCCGGACGGGTTCCAGAGCGTCGACGAGCTCGGCTTCGGGGCGTCGCGGCACGATGCCGACCCGGCGCTGCTGCGGATGCTGCGCCAGGCGCTCCCCGAGGCCGTCGGCGGCCCGGTGCTGACGGTCTCGACGGTGACCGGGACCGGCCGCGCGAAGGAGCTCGTCGAGACGCGCCACCCGGACGCGGTGGCCGAGGCCATGGAGGGCTTCGGCGTCGCCACCGCGGCCCGCCTGTGGCCGACCACCGCGTTCGGCGAGATCCGCACCATCTCCAACGCCGTGGGGCCCCGGGATCGCGCCGCGTGGCGCATCCCGCAGGCCCTGTCGACGCTCCGGGACGCCTTCGCCACCCTCGGCGCCCACTGAACTCCGCGCGTCGGCCCCACGGGCTGGGGCAGGCCGACGCGGGTCCGGGTCGAGCCGGAACGAGCGTGGCCGACATCGGTGGTGACGGCCGGTTTGTCGCGCTCCGTGGTCGCCAACGGGGTTTCGTGAGCTGCGCGACAACGATGATTCACTATCGGCTGGATCCGCGTTCGTGCGTCCGTGCGGCGATGGGCAGGAGAGTCGCGAGGGTCACACCGGGGGATTCCATACTCGCAGTGCGGGCCAGGCCGCAAGGTCTAGATTCGGATTGTGACGCTTTCCCTCGCTTTCTCGCCGTGTCCGAACGACACCTTCGTCTTCCACGCGCTCACACACGGGCTGGTGTCCGGGGCGCCCGACTTCGACGTGACCTTCGCCGATGTCGACGTCACCAACACCGCGGCGTTGAACGGGGAATTCGACCTCGTCAAGGTCAGTTATGCGGCGTTGCCATGGCTGCTGGACAAATACACGCTGCTGCCGTGCGGCGGAGCCCTCGGGCGTGGGTGCGGGCCGCTGGTGCTGGTCAAGGATCAGTCGATCAAGTCGCTCGGGGGCAAGAGCGTGGCGGTGCCGGGAGATCGGACCACCGCATATCTGCTGATGCGGCTCTGGTCGGCCGGGGACCCGCCGGCGAGCGTCGAGATCCTGCCCTTCGCCGAGATCATGCCCGCGGTCGCGGCCGGGCGCTACGATGCCGGGCTGGTGATTCACGAGGCGCGGTTCACATACCAGCGGTATGGGCTGCACGCGCTCGCCGATCTCGGGGAGTGGTGGGAGAACGACACCGGGCTGCCGATCCCGCTGGGGGCGATCCTCGCGCACCGGGACCGGGTCAACCCCGAGCAGGCGACCGCCTGGATCAAGGAGTCGGTGCGGCTGGCCTGGGAAAACCCGCGCGCAAGCCGGGAGTTCGTGCTCGAGCACGCGCAGGAGATGGAGCAGGCGGTCGTCGATCAGCACATCGCGCTGTACGTCAACGAGTTCACGGCCTCGCTCGGGCCCGACGGCCACGCGGCGGTCGACGCGCTGCTGAACCGGGCTGCGGCGGAAGGGCTGGTTCCCGCTACGCCGCTCGTCGGGGCATAAATCGGGGGTGTGAGATCCGTTACCTGCCGGCGTCTTCACGCACGCGACAGAAGGGCCCGGCGGCGCGGGCCCTTCTGCATGAGGCGAGCGGCGACCAGGGCCGAGGTCAGACCTCGAGCTCCCGGGCCACCAGGTGCACGGCCTCGGCGACCGTGCGGGACGTCTTGCGGTCCGGGAAGCGGCCGCGTTGCAGGTCGGGCTGGATCTTCGCCTCCAGCACCTTGATCATGTCCTCGATCAGGCCGTGCAGTTCCTCCGGCGCGCGCCGGCTCGCCACCGCCCGGGCCTCGGTCACCGACGGCGGCGCGTCGAGCAGCTTCACCTGCAGCGCCTGGCTGCCCTTGCGGCTCTCGACCACCCCGAACTCGACCCGCTGACCGGTCTTCAGCTCACCCACGCCGGACGGCAGGGCCGCCTTGTGCACGAAGACGTCGCCCCCGTCATCGCTGGTGAGGAACCCGAAACCCTTCTCCTGGTCGTACCACTTCACTCGACCCGTCGGCACGCTGCCCTGCTCCCCAGTGTCGGACCCGTCCCGGGGCCGTAAATGGCACGCCGGGATTGCACACCAAGGCTAGTCACCGGAAACGGCCCGGCCAACCGAGATCACGCCATTGAGAAACGCCGGAAACGGGCGCAGGTCCTCGAAAACGACGGTCGCGCCCGCGGCACGGAGGTCCTCCGCGGAGCACGGGCCCGAGGTGACGCCGAAGGCCGGGATGCCGGCCAGGGCCGCGGCCTGCATGTCGGCCACGTGATCGCCGACGTAGAGGGCAGCGCCAATGTCCTGCAGGACCTGGGCCTTTCCGGCGTGGAATACGTCGCCGTACACCTTGTCGACCGAAATGCCCAGATGGGCGAGATGCAGCTCGGCGAGTCGCCCGAGCTTCGAGGTGATGACGGCGATTCGCGCGGGCACCCGGCGTACCGCATCCAGAGCTTGTTCCGCTCCTGGCAGAGCGTTCGAGGGCGCGATCGCGTGGTCGGGATAGAGCGAGCGGTAGATGCCGACCGCCTCCTCGATCCGCTCGGAGGGGAACCATTCGGACATCTCCTGGCGCAGCGGCGGGCCCAGGCGACTGGCCGCGAGGTCGGCGTCGACGTGGACGCCGGTACGCTCCGTAAGCGCCCGCCAGGTCGCGGCGATTCCCCGCCTGGTGTCGAGGAGCGTCATGTCAAGATCAAAGCCAATGACAACCGGTTGTTGAGACACCTTTAAGGATGCCCAGGTCACAGTGGGTACGCCATCGAGAGATGCGCTGATCACCTATTGACGAAGTGAGACCTCGACCACTACCGTCACGGATACTTTTAGGAAAGTTTCCTAAGGGATCATCCAGGAGACGCGATGAAACGATCCGTCCGCAACGGCCTCATCGTCGCCGCCGCGCTGGCGGCGGCCACGGCCGTCGTCCCTGTCGTCACCACCAACGCCAACGCCGCCGGCAACCTCAGCGCCACCTTCACGGTCGACCAGGACTGGGGCTCGGGCTGGGGCGCCAGCTACAAGATCACCAACGGCACCGCGAGCACGATCAACGGGTGGACGCTCGAGTTCGACCTGCCCGCAGGCGGCTCGATCACCAGCTTCTGGGACGCTGAGGTGACCCGCACGGGTCAGCACTACGTCGCCACGAACAAGTCCTGGTCCCCGACGCTCGCCGCGGGTGCCACGTTCAGCTGGGGCATGAACGGCGCCGGCGCCAAGCCGCCGATCAACTGCAAGATCAACGGCGTGAGCTGTAGCGGCGGCACGCCGACGACGTCGCCGAGCACCAGCAAGCCGCCGACGTCCAACCCGCCGAGCTCCAACCCGCCGAGCTCCAACCCGCCTTCGTCGAAGCCGCCGACCTCCAACCCCCCGACCTCGAACCCGCCCACGGGGAACAAGAAGGTCGTCGCGTACTTCACCGAGTGGGGCGTCTACGCCCGCAACTACCACGTGAAGAACATCGAGACGAGCGGCGCTGCGTCGAAGCTGACCCACATCCAGTACGCGTTCGGCAACATCACCAACGGGCAGTGCGCGATCGGTGACAGCTACGCGGACTACGACAAGGCGTACACCACGGCCGATTCGGTCGACGGCGTCGCCGACACCTGGGACCAGCCGCTGCGGGGCAACTTCAACCAGCTGAAGAAGCTCAAGGCGCGGCACCCGGGCCTGAAGGTCATCTGGTCGTTCGGTGGCTGGACCTGGTCGAGCGGCTTCACGCAGGCCGCGCAGAACCCGACCGCGTTCGCGAACTCCTGCTACAACCTGGTCAACGACCCGCGCTGGGCCGGAGTGTTCGACGGCATCGACATCGACTGGGAGTACCCGAACGCCTGTGGCCTGTCGTGTGACACCAGCGGCCCGAACGCGTTCAAGAACGTCGTCTCGGCGCTGCGCTCCAGGTTCGGCTCCAACGCGCTGGTGACCGCGGCCATCACGGCCGACGGCTCCAACGGTGGCAAGATCGACGCCACCGACTACGCGGGTGCGATCTCGTACCTCGACTGGATCCAGCCGATGACGTACGACTACTTCGGTTCCTTCAACGCGCAGGGCCCGACCGCCCCGCACTCGCCGCTGACCTGCTACCCGGGCATCCCGACCGCCGGCTTCTGCGCCGACGCGGCCATCCAGAAGCTCAAGGGCAAGGGCATCCCGTCCAACAAGATCCTGCTGGGCGTCGGCTTCTACGGCCGCGGCTGGACCGGCGTCACCCAGGACGCGCCCGGCGGCGCGGCGACCGGCGCGGCGACCGGCACGTACGAGGCGGGCAACGAGGACTACAGGGTCCTCAAGAACACGTGCCCGAGCACCGGCACGATCGCCGGCACGGCGTACGCGAAGTGCGGCAACAACTGGTGGAGCTACGACACCCCGGCCACCCTCAGCGGCAAGATGGCCTACGCGAAGGCCCAGGGCCTCGGCGGCGCGTTCGCCTGGGAGCTCAACGGCGACACCGCCAACGGCGAGCTGCTCACCGCGGTCAGCAACGGTCTCAAGTAACACGCTGTAAGCACATCGAGGGCGGGCCCGGCGGGCCCGCCCTCTTTTGTCAGACAATGCGGTTAGCGTATGAGGCGAGATGACGACGACTTCGCTGGCCGACCATTTACGCGCCCTGCCCGACGAGGAGCTGCTGGCGCTCATCCGGTTACGCCCTGACCTGGTCATACCGCCGCCGTCCGACTTCTCGGCGCTGGCGCACCGGGCGCAGTCCCGGGTGGCCGTCGCCCGGGCGCTGGACGCGCTCGACCAGTTCACGCTGGAGATCCTCGACGCCCTGCGGTACACGCGGGTGGGGCACACCTCCTCGACCGAGGCGGTGCTGGCGCTGACCGCGCAGTCCGGGGTGGAGGCGGCACGGGTGCGCGCGGCGGTCGACCAGCTGCGCGCCTACGCCGTGGTGTTCGGGCCGGACCCGGCCCTGCGCATCGTCGGCGCCGTGGAGGAGGTCTGCTCGCCGTATCCGGCCGGGCTCGGCCGCCCCGCCGAGGAGCTCGACCCAATGGCGGGCGCGCTGGCCGCTGACGCCGCCGGGCTGCGCCGCACGCTGCTGGCCGCCCCGCCGGGCGCCCGGGCGGTGCTCGACCGGCTCGCCGCCGGGCCACCGGTCGGCACGGTCGCCGCCGCCAGCCTGCAGCCCGGCTCCGACTCGCCGATCCGCTGGCTCCTCGATCGCCACCTGCTGGTCCCGGTCGGGCGTGACGCCGTGGAGCTGCCGGTCGAGGTGTCGCTCGTGCTGCGCCGCGACGCGGGGCCGCTGGGCCACCTGCACCCCGACCCGCCCCCGATGGACACCCCGCAGCGCGATCCCGCCCAGCTCGACCGCGCGGGGGCGGGGCAGGTCCTGGAGCTGGTGCGCAACGCCGAGGCGCTGATCGAGACCATCGGTCAGGAGCCGCCGTCCGTACTGCGCTCCGGCGGCCTCGGCGTCCGGGAGCTGCGTCGCTACGCGAAGTCCGTCGGCGTGGACGAGCCGCAGGCGGCGCTGCTGGCGGAGGTCGTCACCGCGGCCGGCCTCGTCGGCGAGGAGATCATCGACAACAAGCGGATCGAGAGCGTGTTCCTGCCCACGGTGGCGTATGACGCCTGGCGGGCGGGTGGCATCGCGGCCCGCTGGCACCGGCTCGCGGTCTCCTGGCTGACCATGACTCGCGCCCCGGCGCTGGTGGGGCAGCGCGACGATCGCGACCGGCCGATCAACGCCCTCGCACCCGAGCTGGCCCGGCCGGGCGCGCCGGCGCAGCGCCGGGCCGCGCTGCAGGTGCTCGCCGGCCTGGCGCCGGGCCGGAGCGCGGCGCCGTCCGCCGTGGTGGAGACGCTGGCGTGGCGCGCGCCGCGGCGCATCAGCCGGGGTGCCTCGGCTGCCATCGAGGCGAGCCTGGCCGAGGCCGCGTTCCTGGGCCTGACCGGCTTCAACGGGCTGACCAGCTACGGCCGGCTGCTGCTGGAGGAGCTGCTGTCCGACGGCCTCGACCCGGACGATCCGCTCGGGATCGCGGCGCCGGAGGGATACGCGATGGCCGGCTCGGCGGCGCTGCTCGACACGCTGCTGCCCTCGCCGGTCGACCACGTGCTACTGCAGGCCGACCTCTCCGTGATCGTCCCGGGCCCGCCGGAGCCGACCCTCGCCGGCGAGCTTGAGCTGCTGGGCCGGCAGGAGTCGGCCAGCGTCTACCGGATCACCACGGACACGGTGCGCCGCAGCCTGGACGCCGGCTACTCGGCCGCCGACCTGCATGCGCTGCTCGCGCGGCGGTCCCGCACTCCGATGCCGCAGACGCTGACGTATCTCATCGACGACGTCGCGCGCCGACACGGCGGCATTCGGATCGGCTCGGCCAACTCCTACGTGCGCGGCGACGACGAGTCGGTCATCGCCGAGGTGCTCGCCGACCGGCGCCTGCAGGCGCTGGGCCTGCGCCGCCTGGCGCCCACGGTGCTGGCCTGCCGCCACACCCCAGCCCGCCTGCTGGAGGCGCTGCGCGAGGCGGGCTATCCGCCCGTACAGGAGGATGCCACCGGCGCCGCGGTACTGACCAGGCCGAAGGTCCGGCGGGGGGCGCCGCGGCCGACGTGGGCAGCCCGCGGGGTGGAGGACCCGGCCACGAGCGTGCGGCTGTCGGCGCCGCGGCTGGCCGGGGTGGTCGAGCAGATCCGCCGGGGCGACGCCGCGGCCCGGGTCGCCCGGCGAGCGCCGGTGACCGTGCGCTCCAACGAGGCGTCGAGCGCGTCGCACACCGAGGCCCTCGAGGTGCTGCAGCAGGCGCTGCGGGACAAGACGCGGGTCTGGGTCGGCTACGTCGACGCGCACGGGGCCACGGCGTCGCGGCTGGTCAGACCGGTCTCGATGGGCTCGGGCTACCTGCGCGCCGAGGACGAGCGCACAGAGATGCTGCACACGTTCGCGCTGCACCGAATCACGGGGGCCATCGCGGAGGCCGACGCCTGAGGGTCAGTCGTGGGCGCGGGCCGAGGCTTGCGGCGGTCTCTGCGATCACGTCGGTGAGCGGGCTGTGCCGGACCGCGGATCAGGGGAGATCCCCGGCCCAGCGCGGAGCCCGGATCGGACGACGCGCCCGCCCCCGAACTGATTCGACCGTCCGTTCCCGGCGCGCCCGCGGGCGTGCCGGCTACTGACGATCGCCGAACGCGCACGCCCGGCTCCGCGGCGACGGCCGCCAGACCGTCAATGCTCAAACGCGCGCGGCCCTACCGTGGTTGCATCGGCGTGCATCCTTCTCATTATCCGGGAAGTGTCATACCCGCATGCGACACTGGTCCGGTGCCTGAAGGTCCGCTGATCGTCCAGTCCGACAAGACCCTCCTGCTCGAAGTCGACCACCCCGACGCCCAGGCCTGCCGCATGGCCATCGCGCCGTTCGCCGAGCTCGAGCGCTCGCCCGAGCATGTGCACACCTACCGGCTGACCCCGCTCGGGCTGTGGAACGCGCGCGCCGCGGGGCACGACGCCGAGGGCGTGGTCGACTCGCTGCTGCGCTTCTCGCGCTACCCGGTCCCCCACGCGTTGCTCGTCGACATCGCCGAGACCATGGATCGGTATGGGCGGCTTCGGCTGCTCAACGACCCGGTCCACGGCCTGGTCCTGCACGCCTCCGACCGGGCGGTGCTGATCGAGGTGTCGAAGAGCAAGAAGCTCGCCGGGATGCTCGGCTCTCAGCTCGACGCCGACACGGTCATCGTGCACTCCTCCGAGCGGGGCCGGCTCAAGCAGGCGCTGTTGAAGCTGGGCTGGCCGGCGGAAGACCTCGCCGGCTACGTCGACGGCGAGGCGCACCCGATCAGCCTGGCGGAGGACGGCTGGGTTCTGCGCTCCTATCAGCGCGAGGCGGTCGAGTCGTTCTGGGCCGGCGGATCGGGCGTGGTCGTGCTCCCCTGCGGCGCCGGCAAGACGCTGGTCGGCGCGGCGGCAATGGCTGAGGCAAAGGCGACGACGCTGATCCTGGTCACCAACACGGTCGCCGGGCGGCAGTGGAAGCGCGAGCTGATGGCGCGCACCAGCCTCACAGACGCGGAGATCGGCGAGTATTCCGGGGAGCGCAAGGAGATCCGGCCGGTCACGATCGCCACCTACCAGGTGCTGACGACCCGCCGCGGCGGCACGTTCGCGCACCTGGACCTGTTCAACGCCCGCGACTGGGGCCTGGTCGTCTACGACGAGGTCCACCTGCTGCCGGCCCCGATCTTCCGGTTCACCGCCGACCTGCAGGCCCGCCGCCGGCTCGGGCTGACAGCGACGCTCGTGCGCGAGGACGGCCGCGAGGGCGACGTGTTCTCGCTCATCGGCCCGAAGCGGTATGACGCCCCATGGAAGGACATCGAGGCACAGGGCTGGATCGCGCCGGCCGAGTGCGTCGAGGTGCGGGTGACCCTCACCGACGCCGAGCGGATGGCGTATGCCGTCGCGGAGCCGGAGGAGCGCTACCGGGTGGCCGCCACCGCGCGGACCAAGCTGCCGGTCGTGCGGGCGCTGATCGACCGGCACAAGGACGACCAGATCCTGGTCATCGGGGGCTATATCGACCAGCTGCACCAGCTCGGGGAGTTCCTCGATGCGCCGATCGTGCAGGGTGCGACCACGAACAGGGAACGGGAGCGGCTGTTCGACGCGTTCCGAAACGGGGAGCTCAAGACGCTGGTGATCTCCAAGGTCGGCAACTTCTCGATCGACCTGCCCGAGGCCGCCGTGGCGATCCAGGTGTCCGGGACGTTCGGGTCACGGCAGGAGGAGGCGCAGCGGCTGGGGCGGGTGCTGCGGCCGAAGGCGGACGGCCGGCAGGCGCACTTCTACACGGTGGTCGCCCGGGACACGATCGACACGGAGTATGCGGCGCATCGGCAGCGGTTCCTCGCTGAGCAGGGGTATGCCTACACGATCACCGATGCTGACGACGTGTTGGCCTGACGGAAGGATTCATGGGCCCTCGGCGATCACCGACAGCGCCTGGTCGATCATGGCCAGCACGTCGTCCGTGTTCTGGCCGTCCTGAACCCAGGCGATCAGGGCGTTGATCATTGCGCCCACGCAGGCACCTACGAACGCCTGACAGCGGAAGTCGTCCTTCGGGCGGCCCAGGCGCTCGGCCAGCGGGGCCGCCAGGTAGCGGATCGATTCCTGCATGCTGTCCAGAGCCCGCATCCGCAGGGCCGGCACGGCGAACTGCAGCCTCGCGCGCTGCATGACCTGCTCGACCTCCTCCGGGCCGATCGAGGCGAACCCGTCGATGAAGCAGCGGCGCATCACCTCGAGCGGGGGCAGGTCCGGCGGCGCGGTGCGGATCGCCTCCGCCATGAGCTCGTCGTAGCGGTCCTGGATGATCACGTCTTCCTTGGTCTTGAAGTATCGGAAGAACGTGCTCGGCGAGATCTCGGCGGCCTCCGCGATCTGCTCCACCGTGGTCGCGTCGTAGCCCTGCTGGACGAACAGGCGCACGGCGTGCTCCTGAATCGCCCAGCGGGTCTTCTGCTTCTTTCGTTCACGCAACCCTGGTGAGCTCATCCACCGATTCTTCCGCACCGGCGGCGGGTCGTGCACTCGGCAGGAACAGCGCCACCAGCACCGCACCCACCACGGCGATGGCCGCGCAGGCCAGCAGTACCGCGCTCATCGCGGTTAGGAACGCCGAGCGCGCCGACAGCGCGAGCGCCTGGTCGCCGGTGCGCGCGGCGATCGCGACCGCGGCCGAGATCGACTGCTTCGCGGTCTCGGGGGCGGCGTCCAGGCGGTCGCGGTACACAGCGGCGGTCAGGCTGCCCAGCAGCGCCACCCCCAGGGCGCCGCCGACCTGGCGCAGGGTCATCGTGATCGCGGTGCCCGAGCCGGCCTCGTCACGCGGCAGCGAGCCGAGCACCGCGTCCATCGCCGGGGTCAGCGCCAGGCCGATGCCGAAGCCGCCGACCGCCAGCCAGGTGGCCACGAAGCCATAGCCGGACTCGACGCCGGTGCGGGCGCCCAGGCCCAGGCCGACCGCGCCGATCAGCAGCCCGGCCGCCACCGGCACCCGGGTCGCCGTCAGGTGCGCGATGCGCTCGCCGAGTGGCGCGCCGACGAAGAGGCCGCCGATCAGCGGGAGCAGCCGCAGGCCGACGCCGAGCGCGTCGTTGCCGCGGACCGCCTGCAGGTACTGCGGCAGGATGAACAGCACGCCGAAGAGCGCGAAGGACGCCAGGGTTCCCGCGGCGGTACCCCAGGCGAAGCGCGCCTTCCGGAAGAGCCGGAGGTCGATCATCGGGGACTCGGCGCGCCGCTCGACGAGCGCGAAGATCGCGAGCAGGGCCGCGCCGAGGGCGAGGCCGACGAGCACGCGGGCGTCAGTCCAGCCGCGGGCGGGTGCCTCGATCACGCCGTACACCAGGGAAACCAGGCCCAGCGTGGACAGCCCGGCGCCGATCAGGTCGACGCGCTTCGGCGTGGAGGACCTCGACTCCGGCACGAGCAGCGCGACGGCCACGAGCGCGACCAATGCGACCGGGACGTTGATCACGAAGATCGAGCCCCACCAGAAGTGCTCCAACAGATACCCGCCGATGATCGGCCCGAGCGGCAGCCCGATGCCCATGCCCATGGTGACCAGGGAGATCGCCTTTCCGCGCTCGTGCGGCTCGAACATCACGGGCAGCACGGCCATCGTGATCGGGGTGAGGATCGCGCCGCCAACGCCCATGAGCGCGCGGGCGGCGATGACCTGGCCGGCGCCGCTCGCGAACACGGCGATCAGCGAAGCGCCGGCGAACAGCAGGAGGCCGGTCATGAGCAGGCGCTTGCGGCCGTAGCGGTCGCCGAGCGCGCCCATCGGCAGGAGCAGCCCGGCGAACACCAGCACGTACGCGTTGACGATCCACTGCAGGTCGTCGTTCCCGGCGTTGAGCGCGGTCGCGAGCGTGGGCAGCGCGACGTTGAGAATCGTGGTGTCGAATCCGACCGTGAGCACGCTGAGCACGATCGCGATCAGCGCCCACCACCGGCGCGGGCTGAAAGTGACAGCAGACATATTTTGACAGTAACTCCCACTTGCTGGTTACTGTCAATCGAGATGGGCTTCACAGTCCAGCGGCATGCCACGGCGCGTGAAGCCGTGTGGAGGGCCATCCTGGATGGCAGCAGGGGACTTCGCTCAGCGCGGGCCGCACGAAGCAAGGCGGCTAGGCCGCGCGCAGCTCCCTGGACAGCAGTTCGGCGATCTGGGCGGTGTTCAACGCCGCCCCCTTGCGCAGGTTGTCGCCGGTCACGAAGAAGTCCAGTGCCCGAGGGTCGTCGACCGCGCGCCTGATGCGGCCGACCCACGACGGGTCGGTGCCCACGGCGTCGATCGGCATCGGGAACTCGCCCGCCGCTGGGTCGTCGACCAGGATCACGCCCGGCGCGTGCCGCAGGACCTCGCGGGCGCCTTCGGCATCGACCTCGGCGCCGAAGACCGCGTGCACGGCGACGGAGTGACCGGTGACCACGGGGACCCGCACGCAGGTGGCGGAGACCTTGAGGTCGGGCAGGCCGAGGATCTTGCGCGACTCGTTGCGGAGCTTGAGCTCCTCCGAGGACCATCCGGCGTCGCGCAGGGAGCCGGCCCACGGCACCACGTTGAGCGCCAGCGGCGCCGGGAACGGGCCGAGGTCGTCGCCGACGGCCTGGCGCACGTTGCCGGAGCGCGAGCCCAGCGTGCGGTCGCCGCTGACCCGGCTGAGCTGGTCGAGCAGCGTGTCGACGCCGTCCTTGCCGGCGCCGGAGACCGCCTGGTAGGAGGCCAGGACGAGCTCCTTCAGGCCATACTCACGGTGCAGCGGCGCCAGCGCCACGATCATCGTGAGGGTGGTGCAGTTGGCGTTGGCGATGATGCCCTTGGGGCGGTTGCGCACCTGCTCCGGGTTGATCTCCGGCACGACGAGGGGCACGTCGGGGTCCATGCGGAAGGCACCCGAGTTGTCCACGGCGATCGCGCCGTGCGAGACGGCGATCGGCGCCCACTCCACGGAGACCTCGTCGGGCACGTCGAACATGGCCACGTCGATGCCGTCAAAGACCTCGGGGGTGAGCTCGTGGACGAGCGTCTCCTCCCCGCGCACGGTGAGTTTGCGGCCCGCCGAGCGCTTGGAGGCGACGAGCCGGATCTCGCCCCACACGTTCTTGCGGGACGAGAGCAGCTCACACATCACGGAGCCGACGGCGCCGGTCGCACCGACCACGGCCAGGCTCGGCAGACCGCCCATGGAGGACGAACCTACCTTCCGGTCCCCGCGTAGACCACGGCTTCCTCGTCGCCGCCCAGCTCGAACGCGTCGTGGATGGCCCGGACGGCGACGTCGAGGTCGGTGTCGCGGCACACGACCGAGACCCGGATCTCCGACGTGGAGATCATCTCGATGTTGACGCCGGCCTCGGCGAGAGCGGCGAAGAGCTTGGCCGCGACGCCCGGGTTGGAGCGCATGCCGGCGCCGATGAGCGAGACCTTGCCGATGTGGTCGTCAAACAGGATCGACTTGAAGTCGATCGAGGACTTGATCCGCTCCAGGGCCGCCTTGGCGGTCGCGCCGTCGGTCTTCGGCAGCGTGAAGGAGATGTCCGTGCGTCCCGTGCTCTCCGTCGACACGTTCTGCACGATCATGTCGATGTTGGTCTCCGCGGCCGCGACCGTCTGGAAGATCCGCGCGGCGACGCCGGGCTGGTCGGGCACGCCGACGATTGTGATCTTCGCCTCACTGCGGTCGTGTGCGACGCCGGTGATGAGCGCTTGCTCCACGGGAAGGTCCTCCATCGATCCGGTGACCATGGTGCCGTTTTCGGTTGAGTACGAGGAACGGACGTGGATCGGCAGCGAGAACCGCCGCGCGTATTCGACGCTGCGCAGGTGCAGCACCTTCGCGCCGCAGGCGGCCAGCTCGAGCATCTCCTCGTACGTGATCTGCTTGATGTGCCGGGCGTTCTTGGCCACCCGGGGGTCGGCGGTGAAGATGCCGTCGACGTCGGTGTAAATCTCGCAGACGTCGGAGTTCAGCGCCGCGGCGAGCGCGACGGCGGTGGTGTCGGAGCCGCCGCGGCCGAGGGTGGTGATGTCCTTGGTGTCCTGGGAGACGCCCTGGAAGCCGGCGACGATCGCGATCGCACCCTCGTCGAGCGCGCTGCGCAGGCGGCCCGGGGTCACGTCGATGATCCGGGCGCGGCCGTGCGTCGACGTGGTGATCACTCCGGCCTGGCTGCCGGTGTAGGAGCGGGCCTCGAATCCCAGGTTGTTGATCGCCATCGCGAGCAGCGCCATGGAGATCCGCTCGCCGGCGGTGAGCAACATGTCCAGCTCGCGACCGGCCGGGACCGGGCTCACCTGTGAGGCGAGGTCGAGCAGCTCGTCGGTCGTGTCGCCCATGGCGGACACCACCACGACGACCTCATGGCCGGCCTTTCGCGTGTCGACGATCCGCTCGGCGACGCGCTTGATGCGCTCGGCGTTGGCGACGGACGAACCGCCATACTTCTGCACGATCAGCGCCACGCCGTCGAGCTCCTTCCAGCCCTCATCCGCCCGTTTGGGCGAGGTCAACGCAGCCGAGCGTACCGGTGTGAGGTGTCCCTCGGGAGTGGCGTTCCACGATCCGGCCGCCCCGCCGGGCGAGAATACGCGGGTGCGGGAGCGTCGGGTCGGGAATCGTGCGATCACTGTGACCACCGGCACGGCGCTGGCCGTGCTCACCGGTGTGCTGGTCACCGCCTGCGGCTCGTCCGTCGCCCCGGATCCGGGGGTCAGCCTGGCCGGCACGCCAGCACCGGCTCAGCCCGACCCGCGCGGGACGCTCGCCGCGCGGGTGGCGGTCGCGAAGGACCAGCGCTACATCGCCGCGTACACGCTGACCGTGCAGGGCAAGGCGCCCCGCTCGATCCTGGTCACCATCGCCACCGACCGCACCTGGCGGGTCGACATCCAGGGCGGCGCGCTGGGCGGCACCGCCGACGTGGCGATCGCGAACCTGCCCGACGGGCAGTACCAGTGCCGGATCAACCCGTCCGGCAACTGCGTCAAGGTGGCCGCGAGCGGCAAGAAGCCGCCGGCCGCGATCGACCCACGGGTCCAATACGTCTTCGTGAGCTGGCTCGACGTGCTGCTGGACCGGCAGATCCCGCTGTCGGTCGCGCCCGCCGACCCGCTGGCCGACGCGTCCGCGCCCTGCTTCTCGGTGGAGCCGGGCGTGACCGCGATCCAGCCGCCGATCGATCCGGGCACGTTCTGCTACAACGACAGCGGCATCCTCGCCGCGGCCAAGCTGCCGTTCGGGCAGCTCATGCTCACCGGCGAGGTGGTCGCGGCACCGCCGACGATCTCGCTGCCCGGCCCGGTCGTGGACGGCGCACCGATGGGCACGGCGGCCCCGCCGTCACCCGCGCAGTCGAGCCCGTCGAGCCCGCCAGTGTCGTCGAGCCCGTCGGGGTCGGCGAGCCCGTCAGGGTCGCGTTCGCCCTCGACCGGGCCGTCGGTGAAGACCTCTCACTGAACGAGACTGGTTTCGCGGTACCGGATGGGGGGCGTATGGTCTTTCTTGACATGTGGCAGACGCTTCTTCTTCGTCGCCGCGACGGGGCCCCTCAGGCCGGCACCTCGTCGCGGGGATGATGCGCGTCTGCGCTCCTGCCGGTCTGTCCCAGACCAGACCTTCCGCGCACAGCGCGACAACCCAGGAGCAGGAAGAGCATGTCCGAGATCGCCCACCAGTCCGCCAGTCGCATGCCCATTCACCGGTACCGGCCCTTCTCTGAACAGTTCGCAGTCCCGCTGACCGACCGGCAATGGCCCGGTAAGGAGATCACGGTCGCACCCCGGTGGTGCGCGGTGGACCTGCGCGACGGCAACCAGGCGCTCATCGACCCGATGTCGGTCGAGCGCAAGCGGCGGATGTTCAACCTGCTGGTACGCATGGGCTACAAGGAGATCGAGGTCGGCTTCCCGGCCGCTTCGCAAACCGACTTCGACTTCGTGCGCACGCTGATCGAGCAGGACCTGATCCCCGAGGACGTCACGATCCAGGTGCTGACGCAGTGCCGGGACAACCTGATCGAGCGCACGTTCCAGTCGCTGATCGGCGCCCGCAGGGCCATCGTGCACTTCTACAACTCGACCTCGACGCTGCAGCGCCGCGTGGTGTTCGGACTGGACCGGGCCGGGATCACCGACATCGCCACGACCGGCGCGCGGCTGTGCCAGAAGTACGCCGAGGCGATCACGCCCGACACCGAGATCTTCTACGAGTACTCCCCCGAGTCCTACACCGGCACCGAGCTGGACTACGCGCTGGAGGTGTGCACCGCGGTCATCGAGGTGCTGCAGCCCACGCCGGACCGCCCGCTGATCGTCAACCTGCCCGCGACGGTGGAGATGGCCACCCCCAACGTCTACGCGGACTCGATCGAGTGGATGTCGCGCAACCTGCCGCGCCGCGAGTCGGTCGTACTGTCGCTGCACCCGCACAACGACCGCGGCACCGCGGTCGCCGCGGCCGAACTGGGCCTGATGGCCGGCGCCGACCGCGTCGAGGGCTGCCTGTTCGGCAACGGTGAGCGCACCGGCAACGTCGACCTGGTCACCCTGGGACTGAACCTGTTCTCGCAGGGCATCGACCCGCAGATCGACTTCTCCGACATCGACGAGATCAAGCGCACCGTCGAGTACTGCAACCAGCTGCCCGTCCACGAGCGCCACCCCTACGCGGGCGACCTGGTGTACACCGCCTTCTCCGGCTCGCACCAGGACGCGATCAAGAAGGGTTTCGAGGCCCTCAACCGCGACGCGGCGGCGGCCGGCGTGGACGTCGACCAGTTCACGTGGGGCGTGCCATACCTGCCGATCGACCCGAAGGACCTGGGCCGTTCCTACGAGGCCGTCATCCGGGTCAACTCGCAGTCCGGCAAGGGCGGCGTCGCGTACATCATGAAGTCCGAGCACCACCTCGACCTGCCCCGCCGGCTGCAGATCGAGTTCTCCGGCGTCGTGCAGCGGCACACCGACGACGAGGGCGGCGAGGTCAGCCCGCAGCAGATGTGGGACATCTTCTCCGGCGAGTTCTTCAGCGACCGGCGATTCACGCTCGTCGGATACGAGGCCGCGACCGTTGACGGCAAGGTCACACTGACCGCGGACATCACGGCCGACGGTGCCACCCGGACCGTGGCCGCCACCGGCAACGGCCCCATCGACGCGTTCGTGCGCGCCCTGGGCGACGTCGGCGTCGACGTGCGGGTGCTGGACTACGCCGAGCACGCGCTGACCTCCGGCGAGGGTGCCCAGGCTGCGGCATACGTCGAGTGCTCCGTCAACGGCACCACGCACTGGGGCGTCGGCGTCGACGCGAACATCGTCACCGCGTCCCTGCGCGCCGTGCTGAGCGCCGTGAACCGCGGATAGCCGGACATTGAGACCCGCCCGTGACGATCAACACGGGCGCGTCTTCCCAGCGTCTTGGGCATTGATGCCGCAGAGTAGGGGGCGTGCGCCCCCTCTCCAACGGCAAAGCCGTCCTCATCGCCCTCACGGTCGCCACGGTTCTCACCGGTGCCAGCAGCTGCGACGTCTCCTACACCTCTAGCGGTGCCGAGGCCACGTCGAGCCCGACCGCCAGCAGCAGTAGCAGCAGCAGCAGCAGCACACCCAGCGCCAGCAGCGGTACCGGCAACAGCGCTGGCAACAGCACCGCTGCGCTGGACGCGCTGACCGTCGCCACGGCCGGACCGATGACCGGCTACAGCCGCCAGAAGTTCACGCACTGGACCGGCCAGGGCAGCGGCTGCGACACGCGCGACGTCGTCCTCAAGCGCGACGGCAAGGACGTCCAGGCCACCGCCGACTGCAAGATCACCGCGGGCTCCTGGCACAGCGCGTACGACGACAAGGACTTCACCGACCCGAAGGCCCTCGACATCGACCACATGGTGCCGCTCGCGGCGGCCTGGCGCACGGGCGCGGCGCAGTGGACCGACCAGCAGCGCAAGGAATTCGCGAACGATCTGACCCGGCCGCAACTGTTCGCCGTTAGCGCGGGGTCCAACCGGGCAAAGGGTGACCAGGACCCGTCGACGTGGAAGCCGCCGAACCACGACTACTGGTGCACGTACGCGCAGAGCTGGGTCACCGTGAAGGCCTACTACAAGCTGAGCGTCACGCAGGCCGAGAAGACCGCACTTACCGACATGCTCGCGACCTGCAAATAAGCCAACTTCTACGCATCTTCTACGCATCGGAGAGACCGGAATGGCAGAGACGACGGAACCTGCGGACACTCCCGCCGTTCCGGAACCCGCGGAGACCCCCGCCGTTCCGGAACTGACGGAGACCCCCACCGGTTCGAAACCTGCGGAGACTCCCGCCGTTCCGGAACCCCCGGCGACTCCCGCTGTTCCGGAACCCGCAGCCGCTCCCGCTGCTCCGGAACTCGCGGAGACTCCCGCCGTTTCGGAGCCTGAGGCGACTTCCGCTGCTCCGGAACTCGCGGAGACCCCCGCCGTTCCGGAGCCTGAGGCGACTTCCGCTGTTCCGGAACTCGCGGAGACCCCCGCCGTTCCGGAGCCTGAGGCGACTTCCGCTGTTCCGGAACTCGCGGAGACCCCCGCCGTTCCGGAGCCTGAGGCGT